>JANQMY010000587.1 GCA_028279895.1 Alphaproteobacteria bacterium
TTAACCGTCCGATCGCCTGCCTTCGCCGAACGACCCGTCGCCCGAAGGGCTATGGCCCGCAGGGCGAAGCTTAGGCTTCGCGCAGGCAGGCGCGACCAACGGTGAATCCCCATAGCGTTTTGGGGCATGATCATGTTTCCGTGAAAAATGATCATGCCCCAGTCGTTCGCATTGCCGGATTGATTCTCTTTTGGAACTGTAAAGGTCGAGGGGCGCGAAGGGTCCGATTAGAATACGTCAGGCAAGGGACCCGATGCTTTGCGGCCCCAAGCGATCTACATCTTCCATCAGCGCGCTGCCCGGGTGACACGTCACTTTCTTTCATGAGCGCCGCCGTCACCACCATTAGTTTGACATAGACTTTTGGGATCAAGCGGGCGATCTCAGCCATTTGTTCGGTCTTCTGCTCTCGCGCCATGCATCGCTCCGATTGACATTTCGACAATTCATATTGTCTATGTATTTCAGACCTAGAGATCTGCGTATAAGATGCCGCGCGCCGCCCCTTTGCCAATGCACCCGAACCGTCTCTTCGCGAGGGTTATGGAATGGCTGAACGCCCCCGCCTACCGGCTGGCCTGTAAGCTGGTCGATCCGCAGCCGGAGAACCATGTTCTGGAAATCGGCTTCGGCAGCGGGCGCCTTTTGGAGATGATCGCGCAAAAAGTCGACGGCATTCATTTGGCAGGCGTTGATCCGACCGAAACCATGGTGCGCATGGCGTCGGCTCGACCTGCATTGCGCAAGCTGGGAAACCGTCTCGATCTGCGGTCCGGTACGGCGCAGTCCCTGCCTTGGCGGGATAAGACCTTTGATATGGCCCTTGCCGTTCACTGCTTCCAATTCTGGGAGGATCCTGATGTGTGTATTCAGGAGATCATTCGTGTCCTGAAGCCCGGCGGTCGCCTTGTTTTGCTGCTGCGCAGCCATGAAAAACGTGCGCCAAATTGGTTACCCAACCCAATCAGCCGGTCGGGTAACGAATATCAACAAACCATCGCGCTACTTCGAAAGACGGCGTTTGGTCTGGTGGAGGAAGCCGGCCGGGCTGGGTCGACCCGCTCGATCACGGCGTGGCTCACCGCACTACCGGCGAACACGACATCCGAGTGAATCGGCTCATTAGGGTACGCGAGGACAAAGACCTCGGGAATCCTCTCGGAACTAAATTCGACCGTTGCCAGGTAAAAAGGTAGCGGCTTGCACTACCAACTTTCGGTTGATAAATTTGCGAAAGTAAGAACAGAGACGCCGTTTCGGACAGTACCTTTCCCGAATGGCAGTATTGCGATCATCGGTTTCCAACAAAAGACTACGGAAGAAACGCATGCGGATCGTTAGACTGCTTCTCGCTATTCCGATTGCATTGATGGCAGCGTTTTTGACGCTCATTGTCATCCCCGTAGCTCTGGGGTTGGGGCACACCGACACGATGTATGATGAGCCCACAGAAGTCTGCTACAATTTTTCTGGAGAAAATCCGAACGAGGACGATATCACAAAGTCTTGCGATCCTTGGTCACTAAAGAACCTACAAGCACTGCGAGAGAAGTTTTCTTATCATTGGCATTGTCTCTGTATAAGACCGCATGTAATTCTCGAAGAGCCGAATTATGACACCGGGGCGCCCTATCTGGGCCCATCAGAACCGGCCATACGAGGTGACAATATCGACCTTGGCCACGATCCAGGCGGCTGATCGGCAGTTCCATGGACAGCATCCAACTGTACCAAGACCAGTTCGACGCGTCAGCCGACTGCACCCGACAGATAGGTAATCCCGACGCCGGCGCGGCGGCACCGGTCGTACCAGTCTTTCAGCGGCGTAATAACGCTGTTGTGGACCGGCGCATAGCCTGCCCCGTCGCTCTCTGCATAGGTGGACGGTTCGCCGAAATCGAGTGGTCCGCGCTTGGGGTCCGACAAAGGGAACGCCCGTTCCAACGCATCCACGGCCGGCAGCACATCCACATGCAACAATTCGCTGATCACGTCGTCGATGGTGATTTCCGGATCGCTGCTGAAGCGCGGCGTGCGGCCCGCCACCAACAAGATTTCCTGAACCATGGCCAGCCGAGTCGCGTGCAGTAAGTCCCGGTCGATCAAATAGTTATCGTCCAATACAGCCAGCGGCTTATCGAGATCCAGCGCATCCAAGGCCGATTTCAGATTAATCGTGTCGTAGGCCAATTCCCTGAACACCCGGTCCAGACCGGCATATCGTTGCGTATCGGAAAGCAACCGGCCGATCCGCAGCATCTGGGCACGCCGTTCCTTTTTTGGCTCCACGCGCGCCCGCCGCAACCAAAACATGGGGCTCATGGTTTCGAGATAACCCGAGATCACATCCAACGAGCTGAGCCGATAGGCATAATGCACCAAGCGCATAAACCGCTGGCACGTTTCCGAGCGACCGTAAATCTCCGCGAAATGATCGGGATCTTTGCTAATGGCGTTGCCCACGCCCCCTAAACTGTTGGACAGGAACCCCATCTGCTGAAGAATGGCATTATTGGGAATGGCGCGGATCTGCGACGGGTGGCCGTGATCCCCGGCGCCACGCCCTTCGTGCTGACGTTTCGTCTTACGGGATCCGGTCGGATAAAGAAGGTTCGTTCCGTATACAGAAAGAAGCGTTGCATAGTTCGGGTTTTCAAAAAGCTCCTGATTGTAGCGCGTTAGATTGATAAAGAATTCAAGACTGAAATCCGTATCCAAATAGAGTTGGTCCGACTTTGCGCTTTCGTTCTCGGTTTGCGCAATGGTCTTGTAGCCATGTTCGAACAGCCGGCTCAGTACAGCGAAGGACAATGGCTTATTGCGAAAGTAGACATACCCGTCGCCGCCTTGAAAACTCACCTCCTGCTTTACGGTGAGACCTTCGAGCGCAAATTGCAACCGGGTCGCCGGGGAGGACACGTGACACAAACGGTCCTGGAAACTCACCGGGTGGGCCCCTCTTCCGATGGATTCCCCGTGGGTATCAAATACCACCAATTCGACACCGTCCATGCCGTGGGCCGATAGAACCGACGCCAGCTTGATTTTCAATCGTTCGACCGCCAACGAGGCCGCCACTTGCCCCACATAGCGCCCAGCATCCGAATACCCGGTTTGAATACATAAACGGCCCCGCTGCTGCACATAGGCCCGGTAATGCGGGTTAGCCAGCAACTCGTCGATGATCGCATGTCCATGTTCCAGTGCCGTGGAGGTTTCGAAGAGAGGCGAAATGTCGACCACGTCCTCCACATCGAACAGACGTGCCAAATAAAGGGCCGCGAGCACTGCGAATGCGGTTTCGCATTCGGCGATCAAAAAACGGATCGGTGTGCTGCCGTCCACATATTTTTTGATCTGCGATAACAACATGAACAACCTGCGGGCGGACATTTTTTCGCCCGCAACCGTGCCGAAATTCGTTTGGACGGGCACGGCCTGGTCGAGCAAGCGGGTGAGGGCGCGCAGATAGGTCCGCCGATTGCCCCGATCATCCGGTGCGGTGTCCAATGCCACGTCCTGGCTCAACGCATTGAAAAGCTGAGAGGCATTCAGACGAAAATGGGTATGCGCCATGCCCAGGCCCAAATTGGACACTTGAGCCTTGAGCACCAGCAAGGATTTCAACACCGCGGGGTCTTGCTGAAGTTCAATGGCCGCATCGAGCCGCCGGACCAACGACGCGGGATTGGTCAAACGGCCCTCTTGATGGGACGCTACGCGACGGCCGAGGATGGCGGCACCCGCTGCATCGTTACCGTCTTCAGGAATAGCGGCCAGATCATCTTTCGCGATCCGAAGGGCCACGGCCAAGCGTTCCTGAAGATCGATCAGAGGCAGCGCAGGTGTTTCCCCCGATATTGCCTCGCACAGCTCGGCGGCGCGTGCTTGATAGTGCGTTAGCTGCCGAACCGCGCTTTCCACGCGGGCTCGATAGGTGGTGTTCCAACCGATGTCGCGGCGGCCGTCGAGATCGAACCCCACCCAGCTTGCCACCGTGATCAAACGCGGACAGAATTGCGCCCAATCGTCCGGGTAAAGATCTTGCGCCACATTGACGGCCGTTTCGTAGATCGTACGCAGCGACCGATTGATTTCCTCCACGGCGACGTAAGACTGGTCAAGCTCGGACGCCAAATCGATCCCGGCGGGCGTCCCGTGCGGAATGAGCCCTGTGCGTTCCAATATCTCGGCCTGCTGATCGGCTGTGAGCGGCGTCCCGTCCCGGGTGCATCCGACCGCCAAATCGGCCATGTCCTGGGACGCAATTTCGGTCATGCAGAAAGTGGGATGCGCGGTGATCACCAAACCCATCCATTCTTTTCGCAGACGGTCGGCGTAAACGTCCGGCGGCAATCGCCCTCCGTCATCCGCTGTGGCGAGCGCACGCAGCAACTGTTCGATGCGCGCAACATTGGCGTTGAAGTCGGTTTCGCCCGCATAATCCGCCAAGCGATGAACACGGAACAAAAAGGCCCGCGCAACCAAATACTGCACTAGATTTTCGAGATCGCAGTCGGCGTAGGTCTTATCGGCAAGGCGCTCACTGATCGACAACGCCAGGGCATCCACCGGATTGTGCAAAGGGTTTGGGCTCGCCGCTTCGAGTTCTGATTTGAGCGAGGCGCGTAACGCCTCCGCTTCCGGAAAGAATCTGGCAAGTTCTTGGGCCAGACGCGGGCGGCTTGGCGGCATAATTCATTCTCCTGCCTCAACGACGCAGCCAAGGCTCGGCCACGTCGCTGCCGCCGCGCCCTTGGTCAGCTCTTCAGAGTCAACTGACGCATGCTCTCCAATATCTTGGAGCGCACATCCGGGCCCTGAGTTTGAATCGATTTGGCCAGCGTGTCGAGGTCGCTGCGCAGCGAATGCACCTGTTCCACCAGCGACAAGATTACCGGTACGGCTTCGTCATTAACCTGCATGGTGTGCCGCAGATCGGCGATGAACTGGGCCCGCGCAATGTCGATTCTGAGGAAGACAAACTGTTCCCCTCCGGATATCGCCCCTTCTTCGGGCTTGATCCATCCGGCCTCCACAAATTCCAACAGCTCGTCGCGCGTGAGATCCGGAATCATGTTCAAAACGTCGTCGGCCGTGAACATGGGAATCACCCCCAGTTTTGGCGGGGATTTTGTGGATGAGCCGCCCGCCATTCCGTCAAGAACTGTGTGAGCCTATCATCAGGCTTGTCCGGAAGCACCAGTTTCAGCCGAACATACTGATCGCCTTTACCCGCCACACCCTTGCCTTTTAAGCGCAGAATTGCCCCGTTGTTGGAGCCGGGCGGAATACTCAACGTAACGGAGCCATCAATGGTCGGCACATCGACCTTGGCGCCCAAAACCGCCTCGTCGAGGGAGACCGGTAGATCGATCCGGATATTGTCGCCATCGCGTTCGAACAAGGTGTGAGGTGAGACAGTGAGCGTGACGAACGCATCCCCAGGCGGCCCGCCATTCATCCCCGGACCGCCTTTACCTTTGAGACGCAGGGATTGACCGTCGCGGATGCCCGCGGGAATCGACAGATCGAGCGCCTTGCCGTCCGGCATGGTAACCCGCTTCTTCGCGCCCCGCACCGCATCCAGAAAATCGATGGACAATTGATATTGGACATCCTGTCCCGGAATGGGCAATGAGCGGCCCCCCGCCCGGGCGCGCCCGCCAAAGAAGTTGGCAAAGATATCGTTCAGGTCATCCGTTTCCGAACTGCCTTCATAGAAACTATGGGCATAGCGTGGATCTTGGCCGGCATAGTCTCGATAATACTGACGCTGAGCTTGCTCCGCGCCCGTCGCATCGATTTCGCCGGCGTCGAATTTCTTCCGCTTCTCCGGATCGCCCAGAATATCGTAGGCGAGCGAAATCTCTTTGAAGCGCTCTTCGGCTTTCTTGTTATCGACGTTCAAATCCGGATGGTATTTTTTGGCCAGCGACCGATAGGCCTTGCGAATCTCTTCGTCGCTGGCCGTTTTGGCCACACCCAGCACGTTGTATGGATCTTTTGCCACGCAGAATCCCACTGCTAAGAATTGTCCGTGCAACCAAGATCGAGCTTCTGCCCGCGGGATTCAAGGCCTAAATCAGTCCAGAAAAATGTGCCTAAGCTGGGATTTTCGGGCCTCGGTCACATCCAAAGCATCCCGCACATAGCCGTCGAGCGAGCCGAACCGGCGATCGATGGCATCAAAGGCCGACTGGATATACTCGTGTCGCGCGTCAAAGAGCGCATCCTCCAGCTCGATATCAAAGTCGATATCACCCGGTATCAGTTGGGCCTTGCGGGTAGCGCGATAGTCCGGCCCCAAAAACTGGTTCGTCAGTGTGTAATCGTGAAGAATCGTCTCGCGCGGCACCCCCAGCACATGAAGCACGAGCGCGCAGGCAACGCCTGTGCGGTCTTTGCCGGCCGCGCAGTGAATTAAGGCTGCGTCGTCGGTGTGGTCGTCCAAATGCTCAAACAACGTCTTGTACTGATGAGCATAAGTTGTGACGAATATCTCGTAGGACGCCTTAATCCCGTCGGCCAACTCTTCCGATGTGAGGCTCTTCAGATAGGCGGCCACATCGAAACCCTCGCCGCGGACCACATCGCGTCCGTGAATGGCCAGGCTCACGACTTCCGGGCCGTCGTTTGGCAGGTTGCTCGGAAAGTTCTTCCGCTCATCATCCGTACGAAGATCATATATGCGCGCGATTTCCAATGCGTCGATCTGCGCGTGATCGTCCGGTGTCAGATCGGCCAGTGTGCCAGATCGGTACAGGCGCTTCCATTTCACCGCGCGGCCGTCTGCCGTCTTGTAGCCGCCGAAATCTCGAAAATTCGGAGTTCCCTGTAAGGGAATATGGCGGCGTTCCGATTCACTCATAGCATTCTCCTCGACTTCGGGCCGCGTCTTTTGGGCATGCGATCCGCACAACGACCTGCTTGGTTACGGTAGCGCGATCATGTGATGGTTGAGAGACAACCACATGAAGCAAAGCCTGTTCTCGTTGACTCCCGCACCGGTCAACGCTAAGCTTTTTGCACTTATCCTCGTGAAAAGGAGGTTAGAAAAATGACTCCTCCTGACTGGAAAATCTGACCAGCGCAAGCTGATCCAAGACAATCTATATCCATTTGCATTTTGCGTGCAGCACGTCTGCACAAAACTGATAGACTCGGTTCATAAACCGGGTGGCCATAACATATGCGCCAAAATTGCGGGCCTCGCCGCGCCTGAAGAACGCGGCCGAGGCCGCTTGTTTGTTCTTCGTTCCCATACAGATCAATTTTAGTTAACTTGGCGCTCTCGCCCTTCCCAATAGGGCGCGCGCAAATCCTTTTTGAGAATTTTTCCGCTAGGATTACGCGGCAAGGCGTCGATGAAATCGACAGACTTCGGCACCTTGTATCCGGCAATGAGGGTGCGGGCGAATTTCTGAACCTCCGCCTCCGACAGCTCGGCCCCCTCCTTCGTCACCACAACGGCTTTTACCGCCTCGCCCCATTTTTCATCGGGCACGCCGATCACTGCCACATCGGCTATCTCCGGATGACCAAATAGAGCGCTTTCCACTTCGGCCGGATAGATGTTTTCCGCGCCGGAAACGATCATGTCCTTTACACGGTCATGCACATACACATAACCATCTTCGTCCAAATAGCCGGCGTCACCCGACCGCAGCCAGCCTTCCGGCGTGATCGTTTTCTTGGTCGCATCGTCCAAATTCCAATAGCCGACCATCAGGGCCGGCGACTTCACGCAAATTTCCCCCACCTGACCGGTCGGCACGGTATTCCCTGCCTCGTCCATGATGCAGATTTCCACACCGGGGAAAGGTTTGCCTGCGCTTCGCATGCGTTCATTGCCGCCCAGATCATGGTCTTCGGCGGGCAAATAGGTCACCGATCCGGTCGCCTCGGTCATCCCATAAAGCTGGATGAAGCCGCACTGAAACACTTCGATTGCTTCGCGCAAGAGGTCCAGGGGAATCGGCGATGCGCCGTAGAGAATATATTTTATCGAGGAATAGTCGATCTCCCGGGCGTTCGGCTCCGCCAGAACGAACTGCATGGCGGCCGGCACCATGAATATCTTCGTAATGCGGTATTGCTGGATCATGTCCAACACCACGCCGGGCACAAACTCAGAGAGGACCACGTTTTTGGCGCCCGCGCGCAACCCCTGAATACCCCAACCGGTGCCACCGATGTGAAAGGCCGGCATGGCCACCAGGCTTACATCATCTTCCGTCCACAGATTGAATTCGAAGTCCGCCGGCATTTCATCCGGATCGCGCTCCATGGCGAAGAAACCCGCATGACGCAACTGAACGCCCTTGGGATGTCCGGTCGTGCCGCTGGTGTACATTTGAATTGCAATATCGTCGCCGGCAACCGCGACCTGCGGGTCACTGTCCGGCTGACGGCCAATCCAAGGCTCATAAGCGTCCCAATCGCTGTAAGGTTCCGCCATCGAGATAATCTTGCGCACGGTGGTGAGCTGATCTTTGATTTGCTCAATAACCGGAAAGAAATCGAGCCCGACAAACAGCACTTCCGCCTTGGCATCATTGACAATATAGGCCACTTCCGGTGGTGCCAGACGCCAATTGATCCCTACCATCACCGCGTTCGCCTTGGCGGCACCCAACAACAGATCGAAATAGTAGTCCGAGTTCTTGTCCATAAAGGCGATCCGGGACTGGGGCGCAACCCCTTCGGCCAGGAGCCCGTTGGCGACACGATTTACCCGCCGGTTCCAATCCCCATACGTCGTGACCCTGTCGCCGAACACGAGCGCCACATCGTCCGGCCGTTCCTGGGCGTGAAGACGGGGAATATCCCCCAATGTCTTTGGCTCGATCGGCGTGGTCATGATCGTATTCTCCCTTAACGGATGAAATCTTATCGATGAGGAAAGCGATATAGCGCAAATCCTGTTTGCGTCAGCAGCGCCATCCTATACTCTTGAGCAAAATGCGGCGTCAAAGGAAATGCGTTTGCCGGCGTCAAAAGTAGAACGATGTCCGCGGACGTATTACTCCGCCGTACCATTCAGCTCATCCCAATCAAAGCGTGAGGAAGTCGCCCATGAAGAACGATGTCAACCGCCAATGGCTTATCGCGGACCGCCCGATTGGGCGCCCTCTCAAGGACTCCGACTTTAAGTATCAGGAAACCTCCCTTGCCCAGCCGGACGAGGGTGAGGTGCTGTTGCGCACGCTGTATCTAAGCTTCGACCCGGCACAGAAGGGCTGGCTGGAGAACGTCGCCAATTATGTGGACCCGACCGAAATCGGGGATGTGGTGCGCGGTTCAGGGATTGCGCAAGTGATCGATTCTAAATCTCCCAAGTTCAAGGAGGGCGATTTGGTCTCCGGCCTGGTGGGATGGCAGGATTTCCCCGTCATGCCCGCAAGCGCGTTGAACAAAGTGCCTGACGGCGTGCCGCCCACGGCAACCTTGGGCGTTCTCGGGGGCACGGGCATGACCGCCTATTTCGGCCTGCTCCATGTCGGCAAACCGGTCGCGGGCGACACGTTGGTCGTGTCCGGCGCGGCGGGGGCCACCGGATCCGTGGTGGGACAGATCGGCAAAATCGCCGGGTGCCGCGTTATCGGCATTGCGGGCGGTGCTGAAAAATGTACTTGGATCAAAGACGAACTCGGCTTCGATGAAGCCATCGATTACAAGAACGACAGTGTGCGCAAGCGTCTGAAGGAACTATGCCCCGGCGGCATCAATGTGATGTACGACAATGTGGGCGGCACGGTGCTGAACGATTGCCTGGGCGAAATCGCCATGAAAGCGCGTGTCGTGATTTGCGGCGGCATCTCTCGTTATGAGTTAGGCCAACTGCCGGCTGGCCCTCAGAACTATTTCAATCTGGTCTTCAAGCGCGCGACCATGGAAGGTTTTATCGTGCTTGATTACACGAACCAGTTCCCGGACGCATCGCGCCGCATCTCCCAATGGATTGCGGAAGGCAAGATCAAGTACAAAGAAGACATCCAAGAAGGTTTGGAAAACGCCCCGAAAACGCTGATGCGTCTTTTCGAAGGCGCCAATTTCGGCAAACAATTGCTTCAGGTGGCCGACATCACCGCTGCGGTTACTTAAGTTTAAGTCCGGATCCAGGCCACCCACTCCCCCTTCCCAACCACCCCGAGGATACCCTTATCGGGTGGATGGGAAGGGGGAGTGGGTAGCTTAGCGAACCTTAGTCGTTCGCGCTGGTGTGCTCGGCAATCAGCGCGTTCACGTCAGCTGACTTTTCCATATGCGCCATGTGGCCGGCATCCGCAAGGATCTCCACGCGCGCTCCGCTGGGGGCATTTTGTGCGTGGGCGGACGGAATGACTTCATCCTGCTCCCCCCAGACGACCATTAGTTTGCCGCCCAAGGCGCCGGCTTGTTCCGTCAACGAAGCCGTCTGCTTGCCGCCATCAAAGCTTCCCGCAGCGAGCGTGCGCAGTGCCGCGTCCACGCCGTCGAGCCGCTTAAATTTGATGATGTCATCCACCATGTCTTTCGACACTAGGCTCTTGTCGGCGAACAACGCACCAAGGGTTTGCGTGAGTTGACGCTGACGCTTTCCTTCAATGAAGCCGGTGATGTAGTCCATGTTGATGTCATCGCCAAAGCCCGCGCCACACACCGTCGTCACCGAAGCCACTGTATCCGCCGCATCCTTGGACACTTGAAGCGCGACCGCCGCGCCCAAGGAATGACCCACCAGATGCGCACGGCCAATGTCCATGGCCTTCATGAAGTCCTGCAAGGCGCCCGCAAGGACAGCAAGCGATCCATCACCCACATCTTTGATTGACCCGCCATGACCCGGCAGGTCGATCGCATAGGTTACACGATCCTCAGATAAGGGCGGTTGAGTAAACAGCCAATTGTTGAGATCTCCGCCGAAGCCATGCACGAAAATGATCGGCGTGCCATCGCCCTCGCCCATTTTCACATATTGGATGCGCTTACCGCCGGCTTCGACGGTTTCAGGTTCCGGCCCGCCGCCTTCCGCGACCACGTCGGCAGGATCGTAGTTTTCTTTGAAGCTTTCAACGAAAGCTTCGATATCGCTGTCGGCGGCGTCGCCGTCCGCAATGACGCCGATGATCATGCCACAGGGATAGGTTTCGCCCTCTTCGGCGACCAATTTGCGGAACACGCCGCTAAACTGAGACTCGACCGTATTGGTGATCTTTGTGGTTTCGATATCGACCAGGTCATCGCCTTCGCTGACCGTTTCGCCTTCTTCCACATACCAATGGTCGATCTTCCCCTCTTCCATGGCCAGGCCCCATTTGGGTACCGTCACGGCATGGATCTCTGCCATCTTCCGTCTCCGTTATTTCCTTCAGTCGGCGGAGGATTACTCCGCCGCAGCACGACCGCCCGCTTCAAGAACTTCGTGCACCGCCGCTTCCACCCGCCCCGCGTTGGGGATGTAGGCATCCTCAAGCGTTGGCGCGAACGGCACCGGCGTATGCGGCGCCGTAATCCGTTTGATGGGTGCTTTCAACGCCCCAAAAGCCCGGTCGGCGACCAAGGCCGCGACATCTACCGCCAAATTGCAGCGGGGCGGCGCTTCATCGACCACCACAAGCCGGCCCGTGCGCTCCACCGACTCCAAGATCGCCTCTTCGTCCAGCGGCGATGTGGTGCGCGGGTCGATCACATCGATGGTGATTCCCTTATCCTCCAGCTTGTCCGCTACTTCGTTGGCCACATGGACCATGCGCGAAAAACCGACAATGGTCACATCGTCGCCTTCGCGGGTGAAGTTAGCCTCACCGAACGGGATCGTGTACGCCTCGTCGGGCACATCGTCCTCAATGTCGTAAAGGGTCTTGTGTTCCAGGAAGACCACAGGATCGTCGTCGCGGATCGCCTGAATGAGAAGACCTTTTGCGTCGTAAGCGTTGGTCGGCATCACAACCTTCAAGCCAGGTACATGGGTAAAGATGGGATGCAAGCACTGGGAATGCTGAGCCGCCGCACGGACACCCGCCCCGATCATCGACCGCACCACCACTGGGGTGCGCGCCTTGCCGCCGAACATGTAGCGGAACTTGGCAGC
>JANQMY010000622.1 GCA_028279895.1 Alphaproteobacteria bacterium
CTGATTGTGCCGATTGCGATGGAAGAGCAGTTGCGCTTCGCGATCCGCGAAGGCGGCCGCACCGTCGGTGCCGGCGTCGTCGCAAGCATTATCGAGTAATCGGTCAGGGAACGGACAAAGCCTTCAGCGAAGGTAAGCTTGAAGAACAAGGTGTAACATGCAAGCGCAAAACATCAGAATACGGCTGAAGGCCTTTGACCACCGTATCCTCGATACGTCGACGCGGGAAATCGTGAATACAGCCAAGCGGACGGGGGCGCGCGTGCGTGGCCCCATTCCGCTGCCCACGCGCATTGAGAAATTCACGGTCAACCGGTCGCCTCACGTGAACAAGAAAAGCCGGGAACAGTTCGAAGTCCGCACGCATAAGCGCATGCTGGATATCGTGGACTGGAACCCGCAAACCGTTGATGCCCTCATGAAGCTGGATCTTGCAGCGGGCGTCGACGTGGAAATCAAACTCTAAGGAGACGCAGGCGATGCGATCCGGTGTGATTGTAAAGAAAATGGGCATGACCAACCTCTTCATGGAGGATGGCCGAAACGTGCCCGTGACGGTGCTGCAACTCGACAAATGTCAGGTGGTCGGCAACCGTACGGCGGAAAAGGACGGCTACACGGCGGTACAGCTTGGCGCGGGCATGGCGAAGGTCAAGAATGTGACCAAAGCGATGCGCGGTCATTTTGCCGTGGCCAAGGTGGAGCCCAAGCGGCGGGTCGCCGAGTTTCGGGTGAGCCCGGACAATCTGCTTGATGTGGGCGTGGAAATCACAGCGGACCACTTCATCGAAGGCCAATTCGTGGATGCGAGCGGTACCTCGATCGGGAAGGGGTTCGCAGGCGGTATGAAGCGCCATAATTTCGGCGGCTTGGAGGCCACCCACGGTATTTCCATCTCGCACAGAAGCCATGGCTCGACCGGTCAATGTCAGGACCCCGGCAAGGTGTTCAAGGGCAAGAAGATGGCCGGGCATATGGGTGACGAGAAAGTCACCACACTGAACCTGGAAGTGGTGAAGACCGATGTGGACCGTGGCTTGATCATGGTCAAAGGGTCGGTCCCCGGTTCTAAGGGCGGTTGGGTTTATCTGCGCGACGCCATCAAGCGGGCTTTGCCGGACGGGGTGCCGGTGCCGGGTGCATTCCGCACAGACGCCGCCGCGTCCGATGCACCGGCCGCGGAAGAAGCACCCGCCGAGGAGGCTGCCGAAACGCCGGCGGAAGCCGCCACTGAAGCACCGGCAGAAGAAGCGCCCGCCGACCAGCCTGCGGACGAGGCGCCGGCTGCTGAGGCTGATGCCGACAAAACCGATAAAGAAGGGGATGGCTGATGAAAGCGGATGTAACCACTTTGTCAGCCGAGAAGGCGGGAACGATCGATTTGTCGGACGGCATTTTCGGTCTTGATCCGCGGGCGGACATTCTGCACCGCATGGTGAATTATCAACTCGCCAAGCGTCAGGCCGGTACGCACGCCACTAAAGGGCGCAGCGACATCACGGCCACAAAGAAAAAGATGTACCGCCAAAAAGGTACGGGCGGCGCGCGCCACGGTGCCAAGTCGGCGCCGCAGTTCCGGGGCGGCGGTAAGGCCATGGGCCCGAAGCCGCGGAGCCATGCGATTGGGCTGCCCAAAAAGGTGCGCACTTTGGCGTTGAAGCATGCGCTGTCGTCGAAAGCGAAAGAATCCAACCTGATTGTGTTGGACGCGGCCAAAGCCGACGCGCCGAAAACCAAGGGTGTGCGCGACACGCTGAAGAAGCTCGACCTGACATCCGCGTTGATTGTGGATGGGGCCGAGGTGGATACCAATATGAGCTTGGCTCTCCGCAGCATCCCTAATGTGGATCTGCTGCCGGTACAGGGCATCAACGTCTATGACATTTTACGCCGGGACAAGTTGGTTCTGACCAAATCGGCGGTGGAAGCATTGGAGGCCCGTTTGTCATGAGTGCACGTACGGCCTACGACATCATTCTAAGACCGGTCATCACCGAAAAAGCGACCATCGTATCGGAGCATAATCAGGTGGTGTTCCGGGTGCCGCTGGACGCGACCAAGCCGAACATCAAGCGGGCTGTGGAGGAACTCTTCAGCGTGAAGGTGAAAGCGGTCAATACGCTCCGCCAAAAAGGCAAGACCAAGAGGTTTCGGGGACGCCCTGGCCGGCGTCCAGACGTTAAAAAAGCGATCGTCACGCTCGAAGAAGGGCATTCGATCGATATCACCACGGGGCTTTAAGCCGCTGTGAACGTGGACTAGTGAGATGGCATTAAAGACATTCAATCCGATCACGCCGGGTCTGCGGGGCACCGTATTGGTGGACCGTTCCGCGCTTTGGAAGGGCAAGCCCGAAAAGACGCTTGTCGAAGGCAAGAGCAAGTCCGGCGGGCGCGACGGCAACGGCCGGATCGCCGTATGGAACCGGGGTGGCGGACACAAGCAACGCTACCGTAAGGTGGACTTCAAGCGCCGCAAATTCGATGTGCCGGCGACCGTCGAGCGGATCGAATATGATCCGAACCGGTCAGCCTTCATTGCCCTGATTAAATATCAGGACGGCGATCTCTCTTATATCATAGCGCCGCAGCGTTTGGCGCAAGGCGATACGGTCATTTCCGGCGAGCGTGTAGATGTGAAGCCCGGTAATGCAATGCCCATGTCGTCGATCCCGATTGGGACGATCATCCACAATATCGAGATGAAGGCTGGCAAAGGCGCTCAGATCGCCCGGTCGGCGGGCACCTATGCGCAGCTTGTGGGACGCGACGCGGGCTATGCCTTGCTGCGGTTGTCCTCGGGCGAACAGCGCATGGTGCGGGCGGAATGCATGGCGACGGTGGGGGCGGTTTCCAATCCCGATCATGCCAATGTGAAAATCGGTAAGGCGGGCCGCAACCGCTGGAAAGGCAAGCGCCC
>JANQMY010000625.1 GCA_028279895.1 Alphaproteobacteria bacterium
CTGATTGTGCCGATTGCGATGGAAGAGCAGTTGCGCTTCGCGATCCGCGAAGGCGGCCGCACCGTCGGTGCCGGCGTCGTCGCAAGCATTATCGAGTAACGGAGAAACGCGACAAACGCAGATGGGGTTTTGAGACGGTAAACCCCTTTGGTCATGGAGGAGTGTAGCTCAATTGGCAGAGCACCGGTCTCCAAAACCGGGGGTTGGGGGTTCGATCCCCTCCACTCCTGCCAGGGCAGGCGTTTGACGCAACTGGACTAAGACTTTCCCGGCATATCGCCGGAGATGTGTCGGGAAAGAGACGTGACAAGGAAAACAGCTGAGATGGCTGCCGCAAAGCCGCTAGGGTTTTTCCAGCGGATTACCAAGTTTATCGGCGAGGTCCGTCAGGAGTTCCTGAAGGTGACGTGGCCAAGCCAAAGGGAAACGGTCACCACGACAATCATGGTGTTCATCATGGTGATCCTGGCGGCAACCTTCTTTTTCTTTGTCGACCTTATTCTACGCTCGCTCGTGTCGTTTTTGCTTTCGTGACGGCGGCGGACGTAAGGAGAAGACATTAGATGACGGCCAAATGGTACATCGTGCACGCCTATTCGAACTTCGAAAAGAAGGTGGCGGAAGCGATCAAGGAACAGGCAGAGCAGCACGGACTTGAAGACAAGTTCGAGCAAGTGCTGGTGCCGACCGAAGAGGTTGTCGAAGTACGGCGCGGCCAGCGGGTGAATGCGGAACGCAAATTCTTTCCCGGCTATGTGCTCGTCAAAATGGATATGACCGACGAGGCCTATCACCTGGTGAAGAACACACCGAAGGTGACCGGGTTTTTGGGGTCGAACAATAAGCCGATCCCGGTGAGTGAGCGCGAGGTGGATGCGATCATGAACCAGGTGCAGGAAGGTATCGAGCGGCCGAAACCGTCGGTCACCTTCGAAGTCGGCGAGCAGGTGCGTGTGTGCGACGGCCCGTTTGCGTCGTTCAACGGCCTGGTTGAAGAGATCGATGAAGAACGGGCGCGGTTGAAAGTGGCGGTGTCGATTTTTGGACGTCCCACGCCGGTCGAGCTTGAGTATAGCCAAGTAGAGAAATCCTAACGGACGACCTGTTTGGCGCGTTTCTGCGGGAGGCTTAGCCAAAGCCGTACCGCGGACCCATAGGTCCCATGAGGGGCCGCACCCCGGCACAGAGGCCGGGCATTGGAAGGGAAAAACATGGCAAAGAAGATCGAAGGGTACCTGAAGCTTCAGGTTCCTGCCGGGGCGGCGAACCCGTCCCCGCCGATTGGGCCGGCGCTGGGTCAGCGCGGGCTCAACATTATGGAATTTTGCAAGGCGTTTAATGCCAAGACGCAGGACATGGAAAAGAACATGCCCCTGCCGACGACGATTACGATCTTTTCGGACAAATCGTTTTCGTTCGACATTAAGACCGCCCCGGCGTCCTACTATCTCAAGAAGGCCGCCAAGGTCGATAAGGGCTCGCAGACGCCTGGGCTTGAGACCAAAGCGTCGGTCACCATGGCTCAAGTGCGTGAGATCGCCGAAGCCAAAATGAAAGACCTGAATGCGAACGATGTGGATGCTGCCGCGAAGATCATCGCCGGCTCCGCGCGCTCCATGGGCCTTGAGGTGAAGGAGTAGGGCGATGGCGAAAGCAGGAAAAAGAACGCGTAAGGCCCGGGAAGGGCTTGAAGCTGAAAAGCTCTACGACGTCGCCGAGGCGGTGAAGCTTGTCAAAGAACGTGCCACGGCGAAGTTCGATGAAACCATCGAGCTGGCGATGAATTTGGGTGTCGACCCGCGTCACGCGGACCAAATGGTCCGGGGCGTCTGTCAGCTTCCCAGCGGCTCCGGGCGCAGCGTCCGCGTTGCCGTGTTCGCCAAAGGCCCCAAGGCGGAAGAAGCGAAAGCGGCGGGTGCCGATGTTGTGGGCGCCGACGATCTGGCGGAGAAGGTGCAGGCCGGCGACATCGATTTCGACCGTTGCATCGCCACACCGGACATGATGCCGGTGGTCGGGCGCTTGGGCAAGGTGCTGGGGCCGCGCGGCATGATGCCGAACCCGAAAGTAGGCACGGTGACGAACGATTTGGAAGAAGCCATTAAGGCGTCGAAAGGCGGACAGGTGGAATTCCGGGTCGAGAAAGCCGGTATCGTCCATGCGGGCGTCGGTAAAGCCAGCTTCTCCGAAGATCAGATTCTGGCCAATGTGAAAGCGTTGGTGGACAGCATCGTGAAGGCGAAGCCGAGCGGTGCCAAAGGAACATATGTCAAGAAAGTCGCTTTGAGTTCCACCATGGGACCGGGCGTGAAGATTGAACCGTCGAGCGTGATGGGCGCTTGACGGGCAACGTTTTCAGGACGGCTTTCCGGCGGTCCTGAAAAACCGGAAACCGCAATGTCGGTTTCCATCCTGTCCAAGATTGCAGGTGGGCGAAAACCCTTAAGCCGTTCGGGCCTGCATGAGACGGGGAGAAAAACCGGATAAACCCCGCACATAATTTGTGGGCGGACGTTTTGATGGATTGAACCCTAGGGCAGGCTCGTAACGCCGGTGGCGGTTACGCGCCAGATTGGCCGTGATTTGCCGGCGGCAGGGACTGACTTGGTGGCGAAGCAGAATGGGCGCTTCACCGCCAAAACACTGGAGAATGACAGTGAACAGAGCCCAAAAATCGGAGCTGGTTCAGGATCTCAACGGCGTGTTCTCGAGCACATCCGTCGTTGTCGTCGCCCACTATTCGGGGATGACGGTGAACGACATGGTGCAATTGCGCGGGCGCATGTCGGAGGCCGGAGCCGCCTTCCGTGTCACCAAAAATCGGCTGACAAAGCTTGCCCTTGGAGGAACCCCCTGCGATGGCATCGCGGAATTGTTCAAAGGGCCCACAGCGATCGCGTATAGCGACGATCCGGTGGCTGCACCGAAAGTCATGATCGACTTCGCCAAAGAGAACGACAATCTCGTCATTCTCGGCGGTATTATGGAGCAGACCGTTTTGGATCCCGCCGGCGTGAAAGCGCTTGCCTCTATGCCGTCTCTGGACGAGCTGCGGGCGAAGATCGTGGGCATGCTGAACACACCCGCAACGCGGATTGCAGGTGTGCTTCAAGCACCAGGCGGCCAATTGGCCCGCGTGGTGGGTGCCTATGCGGCACAAGGCGAAGGGGCGTAAGCCGGCTCGAATTTGAAAACGTATTGGTTCAATCCTGAAGGAAAAAACTGATGGCAAACTTGGAACAAATTGTTGAGGACCTTTCCAGCCTCACGGTTTTGGAAGCGGCAGAGCTTTCGAAAATGTTGGAAGAAAAATGGGGCGTCTCCGCCGCAGCACCGGTTGCGGTTGCTGCAGCACCGGGCGCTGCCGCCGACGGTGGTGCCGCCGCTGAAGAGAAGACGGATTTCACCGTCGTTCTTACCGGCGCTGGCGACAAGAAAATCAACGTCATTAAAGAAGTGCGTGCGATTACCGGTCTTGGCCTGAAAGAAGCCAAGGAGCTGGTGGAAGGCGCACCGAAGGACGTTAAAGCAGATGTGCCGAAAGAAGAAGCCGAAGAGATCAAAGCGAAGCTCGAAGGCGCCGGCGCTTCTGTCGAACTGAAGTAAACGAACAAAGTGCACCGGTGGCGGCCTGGTCCGTCACCGGCGTGCAATCGGAGTTTAGCGGTTCTCTGTGTTCAAAACCGTCCGGAATTTGGGGTGTGATGCCGGTGCCCGCTGATAACCGGCATTGAGACTAACTTGCGAGGATATGCAATGGCGAAAGCCGTCAAAGCGCATAAACGAGTACGCCGATTCTTCGGTAACATCACTGAAATCGCAGAAATGCCGAACCTGATTGAGGTTCAGAAGACCTCATACGATCACTTCTTGCAGAGATATATTGCCGATGCGGATCGTGTGGAAGAAGGCTTGCAAGCCGTCTTCACATCTGTGTTCCCCATCAGCGACTTCTCTGAAACGTCGACGCTCGAATACGTGAAGTACGAATTCGAAGATCCGAAATACGATGTGGAAGAGTGCCAGCAGCGCGGCATGACTTATGCGGCGCCGTTGAAAGTCACCTTGCGCCTTATCGTATTCGAAGTGGACGAAGACACGGGCGCCAAATCGGTCAAAGATATTAAAGAACAAGACGTCTACATGGGCGACATGCCGCTCATGACCGACAACGGCACATTTGTCATCAACGGCACCGAGCGCGTGATCGTCTCGCAAATGCACCGGTCGCCGGGTGTGTTCTTCGATCATGACAAGGGCAAGACCCACTCCAGCGGGAAGCTTCTGTTTGCGGCGCGTGTCATCCCTTATCGCGGGTCGTGGCTGGACTTTGAATTCGATGCCAAAGACATCGTTCATGTGCGCATCGACCGGCGCCGCAAACTGCCGGTGACGACACTGCTCTATGCACTTGGTCTCGACCAGGAAGCGATCATGGAGCATTTCTATGACCGCGTGGACTACACCAAGAAAAAGCAGGGCTGGTGCACGCCCTTCGATCCGGACAAGTTCCGCGGTTTGAAACCCACCCACGATCTTGTGGATGCGAAAGACGGCAAGGTGGTGGTGGATGCCGGTCGCAAGATGACCCCGCGTCTCGCCCGCAAGCTGGAAGAAGAAGGGTTGAAAGAACTGCTGGTGCAGCCCGAAGAATTGGTGGGCCGCTATCTGGCGCTCGACATGGTCAACGAAAATTCCGGCGAGATTTACTGCGAAGCCGGTGAGGAGTTGACTGAAGAGAACTTGACCATCCTGGAAGATGCCGGTTTCAAAACACTGCCGATCGCCGATATCGACCATGTGAATGTGGGGGCGTTCATTCGCAACACCATGGCGGCGGATAAGAACCAGTCGCGCGAACAAGCGCTGCTGGATATTTATCGGGTGATGCGCCCGGGCGAACCGCCGACGCTGGAAACCGCCGAAACCTTGTTCAACGGTTTGTTCTTTGATTCCGAACGTTACGACCTGTCCGCGGTCGGCCGTGTTAAAATGAACATGCGCCTTAATCTGGATGCGGAAGATACGGTTCGCGTCCTGCGCCGCGAAGATATTCTCGCGGTCGTTAAGACGCTTGTCGGCTTGCGCGACGGGCGGGGCGAAATCGACGACATCGATCACTTGGGCAATCGCCGCGTGCGGTCGGTCGGCGAGTTGATGGAAAACCAATACCGTCTCGGTCTTCTGCGCATGGAGCGGGCGATCAAGGAACGGATGAGTTCCATCGATATCGACACGGTGATGCCCCACGACCTGATCAACGCGAAACCGGCGGCGGCCGCCGTGCGTGAATTCTTCGGCTCGTCGCAGCTCAGCCAGTTTATGGACCAAACCAATCCGCTGTCGGAAATTACCCACAAGCGGCGCTTGTCGGCGTTGGGGCCCGGCGGCCTCACGCGGGAACGTGCCGGCTTCGAAGTGCGCGACGTGCACCCGACGCATTATGGCCGCATCTGCCCGATTGAGACGCCGGAAGGTCCGAATATCGGTCTCATCAACAGCCTGGCCACCTTCGCGCGGGTGAACAAATACGGCTTTATCGAAAGCCCGTATCGGAAAGTGGAAGAGGGCAAAGTCACCAGCGAAGTGGTATATCTGTCGGCAATGGAAGAGGCGAAATACGCCATCGCCCAAGCCAATGCCGAGATCGACGACCAAGGGCAGTTCGTGCCCGATCTAGTGTCCTGCCGGAAGGCTGGTGATTTCCAAATGACCCCGCGTGAAAACGTGGACTTCTTGGATGTGTCGCCGAAGCAGCTCGTGTCTGTGGCGGCGGCGCTCATTCCGTTCTTGGAAAACGACGACGCCAACCGGGCGCTTATGGGCTCGAACATGCAGCGGCAAGCCGTGCCGTTGGTGCGGGCGGAAGCGCCCTTTGTGGGCACCGGCATGGAACAGGTCGTGGCTCGGGACTCAGGGGCGGCCATCGCCGCCCGGCGGACCGGCATCGTCGACCAGGTGGATGCGACCCGCATCGTTATTCGGGCGACCGAAGAAGCCGACCCCACCAGGTCGCGGGTGGACATCTACAATCTGCTGAAGTTCCAGCGCTCCAA
>JANQMY010000012.1 GCA_028279895.1 Alphaproteobacteria bacterium
GCCGCCATAAACGTTTGGTGAGCGTTTCCGCAAGGTTTTGAATAGCTGCGGTTACCATGGCCAAGCTCTGGCTTTTCATATGCCCGGCCAGCGGGCGGGCCCGGTCCAGCAATGCATCGACGCCTTCAAGGCATTCGTCCAGCACACGGCGCAGCGCAAGGTCGGCTGCGGGCCGCTTTAGGGCCTCCACGGTCAGCCCGGCCTTGGCCAGCCATTCTTGCGGGACATAAACCCGATCCATGTCCCGGTAATCCTTCTGCACGTCCTGCAAGTGATTGATGACTTGGAGGGCGCTGCATAGCGCGTCGGATTCGGGATAGAGGTCCGTTGTCTCGCCGTGAATGTCCAGCAAATACCGCCCCACCGGATTGGCTGACAATGCGCAATAGCCCATCACCTCGTCCCAATCGGCGTAGCGGGTCTTCACCGCGTCTTGTTTGAACGCGGCCAGCAGGTCGATGGGGTGCTGGGTGGTCACGCCCAACCCGTCAAGCGATGCTTTAAGCCGGGTTGCTTTTTCCACATCGGCCGGCAAGCCGCTGTCGCCCTTCAGCGCCTCTTCCAGCAGGTCCAATCGGCGGATCTTGTCTTCCGGGGCCAGTGCCGGATTGTCGGCAATATCGTCTGCCGCCCGCGCGAAGGTGTAGAAGACAGCCACATGGGGCCGCAATCGCTTGGGCAGCAGAAACGAGCCGACCGGAAAGTTTTCGTCGCCGGCCCCCTTACCGGAATTGGTTTCGATCGCCTCCGGCGGCGCCGTCATGGCGCGGTTTTCCTGAACGGTCATGATGGCCGCTTTTTAGCATCGGACCGGGCATGAGTGAAAGAGCCTAAGCGGAATGGCTTATTTTCGCCGATTGTGGCCCAAGATCCGGCTCTAGTGAGCGGCTTGGGTTCTGCCTTTCCATTGCCCCCCCTTACCGCGCCAATGGGCAAAGGCCGAATCGATGGTCATGAGCGTGTAGAGCGCGGCAGCCAAAGGCAGGCTGGGGGCGAGCCAAAACGGCAGGCTGTAGAGCCGCAGCGTGGGCCAAAACGTGTAGGCCATGATCAGCCAGGCCAGGGCGCCGGCCTCCAGCGCCAACAGGCTCTGATGCAGCGGATAGGTGAATATCGCGAGCGGAGGCGTCAGATAGATCACCAGCATGCCGATGACCGTGCCCAGCAGTTTCAGCGGCGAATGGTCTAGCTGGGTATAGGCGCTACGCGCCACCATGCGCCAAATGCCCCGCAAGCCGTTATAGGGGCGAATGCTGCGCGACCGGGCGGTCAAACCGAGCCATACACGGCCGCCGGTTTCCGGACGGCCGAATTTTTTGATGCGGTCGGCCAGGGAGCAATCGTCGATCAGCGCGTTCTTAATAGAGTCGATGCCGCCGGCGTTTTCCAGCGCGTTGCGCCGGATCAACAGGCAGCCGCCGGCAGCGCCTGCCGTCTTCTTTTTGGGGTTGGAGATCCACTCGAACGGATAGAGTTTCTTGAAGAAATACACAAAGGGCGGGATCAGCAGCAGCTCCCATATGCCGCGGGATTCCAGCTTCACCATCAGAGACACCAGATCATGATCGCCGTCTTCCGCCTTTTGGATCAGGCGCCGCAGACATGATTTGCTATGCACGATGTCGGCATCGGTGAACCAGTAATATTCGGCGTCGGGAGAGGCTTTTTCCGTGGTGGAGATGCCTTGCGACAGCGCCCATAGCTTGCCTGTCCAACCGGACGGCGGCGCCGACCCGCTCATCACCGAAAAGCCGATAGAGCTGTCCGACGCTTCCGCCGCGCGCATGGCGACCCGGCCGGTGCGGTCCCGGCTCTGGTCGTCGACCACCATAATCTTGAAGTTGCCCGGATAGTCCTGCTTCAGCAGCGCTTTCACCGTATTGTTGATGACCAGGGCTTCATTGCGGGCCGGGATGATGGCGACGACGCTCGGCCAGCGGTCCCGCCGGGCGGCCTCGCGGGGCAGGGTTTCGCCCACACGCCAAAAGTTGCCCCGGAACAACAGCAAATAAATCCAAGCTGCCAGTGCAACGGATGAAAGAAAAAGCGCGTAACCGGCCATTACGATCCTGTGTTTTTACTGCTGAATCTTGAGACCCCAACTAATTACCGTGTTTTATACATGAATAAACAAGGTTCACGGAAGGCTTCATTAGGGTTAAGGCCCTGTCGCGGTAGCGTGCGCAAAAGAGCACACAGGTCAAAAATCAGCGGGGATTTGCCATCGCCGCGGCCCGGTGCTCTATAGTTGGCGGCGAAGAGAGATTCGGACACGGGGAACAGATCGGCATGGCGTCAGCCGCATCGCACCGCGACGGCCCTTCGGATGGGCCCAAAAAACTCACGATCCTGGGCAGCACAGGATCCATTGGCTGCAGCACGCTGGATTTGGTCCAGCGCAATCCGGAGGCCTTCCAGGTCGAGGCCGTGACGGCCGGCACACGGGTGAAGGAGCTTGCGGCCCAGGCGCGAGAAGTGGGCGCGAAATGCGCCGTGATCGCCGATGAAACCCTTTATGGCGACCTCAAAGAGGCTCTGTCCGGCACCGGCATAGACGTGGCGGCCGGCCATGCGGCCGTGGCTGAGGCCGCTGCCCCTCCGGCCGACATGGTGATGGCCGCCATTGTGGGGGCTGCCGGTCTGCCGCCGACGCTTGCGGCCGTCCGTCAAGGCACGACGATCCTCCTGGCCAACAAGGAAACGCTGGTATGCGCGGGCGATTTCATGTCGGCTGAGTTATCGGCCCATGGCGCGACCTTGCTGCCGGTGGATTCGGAGCACAATGCCATCTTTCAGGTGCTGGAAGACAGCCAGCCCGACGCCATCGAAAAGATCATCCTGACGGCGTCCGGTGGGCCGCTGCGGACGCGCGAACTGCACGAAATGCGCGATGTGACGCCCGCCCAAGCCGTGGCGCATCCCAATTGGGACATGGGTGCGAAGATTTCCGTCGATTCCGCCACCATGATGAACAAGGGTCTCGAGCTGATCGAGGCCCATTATTTGTTCGACATGCCGTCGGAGCAAATCGACATTCTTGTCCATCCGCAATCGGTCATTCACAGCATGGTTGCTTATGTGGACGGGTCGGTGCTGGCGCAGCTCGGCAGTCCAGATATGCGCACGCCCATTGCTTATTCTCTTGCCTGGCCCCAGCGCATGAAGGCGCCGGTGGAACGGCTCGATTTTGCGAAGGTCCGGGAACTGACTTTTGAAGACCCGGACCCCAAGCGTTTTCCGGCCCTGCGTCTGACGCGCACGGCGCTCGAAGACGGCGGCAGTGCGCCGACCATCCTCAACGCCGCCAATGAAATCGCCGTCGATGCCTTTCTGAACAAGCGCATTCGCTTTACGGAGATCGCTGAGACGGTGGAAGAAACACTGCAGTCGATCGAACCCCGTCAGTTGGACAGCCTGGACGCCGTGTTCGAAACGGACCGGCTTGCGCGTGAAGTCTCTACCGGCGTGGTCGCCCGGTTCGAAAGCGGCGGCACCGCCAAAAAAGTCGGCGTGGCTTAGTTTCTGTTTGATTGCTAAGCCATGCCGCTCCCCCTTCCCAGCCACCCCAGGGCAATCGCATATGGAACTCATTTCTTTTGCGCTTATCCCGGTCGCGTTTTCGCGAACCGGGATCTCCCCTTAGGTGGCGCGAGATGCCTGCATTCGCAGGCATGAGCGGAAGAGACAATCGTTGTAACGGAGCCATATGCGATTGCCCTACCCTCCCAACCACCCGGATAAGGTACCCTAGAGCGTTTCATGTTTTGACGGAAGCATATCCGGCAT
>JANQMY010000029.1 GCA_028279895.1 Alphaproteobacteria bacterium
GCCGCCAGTATCTTTCCCCAATAAGCAGATTGGGCGCCGCCGCCGATAACGGTAACCTCCTCGATCGCCTGGCCGGTGTTCAGCAGAACCTCCTGACCGTCTGCGAAAGCGAAAGCGACACCCTCTAAAACAGCTTGGACCAATGCCGCCCTATCCGTGTTGTGGGTCAAGCCGAAGAAAACCCCTTTAGCATACGGATCATTATGCGGTGTGCGTTCACCGGAAAGATAAGGCAGAAAGACTTCGTGCCCCTGTTGCGGGCCACGAGCCTCAGCCGCTTGAAGTGCTTGTGACACATCGGTAAAGCCACATAGCCGCGTGATCCATTCCAAACAGCTTGCGGCAGACAAAATCACCGCCATTGTGTGCCATCGGCCTGGGAGTGCATGGCAGAATGAGTGAACGGCTTGATCCGGGTTCGGAGCAAACTCATTGCTGGCAATGAAGTAAACTCCAGATGTACCCAAAGACAAGAAAGCACGTCCTGGTGCCACAATGCCGGCGCCTACAGCGCCTGCCGCATTATCGCCGCCGCCGGCGGCGACCGGCACCTGCGCCATGCCCCAGTCATCCGCGACCTCCTGCCGGAGCATGCCCGTGGCGTTGGATCCTTCAGCCACACGGGGCATGTGGTCTTCCGAGAGACCGCACGCCGATAACATCGGCGCCGACCAAGAACGTGCGCCCACATCCAGCCAAAGCGTACCGGCACTGTCGGCCATGTCCGAGGCATGATCGCCTGTCATACGGAGGCGCACATAGTCTTTCGGCAACAGGATTTTATTGATTTGGCGAAAGACGTCCGGCTCGTTTTGTTGAAGCCACAATAGTTTGGGGGCAGTGAACCCCGGCATGGCGATGTTGCCGGTGATTACCCGTGTTCGTGGTTCTTTTTCTTCGAGCAGGCGGCATTGGGCGGCACTGCGACCGTCATTCCAAAGAATGGCCGGACGCAGGGGGCGGTCCGATTTGTCAAGCACGACGGCGCCATGCATTTGGCCGGATAAGCCGACGGCCTTGACGGCCGCACGGCTTTTCCTGTCAAGCCCACGCACAGCGTCGTTTGAAGCGGACCACCAGTCGTCCGGACTTTGCTCCGACCACAGATTTTTTGGGCGAGATACCGATAACGGCGCGGAGCTTTCGCTGGTGATGAAACCATCTTCATCCATCAACAGGGCTTTTACTGCGGACGTGCCGATATCGATTCCCAGATACATATTAAATGACCTCGAAATGATAAGTGACGCCGGCGGCAAGTTCTTGCTTCGGTTTGAGCGTAACCACACCCGCGGCCGCCGGATCGTTTTGATTGAGGGCATTGGGCATGTGGCTCACTGGTTCCACACAGAAGAAATCCTCTTTTTGGGGAACGAATACCACCAAATGATCGAAAGGTTCGTCCGCTGAGATTGTCACGGCGCTTCCCGTCTCCGGCCACTCAATTCGCGCCCAACCATTCCACTCGGCAAAACAATGATCGACACTTAAGCGGGATACATGCCTTTTGTTTGACAGTTCCCATTCGTCGGGAACGGGTACCTTTTTTGTCGGAATACCGTCCGGTGTGGTGAGCCACACAAACTCTGTGCCGGCTTGGATGGAACAGTCTGGTGTCCGGATAAACTGTGGATGAAGTCCGATACCGGCCGGCATGGGATGTGGCGATTTGTTGGTCACTGATATTTCGTGGCGAAGGCTGTCGCCAAGGACCAAAAGGCGCTGACACGACGAGTAAGACCATGGCCACTCGGCAGCCTGATGGTCGAACAGCATCTCACCAGTTGTGTCGGTTTTACGGGCCCAATTCCATTCTGAAAGCCAACCCTGCCCATGGATCGCATGGGGATGGTCGCCCATATTTGGATTTAAGGCCGCTTTCCGTCCGTCAAACGTAAAGCGGCCATGCGCAATGCGGTTAGAAAACGGAACCAGAGGAAAACAGCCCGTATCAATAGGATTCCGAACTACCCCATCCTGCGCCGCCAGAGGCCGGAACACGTGCCGCCCGCCAAAACGCAGATGGCTCAGAGAGCCGCCCCACTTCGGTTGGACGCCAACGTCGATTTGGCTGTTCGAGATAATCACCGCGCCACCATGGCCAAGTCTTCACATTATCCGAACGGATAATGAGTGACGCAGCCCAACAGGTCAACGGAAATCCATTGTGATTAGTCGTGCAACATCAGTTTGGGCGCCCGAAGTGAAGCGGCTGATGGGGTCGATTCCTTCTCCAAGACCGTCATCGATGCCGATGCGATCATCGGTCTGTTTTTCGATCAAAGAGCGGCAAGCTAACACCGTCACATGATCGCAACTCTTACGATTACTCTCGTGACACCTTGCAGTCGTCACAATCTCTCCTGTGGAGACATCAGGACCAATTCGGATATCAATACGAGTTGGCCAGCGGCATCGTATGTCCAAGCATGATAAGGGCAGGTGAATTTCTTCGAGCACCCTTCTGTCTCATAAACGACTTTCGCACCGCGATGACGGCAGGCATTAAGCAATGCTTTTGCCGTTCTGCCCGCAGTGCGAACCAATATGACGGGAATTTGAGCGACATCGAGTGCCTTGAAAGACCCCACGTCCGGAAATTTATTACTCAGTACACAAATAACTTGCTTTTTTCGGAATATGTACTCTTTCTCTATTTCGAAGCGCTTTTCCTTTTCGGAGATTGAGACGGCGATTAATTTTTGTCAACTAATTAGTTGACAAAAATTGTGGATGTCGCCAAGGTCATTTATCGTCGGCCAAAATAAGTGGGTGTTCGCATGCAATCAGAAGCGCACAAAACGCTTGCCGAAGCCATTCTTCCGAACGGGGAGTTGCTGATCCATGGGAGCGGATGTCGTGCAGAGGCGGGCCGGACGGATACCCATATTAATCCGTCGACAGGTCAGGCCCAGAAGCAGTTCAGCATCGCCGGCCCCAAGGACGTTGACCGCGCCGTCGCATCGGCAAAATCTGCTCTCCCTCAGTGGCGGGGAATGCCCAGCTCGCAGCGCCGAAATACGTTACTAAAAATCGCCGATCTATTGGAAAAAGAGCGAGACGATCTTGGGAAACTGGCGGCCATCGACAACGGTACTCCCGTATTGATCGGGCCAGCAATCGCTTCTGACGCACCGGTCGAATGGTTTAGATACTATGCAGGGTGGACAGACAAGTTTGATGGAAGTGTCCCACCTTCTGAGCCAGGATCGTTTGCATTCGCTACTCGAGAACCCTATGGCGTTGTCGCGGCGCTGGTCGCCTTTAATGCGCCCATGTCATTTATGGGGCTGAAGATTGCCGCTGCACTTGCAGCAGGAAATACGGTGGTCATAAAGCCCTCTGAACTTGCCCCGTGGTCCGTCCTTAGGTTTGGCGAAATTTGTCGCGAGGCGGGTATCCCGGATGGTGTCGTCAACGTCATTCCAGGCGATGGCGAAACCGGCAGAGCTCTGGTTTCAAATCCGCTCGTCAACAAGATCTCTTTCACCGGGGGAGATGGTACGGCACGGGCCATTATGGCCGCAGCTGCCGAGAATCTGACTCCCCTGTCTTTTGAACTCGGCGGCAAATCGGCCAGCATCATTTTCGATGATGCGAAACTGGATACGGCGATACAAACGGCGCTGCAGATCAGTTTGATTACGCTTAGCGGCCAAGCATGTATTGCCGGTACCAGGTTGTTGGTTCAACGGTCGATTTACGATGCCGTATGTGAAGCACTGGCCGGCGCTTTAGGTACGCTCAATGTGGGGGACCCCTTGGAGGAGTCCACGTTAATGGGGCCGATCATTAGTGAATTTCATTGCGACCGCATCTTAAAGATTATTGACGAGTCCCGGTCGAGACAGGACGGTAAGCTGATCGGTGGCGGCCACCGGCTTAACGGCGACTTGGAAAGGGGCTACTTCGTTTCCCCCGCTGTATTCGTAGACGTTGATCCAAACAGCTGGCTTGCTCAAAACGAGGTCTTCGGACCTGTACTGTCGGTCATTCCGTTTGATGATGACGAACATGCCGTCGAGATTGCGAACAACTCTCGGTACGGTCTTTCAGCCTATATTTTTACGCAGGACTTGGTCAGAGCTCACAAAACAGCCGCCGCAATCGACGCCGGCTGTGTTTGCGTCAACTCGGGTCACGCATTTCCCCCCAATCTGCCTTTCGGCGGCATGAAATCGAGCGGCTTCGGACGCGAAGGGGGATATGACGGTATATTCGATATGACGCATTCTAAAGCTGTCCAATTCGGTCTTGGGTAACGGTTTTTCGTTTCTGGTTTGCAAACCGTTGTTTAGCGCACTCATTGACAGCCCCGTCGTGAAACCCATGACCATGTGGACAACCGAACTTCGCAGAGGAAATCATGTTTGATCTAACCGGAAAAGTCGCCTTGGTCACCGGAAGCGCAAAGGGAATTGGACTGGAAACTTCGGCAACACTCGCAAGATGCGGTGCCAAAGTTGTAGCAACCGATTTGGATGAGAGTGGTTTGTTCGGCGCGTTAGAGAAGCTTACGTCAGAAGGAACGCAGTTGCATGGCCTCAAATTAGACGTGACCTCGCCCGAGCAATGGTCGCGAGCCATCGAAGAAGTTGAAAACGCATACGGACGTTTGGACATACTGGTAAACAATGCAGGCTTTATGCATTGCGGGCATTTCCTGGAGACGACATTGGAGGAATTTAGGAGGTCCATGACCGTCAACTTTGAAAGTGTCGTCATCGGGATGCAAACCGCGGTTCCCCTTATGAAGCGGTCGGCGACACTATCAAAGGCAGGAGGATCGATCATCAACGTGTCGTCGATATTTGGTCAGGTCGCCGGCGATTTGGGCGCAGCCTATTGTGCGTCGAAAGGGGCTGTGAGGCTACTGACGAAGGCCGCCGCATTGGACTTGGCCAGGGCGGGTACAAATATTCGAGTGAATTCGGTCCACCCCGGCGCCGTAAACACCGACCTCGCGCACGGTTTTCAAGGTGAGTTGTTGGAAAAGGGCGTGATCCAGGGACGAGAGGCCGGAACGCAAATGGTGTTGGCATCAACACCGCTCGCCAGATGGGGGGAAGTTGATGACATAAGTGGTGTCATCGCATTCCTGGCGTCCGATGCATCAAAGTTCATGACGGGTTCAGAAGTGACCGTAGATGGCGGTCTCACGATGACCTGATTTTCGCTTGTTCCTACCCGGATCATGAGTACTGGCCCTGGCCGGGCCATCTCCCAACGGGGCACCGCATAAGGGATCACTCGCCCTGCAAAACACTGCCCTGTTATCTTTGACCTCCAGGTCAGTCCGACAATGGCGGCTTTTTAAGGACGGCGCTTACAGCCTCGAATGCATTGGGGGGCGCCGACGAGGCGTGGTTGGCCCAGTGTTGTGCATGCGCAAGATGCTGCAATCCCATGGCGGAGCGTAGTGCAACCCAATAGCCCTGGGCATCCTGTGTCTGATTTACAGCCATTTTTGCCAACCTCAATCCCATGGTGGGTTGGGCGGCGATTTCGATGGCGAGGTCCAGGGTCTCCTGTTCGAGCTGCCCTTTGGCGGCCACGCGGTTAATCATGCCAAGCTGCTCAGCCGATTGAGCTGAAATGGCGCGGCCGGTAAACAGCATTTCCTTTGCTTTTCTGGGGCCCAACTCCCATGGATGAGCGAAATACTCGACCCCGTTGACGCCGTTTGCGACCACGGGGTCGCTGAATGACGTGTCTTCGTCGGCTACAACAATATCGCATACCCACATGAGCATAAGGCCGCCCGCAATAACGCGTCCTTTCACTTCCGCGATGACGGGCTTGGGTATGTTGCGCCAACGCCAGCACAGACCGAAGTAAGCTTCTTCTTCAAACGCCATATACCCTTCTTGGCCGGGCTGTTCATATCCGCCCCAGGGGCCAACCGGCGTAACACTTGAAAGCTTTGCATCGAACTCCGCAAGATCATGCCCTGTCGAAAAGTGCTTGCCGTTTCCCGCCAGAATTATGGCGTGAATGTTGGGGTCGCGCGATGCCTTCATAAACGCCTCATCCAGGTCGTAGAGCAGCTCGTTATTCTGAGCATTCCCTTTATTGGGGCGGTTTAGAACGATACGGGCAACATGTTCTGCAGGGGATTCGCATAAGACGAGTTCGGACATTACGTCATTCCAACTTTTTTCGGTAAAAGGATTGTTTGCGCCAGGTATTTGGTTCGTTGGGCTTTCCCACCGACCGCGAAGCGTTCAACGCTGATTGTCAGGCACCAAGTACCGACATAGTTCGCACCCGACTTCCGTCTGATCTGGCAATTCGCCTCCACATCAATAGTTCAACCATATGGTTGATATTTATATGCCAAAGCTACAATAATTGGCAATATCGGTTTCGTAACTCGTTGTGGAGAGATCCATCTCATAGCGGCGAGACGGAAAACGCAGAACAGAAGGACTTGGTTCCCATGGCGCTCATCGAAAGCAACTCTTACCCGGACTACTACGACGAGGATCTCCGCGTATTTCGTAATACGGTCGACAAATTCGTCGAAAAGGAATGTGTGCCCTATGCCGAACAGTGGCGTTTGCAAGGGGAAGTACCGAGAGATGCCTGGTTGAAAGCAGGCGCCGCCGGGCTGTTGATGGCCAGCGCACCTTTTGAGTACGGCGGCAGCGGCGCACATTTCGGCTACGAAGCCGCAATTATCGAGAGTTTTGGGTTGCAGGGCGCGCATCAATTCGTTGTCTGCGTTCCCAACGCCGTATTTGGACCGTATCTCTTCAACATGGCGACCGAAGCACAGAAGAGGGAATGGATACCAAAACTCGCATCTGGGAATTGGATCGGCGCAATTGCCATGTCGGAACCGAGTACAGGGTCAGATTTAAGAAACATTCGTACGAGTGCGGTGAGAGAGGGAGACTCTTACGTCATCAATGGACAAAAGACATTCACCACGCTAGGCCACATTGCCGACATTTTCATGGTTGCCTGCAAAACCAAGAATAGTGATGGCGAAGACAAAGTGTCATTGTTTTTTGTGGAAGCGAGCAGGTCAGGTTTTTCGCGCGGCAAGAAGCTGGACAAAATGGGGCTGGAGGCGCATGCGACCGCGGAGCTGTTCTTTGAAGATGTGAGAGTGCCTGCAGATCATCTTCTGGGTGGCGAAGAAGGGCTTGGTTTTTCCCAAATGATGATCAACCTAAATCAGGAAAGGCTGATTGTTGCGCTTGAGGCGATTGCGATGATCGAGCGGGCCATCCACGAAACGGTCCAATACGTCAAAGAACGCAAAGCCTTTGGGCAGGCCATATTCGATTTCCAAAATACGCAATTCGTGCTGGCGGACTGCGTTGCGAAAACGGCAGCAGCTCGGACTTTCGTTGACGATTGCGTTAAGCGGCACATCGCCAACGATCTCGATGCAGTCACCGCGGCAAAGGCGAAATACTTGCTTTCCGAGCTGCAAGGTGAAGTAGTTGACAAGTGCCTGCAACTTTTCGGCGGCTACGGCTACATCAACGAATATCCGATTTCCAGAATGTACCGCGACGCGCGTGTTTCCCGGATCTATGGTGGGACCAATGAAATTATGAAAATGATCATCGCCCGCAGCCTTTAAGCTGGCGGTGTATCTTGCCGCCGGTTTCTTCGTATTTCGGCTGTTACCCAGATTGGTGAGGCCGGTGTAGCCATCGCGGGGTCAGCGGCTTTCGATGCTGCAGGGACTGGGTTATGAGTCAGTAGCATATCGATACCGACATCAAGGAATTGGCATCCCAGAGAAGGTCTTCTCATTCACTTCAGATAGTCTGTGTAAAGAATAGACAAGGGCGGCTCATTTAATCCGCCAGCGGCATACCGGCACTCACTTGTAAACCGGATTTGGGTAAAACTGGTCGAAATGCCGGCGAATAAAGGCGTACCGTGTCTGTTCGGCTTTCCCTGTAAAAATTGGATTCACCTTGTAAACCATGTTTGCCCAAATATGGAAATCGTTGCGAATCTGAACATGCTGGGCTTCGATCATTCTTTTCGGAATACCCTCGGGGACATCGCCTGTCGCCCCTTCATCTCGGTTGTGGGTCACCGTACTAAAAAAGGTGCAGTAGTCATCGTCGATTGGTGTGAGCACGGGCAGGTGAATACAAATTCGACCGTTGATGTTGAAGCGCGCTATGCCGAGAGAGGCACCCCAGAAAAAATTATCGATCTCGCCATCAACGGGACCGTCGGGAGTTAGCCATGTGCTTTCCTTTCCCGCACCGAAAGTCATGTACATCTTGTTGGTACAGGCTGGTCCATCCACCACATAATCGGTGAATTCCGCATCGACGCCGGAGCCGTGAACAAAAGGAAAATGGTGAGGGTCGGCACTATTTTCCATTGGAAACTGTGGCTTTACCCGATGAGGCCCGTCCACGGTCGAGTCGATAGGATAATAGTCGCTCTTGTCGCCGATATAGGGCAATCCTGGCCATTCGTAAGAAGGTGGATTGCCCGCGTGGTCGTACCACATCAACACGATGCCATCTGTTTCGCGTATATGTTTGGCTTCGATTTTGACATTGAGATTCGCATCGTCTTTATAAGGAATATTTGCGAGGGTGCCGTCCATCCTCCATTCCCAGCCATGCCAAGGACACTGGATGTTTTCCCCACATACCTTGCCGCCGAATTCCCCCGGGTGCCCTAAATGTGCGCCCATATGGGGACAGAACGCGTCCATTGCGGTTAGGATTCCCGCCTCAGTTCGGAATATGACCAAATCCTGATTAAACCATTTTGCGGATTTAATCGTCCCACTTTCGAATTCTTTCGAGTACCCAATTTGATACCACCCGGTCGCAAAATCGGTATATGGCCACCCTTTCATCATTCCCATCAAGCTGCTCCCATTTATATGGTCGGCGCCGCGTTCACCGCAACTTCCTGGCGCTTATCGATCAGGCCTCTACCAGACAAAGGTACGTCAGAGAGAAGCTGACAGATCGGTCATCAGATATGTCTCTAATTCGCACTTTAGTCGATTTGGATATTTATCTTCAACCATATAGTTGATAAAATTAAAGTTCGTTATATCTCCTTTTGACCGGCCGTACCATGAGTGCAGAAGAACTGAAACGCCATGGCCTTGTGAATGAAACCCATCCAAATGAGGCATTGCGGGAAGAAACACAGAAGCTGTGTGAAGAATTGTCCAGAAAAAGTCCTATCGGATTGCAGAGGATGAAAAGGGTTGCAGACCAATCGAAGGATGTCAGCCTGGAGTCTTCACCGTGGCACGAACAAGTCGTTCTTTCGGAGCACAGGAAGTCATACGACATGAAGGAAGGGGTGAGCTCTTTCTTGGAAAAACGCGAACCAAAATTCCGAGGTTGTTGAAAGTACGCAGAAAATGAACATCGACACTGACACAGTACTGAAGATCGATCGAAGCTATGATCGCTTGATGTGGTGGGCGGAGCATTTTCCACGTAGACCGTTTTTCAAGTGCTCGGCGGATTGGTTAGACTTTGAATCGGTTGCAACAAAATCCGGAAACCTTGCCGCGGGATTACGCGAATGTGGCATCGGCAAGAAAGACCGAGTAGCACTTATTATTCCAAATCGAGAAGAGATAATCATTTCGTATTTCGCTGTCTGGCAACTCGGCGCCATTGCGGTCCCCATGAATACCTATTTGCGAGGAGAGTTCTTGCGGTTTCAACTTGAGGATTCCGGCGCGAAGGCGGTCATCGCCGATGACGCAGGCATGCGGTCGCTAGCCGCCGTGTCAGACAGACTCTCAAATCTGAGAACGATACTCCACGTCGACCCCATCGCCGATCAAGACCGCCTTGAACTCAAGGGGCTCTCCGTATCGGCGTTTGGAGATTTGGCGGACCGAGAGGTTGACTTCACGCCCCTGCTGACCGCTCCTTCCGATATTGTCTCGATACTCTATACCTCCGGCACAACCGGTATGCCCAAAGGGTGCATGATCTCAGACGAGTACCTTTGCGCCCGTGCAAATCCTTGGTTTGAAAATGGATGGATCACTGAAGAAGACAAAATTTCGACTCCAATGCCATTGTTTCATGGCGGTGCGTTGGCATGCATCTTCGCGCCTTCCCTAGCTGCCGGATTGTCGGCTTGGTACGACGATGGATTTAGTGTCAGGTCATTCTTCAAGGAAACGACCAGGGAAGGGATAACATTCTCATTTTTTCCGGGGCCAATGGGCAAAGCTCTATTGGATCATGAGGAACCGCTGGAATGTGAAAATGAGAACAGTCTGGAACGCGTTGGACTTAATCCAATGCGACCGGAAGCCCAAGTTGCCTTCGAAAAACGGTTTGGGGTTAAGGTAATTACACGCGTTTACGGACAAACAGAGTGCGTTCAGGTCGCAATTGGGCGATGGTCTGACCAACTGGAAGACCGTCAAAACAGCGGCAAACCGGTTTCCGGGCTCCAAGTTGAGCTCATAGGCGACGATGGTAGTCCGGTCTCACCTGGGCAAGACGGCGAGATCGTCATCAGGTCTTCGCAAGGCAGCGCGATGTTTAGCGGTTACTGGAAAGGTTCTACCGGCGATGTAAAGCGGTTTACTGACAACTGGCACCATACCGGCGATCTTGGGCGACTAAACTCGAACGGTGAGCTGAAATTTGTCGATCGAAAAAAAGACTGTATGCGACGTCGGGGAGAAAATGTTTCGGCGTTCGAGCTCGAACAGACACTTTTGATGTTCGAACATATAGAAGCGGTCGCGGTCCATGCGGTTCCATCGGATCTGGGTGAAGACGAAATCAAAGCGTGTCTGGTCCTCGAGGAAGGTTGGGAGCTAGATCTACCGTCGCTATTTAACTATTGCCGAGCGGCATTACCTTACTTCGCGATCCCAAGATATGTCGAGGTCATGAGCCAGCTGCCGATAAACGCCACTGGCCGTGTAATGAAAACAACCCTCAGAGAAATCGGGATCGGGGACGCGATTGATCTGGAGGAAATGGGGTTCTTTATATCGAAATCCGAGCGCAGAGGGTAAGCATTGCTGTCACACGGCGTGACAAGACATGAAACTCCACCGGCATATTACATGCCTATTGCGACTAGAGTCAGAGGGCGTGCAGAGCCATCTCCGTGAAGTTTCGAACTGCGAAACCACTAAAGCGCTTCAATCTCTACAAATCGGGGCGAAGTCCGAAGGCCACCTCTCCCGAACACGTGCCATTCTACGCCATGGTTGTTTCCGTCAGCGTTCCTGCATTCGGCTGGTGACGACGCATTTGCCGCTGTCTATCACTACGCGCAACACGAAATGAGTACTACGGCACCAACCTGCAATGCGCCTTACGTCAAATCCGAACTATGGCTTCAGCGCGATAAAGCGCGTTCAGAAGTTAGAACATTTAGTTGAATAAATCAACGCACGCATCCAATGATACTAACAGTATATAACGTTCGCCCGTTTGATTGTCCTGATATCATTTTAAATGTCTGTTTTTAATTAATAAAATATATAACATTGTGTCCATTTTTGCGGCCTCAACCGAAAAGGGTTTGAGGTGTTGCAAAACGGTGACGGGCGCGAAACTTATCTAAAAAAAACAACTGAACAGTTGAAAAATAATCGAGGCCGAATATAGTCGGTACCCAGCCTAAAGAACAATAGTGTTTTCGGGGAGAGGGTTTATGAGTTTATCTCGTTTGTACTCAACGTGTTCGTTGCTTGCGGTCGGCCTGGCAATGTCGATTGCTTCTGAAGCATTTGCTCAGATTGACGAAATTCTAGTTACGGCACGGAAACGTGAAGAAGGGTTGCAGCAAGTTCCGGTCGCTGTGACGGCTTTTTCCGGCGCCGAGATTCAGCAACGCGGCATCGACGGCTTGGAAGACTTATCGACTGCGGTCGCGGGCTTATTTATTGACGATCAAGCAGCAGGGCAGTCTGGATTGATTAGCCTTCGGGGCGTAGCAAGTTCTGCCTTAAACCAGACGTTGGATCAGGCCGTTTCCATCAACGTCGACGGCATGGCGGTCAGTAACGGCAACGTGCTGCGTGTGGGCCAGTACGATTTGGAACAAGTGGAAGTGTTAAAAGGTCCGCAGGCGCTGTTTTTTGGCAAGAACAGCCCCGGTGGCATCATTTCTTTAAAAACGAAAGGGCCAACGGACGAATTCTTCGTTCAAGGCCGGGCCGGCTATGAGTTTAACGCAAAAGAGAAGTTCGGTGAGGTCATCGTATCTGGGCCATTAACCGACAGCTTCGGGTATCGAGGTGTCTTCTACGTTACGGATCAAGAAGGACCGTTTGAGAACGTTGCTATTGGCGATGATAACGCGGAAGCGCAGAGAGAGCTTTTCGGCCGCTTGACCTTGGAGTTTGACCCTTCCGAAGACTTCAATGCCAACCTGAAAGTGTCTTATTCTGACATCGATTCTGATGCGACCGTTGGTGCACAGAGGATAAATTGCTCGGTCACGACCGGCGGTCCCGGGTCGTTGGAAGAACCGCTCGACGATTGTGTACCAAACGAAACCTTCGTGTCAGCGCGCCCGCTTGCGTCGGCCTTTGCGGGAATCGACGAGTCGTTTAGAGACGGCAATTACTTCTGGGAACAAACGACACTTTTGGCGACGTTGGGCATAGACTACAATCCAACCGACAAACTTAGCATCACGTCGATCACCGGATACTACCAGACCGACCAAGAGTATTTTCAGGAATTTGTAAGAGCGGCACCGGCTTTGCCGGCAGGCGGTCTGTTGGTGCCAGCAAATTCGGTGACAGCATCTAATCAGCCGAGTTATCGGGCGCTGTCTCAGGAACTCCGCTTGGCGACCAATTTTGACGGTCCGCTGAATTTTGTCGGCGGCGTGTTTTTCGAAGACAATTTTGCTGTCGACCGGCCTTGCCCAGTATTCTTCGGGTTGTTCATTTGTACGGCGTATAATGTAAATGGTGTTGCCTATTCGACATTTGGCCAGGTGGTGGCGGATGTCACGGATACTGTAGAAATTACGGGTGGCCTTCGATACACCAAGGAAGTAAAAGAAGTTGACGCCTTCGCATTTGGACCCGTGCGGGGGCCCGTGCCCTTCACCCCGGATGAGCGCAGATTTGACAATGTATCGCCCGAGTTCACGATCAGTTGGCGGCCGACCGACGACCTGACTGTTTATGGTGCGTACAAGGAAGGCTTTAAGTCCGGTAGTTTCAATACAGCAACCGGTGGGTCAGGCGCACAGAGCTTTGATCAAGAAATCGCCGAAGGCGGTGAAATCGGCGTGAAGTCGACGTGGTTCGATCGTACGCTTCGGGTGAATGCAACGGCCTATCGCTTCAACTATTCGGGCCTGCAAGTAAGTTCCTTCGATGCGACGATAAATCAAATTTCAACATCGAATGCAGGCGCGGCGCGTGTACAGGGTATCGAACTTGAAACACTCTGGACACCATCTCAAATCGAGGGTCTGACTTTAAATGGTTCGATGAATTACAACCGGGCGCGGTACACAGACTTCCGTCAGGCGCCGTGTTTCTTGGGGCAGACACCGGCCACAGGCTGTATCGGTGGCAACTTCCAGGATCTTACGGGCGAATCAATCGTGCAAGCTCCTGAGTGGACCGCGACGTTCGGTGCCAGCATAGACAGGTCCTTGCCCAACAGCGATTTGCGGTTCAGAGTTTCAGCCGATGCAGCTTATTCGAGCGAGTACTTCACGCAGCTCTCGGCCGGTCCGCCAAATCTGTGGGAAGATGGGTATTTCATCGTCAATGCCGGTGGCGCCATCTACGACGATACGAAGGGTTGGGAAATAGCCGTCATCGGTCGCAACTTGAACAATGATGTATTCCCGACAATCTCCAACAACAGTACGTTGGGGTCCGAAATCACGGCGACAACCAACAGACCTCGGGCCGTCATTATGCAGTTGACGATCCGGCCCACGGACCTGTTTGCAAACTAGGTAAGGAAGCAAACAGGAGCACTTTTGGAGCCTGGATATAGACTCTGAAAAGAAGTGTCACAGCCGTCTGGTCCTCGGGCCAGACGGCTTTCTTTTTGGGCAAAAATTCTTTCGTACTAAGCCTGCGCCGCCTTGTCCAACATGCCAAGCGCATGGATCTTCCGCCGGCAACCCATTACGATGAAACTGCAAAGCTCTAGGTCAAGTCGGCGATAAGAGCTTCTGGCATCAATTGTAACCTTCATATCGAGGAACTGACATGAAACTGGGATGCGTCCTGCCGCACAATGAAATCGGAACCGATCCGGGTGCCATAAAAGCTTATGCGCAAGGGGCGGAAGCGCTCGGCATGACGCATATGCTGCTTTACGATCATGTATTGGGTGCCGATCGCAATCGCCCGGGCGGTTTTGACGGTCCCTACGATAAAGACGTTCAGTTTCACGAACCGCTCACAACGTTTGCCTTTATCGCGGGCGTCACCAGCGAGATCGAAATGGTGACCGCCATATTGATTTTACCCCAGCGCCAGACCGTTTTGGTGGCGAAACAGGCTGCCCAGGTCGCTATTCTGTCCAACAATCGATTACGACTAGGTGTCGGCACCGGCTGGAACAAAGTTGAATATGTCGGACTCAACGTGCCCTTTAAACAAAGAGGGCTCCGTCAAGAAGAACAAGTCAAATTGCTAAAGCTTTTGTGGTCGGAAGATAGTTTGGACTACACCGACGAATTTCATCACATCGATCTGGCAAGCATCAATCCGCGCCCGACAAAACAAATTCCTATTTGGTTCGGGGGGAGCGCACCTGCGCTCCTTGATCGGGCGGCCAGGCTGGGTGACGGTTGGTTGCCGCTTGGTGGACCAAGTGACGGTGCTAAAGCAGCGATCGATGAGATTAAGAAGGCGCGCGTGCAAGCAGGATTGAGCGACAACGGTTTCGGCATACAGGCTCAGGCCATGTATGCGGGCGGCACACCGGAGCGATGGGCCAAACATGCCGACAAATGGCGCACCCTAGGAGCCACACATATTGCACTTCGAACCGACAGCGCCAACCTGACAGGAGTCGATGAGCACCTCAGATGTATGGAAGAGTACAAGAACGCCGTGTCATGAGGCAGCAAACTGGCCAGCGAGAATTAGACTTGCAGGTCGAGCAGGTCGAGCTTGGCCGAACCAGTGACTGCGAAGGCCTGCGGGTTCCATCGCTTTTACCCTATGTCAAAGCGAAAACCTGATCGCAAGAACGAAAATTGAATCCAACGATGGGATGGTTGGGCGCCTCGGGGTCGAGGCGCAGTTTCGGTAGTTTAGCAAGTACCTGTGTCAGGGTGGTCTCCAACTCCCGTCGCGCCAGCTGGTTTCCCAGGCACAGATGGGGACCCGCCGAAAAGGCCAAATGGTGCTGCCGCGATCGGTTCAAGTCGTATCGTTCAGGATGCTCCCAGTTTCTCGGGTCGCGATTAGCATGCCCCAAATAGACAAAAATCATGGCATTAGCGGGGACGGACACATTGGCAAAGTCAATGCTCTCCATGGATCGTTTCGGGATAACGGGAGCAGGGCCATTCCACCGTAACAGTTCATCGATTGCGGCAGGCACCAGTTTTGGATCCTGTCTCACCTGATCCATTTGCTCCGGATTGTCTATAATGACGGACATCAATGTGCTCAACGCCCGCGTGGTTGTTTCGATTCCGGCGGGCACAAGAGCGCGACAGGTTGAAATAATGTCCTCGTCCGACAGCGTCTCACCGTCGACCTCAGACTGAATGAGTTTGCTGATGAGGTCTTCGCCCGGTGCCCTCTTCTTTTCTTCGATCACTTCTTCCAGCATTTCTTTCAGCTTTTGGGAAGCAATGAGTCCGTTTTCAAAATCAGTCATGCCCGTCATGAGCTGACTGGCAAGTTTCGCGAAACGTCCATACTTGTCGATCGGCAGGCCAAATATGTGCCCGATAAGCAGGATGGGAAGCCGAACGGCAATGTCCTGGACAAGCTCGGCCCGCTCTTTGTTTGACACTTCCAACACGAGCGCATCGACCAGCGGGTCGATCAAATCCGCTGATATTTTGGATAAAGACTGCATATTGAATGCGCTGGATACGAGGGCGCGGTACTTCTTGTGCTCTGGTGGGTTCAAACCGGCGAGTTGTTTCTCTCCCATGAGAATGTCCATGCTATCGCGATAATCTTGATAGAAGGAACTCTGCATACCAACAAGCATTCGTACAGAGTCGTAGCCACATGCCAGGTAGACCGTTCTTTGCGGGTCAGCTGCCGTCAATGCAGGAAATGCGACATCACCAATGCGCCCGTCTTTAACTTCTATGAGGTCGCCTTCCTGTTCGCGAACAGTGTCGATAAAGGACACAGGGTCGTTGAGAACATGTTCCGGCAGAAACCGTTCAAACGTGGCGAAATCCGATGCGTCAATTTCGACTTGGAGGAGTTGCTCTATATAATCTGTCACTTATGCCTCATCCCGGCAGCGTCAAAATGATCCAACTAAATAGTTGAATAAATAGAAATCGTCAAATTTGCACCTAGATGTCTTGTGCCCCGGTCTACGGCCGATGTTTTTAAAAAAATAATTGTAATGGCACCCGACAAAAAACACTCGGCAACTACGGCACACGATATCCACACCAATAATCAACTATTAAGTTGAATAAGTGGCATACTGACCTACGCAGGCAATCTCCGGCACCTCATTTTCCAGAGCTTTCCTCTGTATCGCCAATGCGGGTATCGGAGGATACGCAGGCGAATCTCATGAGATGGATACAACCGTCCACCAAAGAGTCATGTCTGTAAACATGGATGGGACGTTTTTTACGCTGCGCGCCCGCACAAACCATATGGTTCAGCGGGCGAACAGCGGTGATCCGGTAGGTTCACTTGTTTGCGTGTCTTCAACCGCAGCCGTTTCGGGGGCCGGTCGAAACGAACACTATGCCGCAACAAAGGGCTGTACGATCTCTATGATAAAAGGAGTATCTGTCGAATTGGCGAGATACGGTATTCGAGCCAATTCCGTCTTGCCCGGCTTTATCTACACGGACATCGTCAAGGATAAACTTGTTACCGATAAGTATCGGCAAAAAGTCCTGTCACGAATTCCCGTACGACGATCGGGTGAGCCCGCTGATTTCTCCGGTATTGCCGTTTATCCCGCCAGTAAGGCGTCAAGATATCATACCGGCCAGGAGTTCATTATTGACGGCGGCTTCACTGTATTTTGATCCCACTAGATCGACCTCCGAAGTTCCCTCGAAAACCACGGTTCTGCGCAACTGAAAGTATCATCAAGTTCATCTGCCAAATCCTGAAGCGGCGCCGCTCATGACATAGTTGATGGAAATATCGGTCACTCGGTTGAAGCTTATGTTGTTTTGGTCCTATATAGGTCGGAAAGGTGAGGCTCTGACTACAAAGGGGCTGCGCGATTCACATTCAGATGATCAGTTGCGGGAGCACGTTGCTTGTTTCCAATAGCATCTGCCCGAGTTTTGACCAAGCAGAACGCCAAAGCCATCTTTTTGATCAGACGCATTGTATGAAAGCAAAAGGAACCAGCGAGTTGCCAAAATCCACTTCTGCCACAAAAGGCAAGATGACCGCCACGAAAAGTGCAACCGTTCAGCGAAACCGCGAGAATAAAAAGAGCTTCATCCTCGATACTGCCGCTCAGCTATTCGCTGAATACGGATATAACGCAACGTCCATGGACATGTTGTCGGATGTAACCGAACTCAATAAGGGCACACTGTACTATTACTATACCTCGAAGCCTGACATCCTTTTTGACATATGCGTTTCAACGACGGAAAAACACTTCCGGGTCGTTTCCGCGGCTTCCAAAATGTCAGATGCCGTCGATGGACTAAGTTTCTTAATAGAAACATCCATCAATTTCATTGTTGAGAATCGCGACTATTGCCAAGTGTACTACCAGGAAGAACACTTCTTTGAGTCGATATTTGACCGCAGCCAATTGAGTAAAGTGCGGCAACAACAGCGAAGATTTATGCAGAACATTTATGAGGTAATTGAGAACGGCATATCATCCGGCCAGTTCCGCGACGTCGATGTGAAAACCAGCGGGCGGCTCATATATGGTGTCATTCTTGGTCCGTACAGGTGGCAAGACTATCCTTTGGACGGAACGGTCCTCATAGACCAAGCGCGCGCTCTCATTTTGCAAGGCCTTCAACAGAAGTAGCAGACGCGCCCTCCCCTTTGGCCGCCAGGAACATAATCCCTGAATGCCCGTCGACCGACCGAGTGAATGGGTAACGGCAGGCCCATGGGCCTCAACACGATTCACGGTGGTTCACTGTCGAATGATGACAGGTATGTTTTTGTATCCTGTTGCAATGTTGGAACGCACCCGAACCGGCTCGCCTACGACTTCAATTCTTGGGAATTTCTCTAAAAGGGCTTCCCAGAGGCAGCGCAGTTGTAGCTCTGCTAGCCTTGATCCTAAGCAATAGTGAATGCCCTTACCGAACGACAAGTGTTTGGGCCCACTCCGCCCGATAATCAGCTCGTGTGGACGGTCGAAAACTTCTTCGTCGAAGTTTCCGGAGATGTACCACAAGATGACACGATCGCCCTTTGCGATTTGCTGACCACGGAGTTCTGTGTCTTTCATCGCGGTGCGCCGAATACCGGTGATGGGTGTTTGCCAGCGGATGATCTCGTCTATCGCCGGAATTATCTTGGATCGGTCTTCCCGTAACGTTCGATACTGATCCGGGAACAGATTAAGGGCAAATATGCTTCCTGCAATCGTCGTTCGCGTCGTATCGTTTCCACCGGTCACCAGCAGAATCATCGTACCGATATAATCTTGAGGTGTGAAATCTTCCACATTGCTGTAGACCAACATCGAGACGAGGTCGTCCCCCGGGCCATCCGTTACCCGTTTGTTCCACAGATAGTGGCAATATTCGCTAAACTCCTCAAAGTCCTTTTTCGCTCTTTCAGGGTCAAAAAAATCCGGATCGTCCTGGTTTAAAAGTAGATTTGACCACTTCAAGAACTTGTTTCTGTCTTCCTGTGGAATGCCGAACAAGCTTGCTAGCATTTGCATCGGCAACTCGTCCGCTACCACTTCACACCAATTGAATTCCTCCCCCACCGGCACCTTAGCCAAAATCGTATCAATACGTGTACGGATCTCTGACTCCAGCTCCGCAACTCTCTTGGGCGTCAAACCGGGACTCACCATTCCCCGATATGTCGTGTGGTCCGGCGGATCAAGCCAAATCATCGCTTTTCCCGAGATCATATTTGTTTCCGGCGACGAATCGACGAATGTGGATCCACCGTTTTTGATATCCGCCGAAAAGACCTCGTGCATGCCGTCGATGGCGGCGATATCTGTGTACTTGGTAACGGACCAATACGAGCCGTGCTCTTTGCTGTCGATGAAGTGAACAGGCGCTTCCTTGCGCAGCTGAGCGAACAATGGATGGTGACTATTCGTTTGGAACAGGTCTGGATCCATAACGTCTATCATATGGATCGGAAGTTTCGTTTGGTCGTTTAGGCGATTCATTGCCTCACTCCCTTTTGAGCTTCTGCTCGACCTAGTGAGATGAGAAAAAGAGACTGCTTTTCTTATGACTAGGCTCGATCAGAAGCACCTTGCAGCGGGCTTCAGCGCTCAGCCGGTTTGCCAGAACACAACCTGCGCTTCCGGCGCCAGCAATAATGTAGTTAAATCCGCCCATACCTCGTCCCGATTAACCTCTAATTATTCAACTATTAAGTTGATAAAAATGGGACTCTAAAGAGTAGTCTTGTGACTGGTGGAGAGACTCGTTTTATATCCGATCATATCTACGCCGAATCTCCTAGGAAACGTTCGTGTGTATCTGTTAGTTTGTGGCTTTTGTTGTAAGGGTATGGTGGCGCGCACATCTCCCTAAATCAACTGAAAAGTTGAATTTTTATGATAATCATTTAGAATTGATGTCATGACTTTTCGAACGCTTCCGCGATGCAAATTCCGCGACTTTGATCTGACAATCGAGCTAACGAAACCACTAAAAAACGAAAAAGCGCATGAAAGGCTTCTCAAATGGAACTGATCCCCACGTCAGTCGATGAAATAAGTACCGAATGGTTTGCGGCAGCCCTTCAAGAAAATGACTCCAAATCTAGACTGCAAGAAATCGAACTTATTGAATCGAACAGCGGGACGACCGGCAGGGCGTTTTTCCGGCTCGCTTGGAGCGAGGGCGGTCGGAACTCTTTGCCCAACACTGTTTTTGTAAAGCTTCCACCGACAGAAGCTATACAACGACAGTCGAACGCCGAGATGGGGATGGGCGTACGTGAGGCAAAGTTTTATCGTGTTTTATCGCCCGAGATTCCGGTCCTGCATCCAAAATCATATTACAGCAACTGGGCGGAACAGGACTCGGCGTACATTATGGTCCTGGAAAATTTGTCCGAAACCGGTGGGCGGCCGCTGGTGCTAGGCCCGGATTCAGAATACTGGATTGCCGAGCAGCTCATTGACTCCTTGGCAACATTACACAAAAACTATTGGGACACGCCCCGGTTTGAGACCGATCTTGCTTGGCTTGGCGCATATGAGCCGATACGCAATCCGGAACCTCCAATTCTGGTGGACCGGTGCCATCGTTTGTTCAACGATTTCATGCCTCCCGTGTTTGGCGAAGCGAAAGACCTGTTTGTTAACAAACAGCATGAACTAGCTGACTTGTTTGCCCGCGGAACGCCGACTCTTGTTCACGGTGACTGTCATCTCTCCAATCTCTTCATAGATGAGAACAAAAAGCTGGGTTTTTACGACTGGGCAATCGTCTCAAAGATGCCTGCTATGTGGGATGTGGCTTACGGTTTATGCATATCCTTTCCGCCGGAGATTCGCCGAGAAGCCGAAAAACACTTGCTGCCCCTATACGTCAAACGTCTGAACGAAGACGGTGTCGAACGGCTTAGTTTGGATGACGCATGGCTTCAGTACAGAAAGATGGCTTTCTTTTCTTGGATTTCCGCCGCGACGACACTGGGATGCGGAGAACGCATGCAGCCTCTCGAATGGGGAATGAATACCATTCGCTGGACGACGCAAGTGTTAAGTGATCTCGAGCTGTTAGATCTTTTAAGGGATGAACTCAATTGTTAGACGGCATGGGTGCTCGAGCTGGTCTGACAGTATCCGTCGGGGCAGCGGTGTGTTCGTCTCTGGAACGGATCTCGATCCCTTGGCGGGAGTTGCCCGGTTAACCGGCACCCCAGTGAGAATCGAACGATTGGATTAACGCCCCGCTGTTAACTGCTCGCACTGTCGTCCAAGGCATGCCGGTCGATCTCAAAAAAAAGTGTCTAATGACGATCAGAAAAGTGGAGGTCGCGCCACCCACGGTTCTCTCTATTGGCCTTTTCCTAAACTGACCGATCCGCCGCTTCGAGAACCTGATTGTGACGGTCGATGGCCAAATCGACCATGCCGACGTCGGGAATAATCCAGAACTCGCCTTTTGCGATCGCATCGAACGTGCAAGAGGCCACATCTGCCGGATCCATGCCGGCGCCGATGAGTTTTCTATAGCTCTGCCACGTTTGCTCGTCTGTGTTGGCTTCGACACCATCAGGGCTCAAGTCATCATCAAAGATTGGCGTGCGCACCGGACCAGGACAAAGGAGCGAAACACTGATGGGAGCATTGATCGCCGCCAAATCTTGTCGCAACGTGTCGGAGATGGCGAGGACTGCATGTTTCGTTGCCCCGTACGCACCCATATTTGCCGCCGAAAACAAACATCCCATCGATGCCGTGTTTACGATCGCGCCGGCCTGTCCGCCGGCAATCATTCTGGGGACGAATTGATGAGCGCCATAAACCACACTCAGCACATTCACGCCGAGAATCCACTTCCAAAAATCCGGGCCATGATCCCATAGGCGCCCTGCACTTGCGACACCAGCATTGTTACAGAGTAAGTGAACGTCACCGAACGTTTCGCTGGCGAAATCAGCCAACTTCCCGATTTCTGTATGAGATGACACGTCGGTAACACATATCGCCAGGTTTTTCGTGGCACGATGGGCGCGTTCCAGGTTGCCAAGCGCGTCAGCATTAAGATCAGCCGCGACGACTTTCATTCCACGCTCTAGCGCCGCATCTGTAAGGGCGAGACCGATGCCGCTTGCAGCCCCCGTTATCACCGCTGTGCGGCCCTCAAATTCCGTCAACATCGAATATCCAGTCCGATTGATATGATTGTCCGTCTAGGTCCTTACGCCAGATATCGTCCCCCTGAATTGGGCGGCGCCAAAGAGTTCAGTTTTCTTCTACCTCAGCTTCGCGTGATTCCAGCTGATGACGCGTTGAACCTGAACCTCGGCACATGTTCGTTTTTGCGCGAGCTGCTCTACAACCTCTTTGCTGGAGGGTTGACCAGAGTGCGATGCGTTTCGGCGCGTGATTTCCGATAGGATGCGAATTTTCTCGTTGGCGTCGTCTACTAAACGTGCTTTCCCGGTTATCGAAACGCCTATTAGTTCGTCGTATCGGACACCACCGGAGAACAGTACCGACAGCCGATTGTCTCTACGCAGATTTACAATCTTTTGCGATCTTTCGTACGAGTTGAAGACGATATTTCCGTCGACAACGGCGAACCAGTTCGTCGTTAGATGCGGTGTTCCGTCTTTACCGACCGTGGCAACATGCATATCCCGCTGCCGAGAAACAAAGTCCCAGATTTCGACATCGTTCATTTGGACTTGATTTCTATTGTTTGGCATAAGGCATCCTTGCCAATTTCGGTCAAGGCTGGAGTATAGACTCCTATCCAAAATTATCAACTAAACAGTTGAAATGATTGGAATTGAAGGTATGGTTCACCTATACGTAGTGTCCGAACATTCCTAAAGAAGAAGACGCAGGCCGCCTTATTGGGAGGAAGAAATGGAATTTGTACAAGAGATGCGTAAGTGGCGTGTGGTGTCGCATAGGCTTCGGTATTGGGCGGAAAAAACGCCGGACGCCAAGTTCGTAAAATGCGACTCCCCATGGCTTACGTTCTCTGCAATGGAAACCCGAACCGATCAACTTGCCGCAGGCTTTCAAGCGCTGGGTCTTTCTAAGGGAGATCGTGTTGCCATCGTTCTTCCGAATAGAATTGAAATGGTGCTCACGATGTTCGCTCTTGCGAAGGTTGGGGCTATCCAAGTCCCCTTGAACACATTCTTGAAGGGCGAGTTTCTTCAATACCAGGTTCATGATGCGTCTGCCGAGTTTGTCGTATGCGATCTGCCGGCGCTCAAAGAAATCTCCAAACTTGCTGACGACCTTCCTCATCTGAAGAAAGTGATCGGCGTAGGTCTGTCCGACGCGGAAATGGATGATCAAATAGTGTGGCCAGACAGAATCGATCGGTTTACTTTCGACGATCTCGCCTCGTCGGGCGACCGGTTTCGAGAGCAAGAACTGACGATGGAAGACCTCATCGCCATTATGTACACATCCGGGACAACAGGCTTACCGAAAGGGTGTATGCTGAGTAATGGCTACTACACAGCAATACCCTGGCTGTTCTATGAAAACGGATTCGTCACGCAGGAAGACAGCGCATTCACTGCCATGCCGCTGTTTCATTTGGGGTCAGGCGGCATTTATATGATGGAAGCGCTGCAGGGCGGTATTCCGATTTGCTTCGAACCTTCATTCAGCGCAAGCAGTTTTATGCGCAGAGCGGGCGAGGAAGGATCGACCCTTGCCCATGGTATTGGTGCGATGGGCACCGCAATACTGGCCACCGAGCCAAGCCGGTACGATCGAAGTCACAACCTGCGACATGTGATGATCATGCCAATGACGTCTGAGCAACAAGCAAGCTTTAAGGAGCGGTTTGGCGCGTCCGTCTTCTCCTTGGGTTACGGTCAAACGGAAGTGAGTCCGACCACATTCGGTACACTTGCGGCGCAGAAAGAAAAACCAGAAACGCTCGGTCAGCCGTCACGTTTTCTGGAGGTCACGGTAAGAGATGACAACAACCAAGAAGTACCGGCAGGTACGGTGGGCGAAATTTGCGTAAAACCCCGTGAAGAAGAGGTGATGTTTCAAGGCTATTGGGGAAAGCCCAAAGAGACAGAGGAAGCTTTCAGCGGAGGGTGGTTCCACTCGGGTGATTTGGGTGTGTTCGACGACGATGGCTACATAACATTTCGGGGACGAAAATCCGACTCGATGCGGCGCCGCGGCGAAAACGTAGCGGCAATCGAGATCGAAACGGCAATATTGCGTCATCCCAAAATTGCGGCTGTCGCAGCCCATGCAGTCGCATCGGAGGTAAGTGAAGACGACATAAAGATATGCGTCGTTCTTGAGCCCAGTCAATCGATTGCCGTAGAGGAATTGTTCGAGTTTTTGAAGGACAAATTGCCGTTTTTTGCTGTGCCGCGTTATGTGGAGTATTTGGAGTCCCTACCGCTCACGGCAACAGGACGGGTGATGAAACACAAACTCCGGGACCGGCCGAATGACGATGTAATCGATTTTGAGAAACTGGGATTTCACATCAGCCGTGAGGAACGGCGTTAGTAAGCCCAGCGGTTGAACTCAGCAAAAGTCATGAATCCTCTGGTTAGGGGGACAAAAAATGATTAACCTTTGCGGCGCCCTCTGACAGACAAAAGCAGAACGAAAACCCCATAAAAAATCAACCGAATAGTTGAGTTTATCGACTCGATTCTGGTATTGTGCCGGGATGAGATAACCGATGAGGCGCTCATACGTGGCGCAAGGACACCGCGTACCTGGTGGAGCGAAGACTGAAGAGAGGATGCTATGGATCCGACCTACTACAATCACACACTTGAGCGGGCGCTGAACATTGTACAGGCCAACACGACGGACATGGCTGGCGACGTATTGACCGTTCCGATGGACTATTATCGCAACGCGGACCTCCGGTGCCGTGAGAGAGACGAAATCATGATGAGAACGCCGCTTCCACTGGTATTCTCAGCACAAGTGTCGGGTCCGAATGACTATGTCGTGCGCGAAATGTTCGGAAAATCGGTGTTGATAGCGCGCGGCGAGGACGGTGTGGTCCGCGTGTTTGAAAATTACTGCCGTCATCGAGGCGCCAGCCCCGCCAGCGGTTGCGGCAATCGGCGTACCTTTGTTTGCCCCTATCATTCTTGGACGTATGGGTCGGACGGACAGCTCGTGCGTATCCCGGGGAAGTCCGCATTTGAGGGAATTGACACGGCCAAATATGGCCTCATCGAACTGCCCAGCGAAGAACGGTGCGGATTTGTGTGGGCAATACTAACTCCAAACTTGCAAATAGATGTTGCCTCATTTTTGGGGCAGCAGATAGACGCGGACCTTACGGCCTGGAATTATCAGGAAGGTGTTTTCGTCGAGTGCCGCGAGTTTGTGGCCGACGTAAACTGGAAAGCAGCGATCGAGAATTTCGCAGAATCCTATCATTTCCAAACAGTTCATGGGCAAAGCATTCCGGGTCAGATACAGGTTCCAAATACGTCGACCCATGACGCTTTCGGTCCCCATCACTTTATGGCGTTTCCGAAAAAAACGATCCTGGAACTTGCGGAGACACCACAAAAGAATTGGGATCATTCCGTGGGAATGACGTCTGTCTACTGGATCTATCCAGGCACAATTGTCGTTAATCCGCCGGGCGTGGCGCAATATATTGAAGTTCTTCCGGTGTATGATGGCGATTGCGATAAAACCCGTATTCGTTCGTCGTTTGTCGGATATGACAATACGGATGATCCTCAGCAGCTCGAACAAATGTCGATGGCGGTTGACACCATTTGGGAAGCTGTATTTGACGAGGATCGGCCCGTTTTAGCGTTGATCGGCGACTCTGTTCGGAATTCAACGCAGGACCATGTCATCGTGGGACGAAATGAAATCGGCGTCCAACATATGGTCAAGACGATTGCCGGCAAGCTGGGATACGATTTGGCACGAACCACCAACTGATCAAACTGGATTGGGCGAGCGAAAGAGAACCCAATTTTTCATCTTTTTGCAATCAAGCGTTCGTATCTCAATTCGCCCGGTATTGATGGGTTCGATCAAGCTCTCATTTTTTCAAATATATAGTTGAAATTTTATGAACCATGGGTTATATAAAGATCCATACGAAGTTGACCTAATTTCTCATTCGGATTGAACGTACTTCGTTTTCCTCCCTTATACCCTCCCTCCTCAGAGTGATCTGAGGAGGGATTTTTTTATTGAAGCCTTCAACACAACTGAAATGACAATAATTCAACCATTCGGACAAATAATTATCGCGCTTGTGTAACAAAGCCCTTAGACTGGCCCTGAACCAAACAGGGAATTTTATTCACAAAGCTCGAGACGTTTGGGAGGCGGTATGCGGCCCGACTATTTTGACAAGTATCCGACATTGGTTTTCGAAAGAAACGGCCGTGGCATCTTAACATTACGCATTCATTCCGATGGTGGGCCTGCGAAATACACCATGCAGCATCATGGTGATTGGTGTGGTGCTTTTTATGACATCGGGGCCGATCCAGAGAACCGTGTCGTTGTGATCACCGGAACAGGGGACGTCTTTCTGGACGAATGGGGACAAGCAGAGGCTTTTGCATCGCCTAGTGAATGGGACCAGGCGGCATTCGAAGGGAGGCGAATGATCCGCAATTATCTGGATATCGAGGTACCCATCATCGCAGCTGTTAATGGTCCCGCGACAATTCACAACGAGATCGCGGTGATGGCGGATATTGTCATTGCCGCCGATACCGCGACATTCCAAGACAAGCCCCACTTTCCCCAAAAAGTTCCACCAGGCGACGGCATCCAAGTGATCTGGGAAGCTCTGCTCGGCATAAATCGTGCGCGCTATTTCTTGCTGACGGGTCAAATCCTGACCGCAAAAGAAGCGCTTGATCTGGGTGTTGTATCGGAAGTGCTAAACCCGGAATCCCTCATACCTCGTGCCGTGGAGATTGCCGAACAACTCGCGGACTACCCGACTTTGTCGTTGCGTATGACCAAGGCTGTCATTCTGCAGCAATTGCGGCGACAAATGGACGAACGGTTGACGTCGTCAATTACCCTCGAAGGGATGGCCGTCATGGACATGCTCACAACGCATCTTCGAAAAAAATCGAACAAGTACAAAGATGAAATCGCGAAACTCAAGGGCCAATGATGATTGAGTTTCTCGTATTCCGTGGGGCCTGTCGTTCTAAATCGCATATCGCAACAGGCCCACTTCGGCCGCCTACCGACCCATTCTCAAGCGCTACGCAATAGAGAGAGGCGATGTCCTCGAGAGGTTTGTCTGTTTTGCAAAGCCCAGCTGTTTCTACTTGATATTCAGGCTTTTCAGAAGCTCCAGGTCTGACGCCGCAGTGTAAACTTTCTTCTCGCACTTTCTCATAAGATGTTGCGGGAAGTTGCTTGGCGGATTCGTTCCGTAGGCGCAAATGGCATGGGCCGTGTTTTGCCGGTATGCGAGCCAGACATCGTTGAGTGTTCCCGCATCGGCGTCACGCGCTGATAAGACATCAAAATAGAGCTTAACCAGGTCGCGTTCCCACGCACGCCGATCATCGATGGAAAGTGACGAGATAATCGCCCACGCCATATCGTGTACGCAAAACCCGGCAAATACCACTTGCCAGTCTAGGAATCCGACTCTGCCGTCGGGATCGAAAAAGAAGTTACCCACATGCGCATCGCCATGCAGAAGCGTCTTTGGCAGCCGGTCCATGCGCTGCCATAAAGCTTCCGCCGCAGCCATGGCATTCTCGCGTGTCTTCACGGCTTCAGTAAGCAAGCCTGCGTGTTCCCGCCGCATCAACTCGTCCCACGGTTGGGGACGTAGGAAGTAGCGAAAGAAATCACGCTCCGGCTCTTGTGCGTTCGCATATTCGTGAAGCGCAGAGTGCTCCCACCAATCGGCATGATGAGCCGCCAACACCTCCAACACACTCGCAACAGCATCGACACTCAGGTCGTCTCCATGGACGCCGTATTTGGAGGGACGCAAGTCGAGATTTTCCAGGATCAGAATCCCCTGCGGCGCGTCGTTCAGTGCCGCGAAATAGCATTTGGGAATGTTCAGCGAGAGCTGTGGTGCAAGTTCGGCATAGAAGCGAACTTCGTGATGCAGCGCGACCCAAGTTCTCATTCTCCATTTCTCGTCGAAACCCCCTTTGATGACAAAGACTGCGGGCAGTCGATGGGGATTGCCCGACTCTTCGTATGATACGTCCAGCTTCGCCGAAATGGCGGTCCCCTTCCACTTTTGATCGGCCTTGACGTCGGCCACCTTTGTCGAGGGATAGGCGACCGATAGCGCGGTCGATATCCATTCAGGCGTCAGTTCTTCTAAACGAAGAGGAAGATCTTCCACGTAGGGGGCATTGTTGGCGAGCATGGTGACACCGAAGTTCGGTTTCTTTTTCCGTGAGAAATGTTGTCCGGTCTGCGTGCCGGTGTTCTGTACTACGACAATCTGCCGATAGGCTGCCTGCGTTTACAATGCCGGCGCCCCTTACTCTCGCGGTGCGGCAGTGTCAGATTGATCAAGCTTTATCGGGAGGAATTGCTGCGCGCATGTAAAAGTGCATGTGGCTCGAATACCCCATATCCGACGCGATTGTTTGTCCCGTAACAGACGCGGCCGATTCAGAAAGCAAGAACGCAATAAGCTCAGACTGTTCCTCCGGCGAAGAGACGTCTTCCAACAGAATGTGTGATCGAAAATCCTCAACCAACTTTTCCGGCCAGCGTTTTTCGGGCTCCCGGCTCATGACAGGGCCCGGACAAACGGTGTTGCACCGTATTCCTTGCTTTCCGTAGGTCGTCGCAATGGAGCGCGTCAGAGAGTTCATTGCGGACTTCATTGCACTGTAGGCGACGCGCTCATGATCGCCCAGCAGGCTTTGTATCGAAGAGACATTGACAATAGAGCCACCGCCTGCCTTGAGCATATGTGGAATAGCTAGTTTACATGCCAGTACTGGCCCCCGGAAATTGACCTGGTAAACGCGATCCCAAACGGTCATTTCAGTGTCGACGACGTTGGAGTCGTATCGGGTGAGACCGATATCTGCTGCGTTGTTGACCAAGCCGTCGATCCTTCCGAATTGGTTGACCGTTTGTTCGACCATTTTGGCAATATCGTCGCTGTTCGACATATCCGTATGCGATGGAACGCATTTGATGCCGTGTGCCGCAGCCTGCGTGGCGACCTGCCGGGCGCCGTCTTCGTTTATGTCGGCGGCAACAACATTGGCCCCCATTTCAGCAAGCTTGAGCGCCGTTGCTTTTCCAATTCCCGATGCGGCACCGGTCACGATTATAGACCTGTCTTTCATTGACTGCATCGCACGGCTACTTTCTTTTTTGCTGGAGAGCGTTTTTGAGATGCACGCTATGGCATTGGGCGGTGTAGAGCGGTCAGATAAAACGTTCCTGGATTTGTCGGCTTCACTCAGTCCAGTGATCTGACTGTACAAACAGCCTGTCTCGCACACACTTAAAATCAACTATATAGTTGAATAATTTACTCCTCTCGGAATGTCAACCTTGCCACTGCATGAGTGTTTGTCAGCAGCCCCACAACGACCTCAACCTGGTTTCTACCCGTCTTCTGTCCTTTGAACGTCATCACATCACCCGAGTAGGCTGGAGATAGCAAGCGTAAGTCTAACTCTGTTATCATGACTTTGCGACCGAGGAGTTGTTGGGCCGCTCGCTGCACAAGTCCAAGTGTCGTCATGATATTGACGTAAACATCCTTGCCGCCTTTCTCTCTTGCGCGATCAGGATCGGTATGCACGTCTTCAAAATCGCGCGTGGCGATCGATGCGGCAATGATAAAGCGGGTATCTAAGGGAATTGAGAAGAGCGCTTTTGCGTTTGCGTTCTTGACAGCATTCGATGAGTCACCGGTAGGCTTTGAATGTTGCTCGGCCGGCGAAAAAGCCAGAAGAGTAAGCCGCGTCGATCCCACAAGCTCATCATCTGAAAAAACCTCCCCAAGTTCGGTGATAAAATGTCCCTCACCGGCGGCCGTCGACTTTTGGGGGCTAATCGACTCCAGCTTGACCACTCGCCGAAGATGCTCTCCAAACTTCAAGGGCCGACGATAAGCCTGTTGCAATTGAACGGCAAAATTTCCTCGGAAGCCATGGCGTCCGAGTTCAATCGCCGCTTCGCGCAACAGGTCTACCGATTTCCCCCCGGGGAAAATTCCGGAATATCCAGGCATCGTCCAAGAATGCAGCATAGCTTCCGGCGCATTTCTTCTCGTCAAATACGGCGCGCTGTCGATACCCATGACCTCACACCAATGCCGCACCATGGTTTCGTTCACACTGTCCCAAGATGAAAGGGCGAGCGCCGGCCGGGACACAAGCTCATCTTGGAGGCGTTGGAGGCTTTCCACTCTATCCATGGTCAAGTAAGGGTCAGGTTATTCGTATAGAGAGCAATGTGACGTACCATGATCCGAACCGGTTTCCACGGCCAAACTTTTGTGGTCGGCATTTGAGATCGCATGGCATATCCGGAGATGTTTGACTTTGCGCTCGACAGCAGCTGGCCGCCCCGAAAACAATATCAACTGAATAGTTGATATTTTAGCATCCGGTGCTATAGTGGTGTCAATGTCTCAAGGGATAGTGAACTTTTCAGAATGCCCGAGCTTCGGGTCACAGGTTGTCTAGGTCTGTCATGGTGGCAAAAGACCGGCAATTGTTCCCCGCCACGTGCAGCCTGTGCGAAGCCTGTTGTGGTTGCCTGTGGGAAATTTCTGACGGCGACATCGTAGCGGTTCATTCAGACCCCAAAGATCCTCTGAGCGAGGGATTTGTGTGTCCGAAAGGCAGGGCCATTCCGGCCCTTGAGCGCGACCCGGACCGGTTGCGCGCGCCGCAGGTTAAGCGCGGGGACAAATTAGTACCGGCGACCTGGGATGCTGCTTATGCGCGTGCGGAGCAGTTGCTAAAGCCCATTCTCGACCGACATGGTCCGGATGCTGTGGCGGTATATGTCGGCAATGGCGCAGCACATAACTACGCGTTGTCCGGCTATCTCAGAGTTCTTGTCGAGCAGCTTGGAAGCAAGAATTTCTTTACATCCGGTACGGTCGATCAAGTTCCGCGCCAAGTCGTTTCGGGTTTATTGTATGGAAGTACATCGTCTGTGCCGGTTCCCGATTTCGATCGGACCGACCTCCTATGGATTATCGGTGCGAACCCATTGGAATCGAATGGCAGCATGGTTCTCGCGCCGGGGCCGAGGAAGCGTTTAAGCTCGCTCCGCAAGCGCGGGGGGCGGTTGGTTGTTTTTGACCCTAGGAAAACGCTTACCGCCAAAATGGCGGACGAGCATTTCGCCATACGTCCGACAGGAGACCCTTTATTTCTGGCCGCCGTCGCGAATGTTTTGTTCCAGGAAGGTTATTCGTCAAACACCCATGCGATTTCAAGGGCGGCTGGCCTCGATGAGATACATCGTTTGCTTGCGGCCTTCACGCCGGAGTTTGTTGAAAAGGCCATTGCGGTGCCGGCGGTTGATATTCGACGCCTGGCTCTCGAGATTCGCGATACACCGAAAGCGGCCATCTATGGGCGCATGGGAACCACCGCAACGCGCTTTGGAACCCTAACCTGTTGGTTGGTTGATCTGGTTAATCTGCTCGCCGGAAATCTCGATTGTGTCGGCGGCTCGATGTTTTCGAAACCGTTGGCCGCACAGGAGAATACGCTGGGCGTTGCCGGAAAGGGGGCGGGGTTTTCGACAGCCCGGTGGCGATCCAGGGTTAGCGGATATCCGGAGGTTATGGGCGAGCTGCCCGTAATTTGTTTGCCCGAGGAAATCGAGACCTCCGGCACCGGTCAAATCCGTGCCCT
>JANQMY010000524.1 GCA_028279895.1 Alphaproteobacteria bacterium
TATATCCGAAATGGTCATGCTTCGGTCGGCGGCCTTTGCCATATCGTAAATGGTCAGCGCGGCGACCGAAACGGCGGTCAAAGCCTCCATCTCAACGCCGGTGCGGCCAGACACTTTGGCGGTGCCCGTGATTTCGATCGAGGAGTTGACATCGTCAACATCGAACTCGATCGCAACTTTGTTGAGCGCAAGGGGGTGACATAGGGGAATGAGATCGGCCGTCTTTTTGGCGGCCATGATGCCAGCCAATCGGGCCACCGCCAGCACGTCGCCTTTTTTCATGTTCCCACTTTTGATGAGATCCAGGGTTGCGCTTTGCATTGTAATGCGTCCCTTGGCCACTGCCATGCGGCTGGTTTCGTCTTTGTCCGACACATCCACCATGGTGGCGTTGCCGTCGGCATCAATGTGGGTGAGCTTCTTATTCATGATGCGCAGCTGCCGGCAAAGGGGCCAATAGTTCGGCGGTGGCCTGGGCGACGTCTGCGTGGCGCATAAGGCTCTCCCCGACGAGGAAACTATTCACGCCCGCGCGCTGAAGCCGCGCAATATCGGCGGCATGGGAGATACCGCTTTCGCTGACCACGAGCCGGTCGGATGGGACCAAAGGCGCCAGCCGTTCAGTTACTTCGAGCGTCGTCTCGAATGCCTTCAGATCCCGATTGTTAATGCCGATGAGCTTGCTTTTGAGCCGCAATGCTCTCTCGACCTCTGCTTCATTGTGGGTTTCGACCAGCACATCCATAGACAAGTCGGTGGCCGCATCCTCCAGCTCACTGGCTTCCCGGTCGGTTACGGCGGCCATGATAATCAAGATGCAATCTGCGCCCCAAGCGCGCGCTTCAAACACCTGATAGGGCTCGAACATAAAGTCCTTTCGAAGGACAGGCAGTTTACAGGCCGCGCGTGCTTGACGCAGGTAGTCGGGCGCGCCCTGGAAAGAGGGAATATCGGTCAGCACCGACAAGCAGGCCGCGCCGCCTTCTTCATAGGCTCGGGCCAGGGCCGGGGGATCGAAATCTTCTCGGATCAGCCCTTTTGACGGGCTGGCTTTCTTGATTTCGGCAATCAATGCCGGACCACGCTTTTGCCGCTGTTCCAGCGCATCGAGAAAACCGCGCGGCGGTGGCGCAGCCGACACCTGTTCCTGAAGGCGTTCAAGCGGCGTTTCCGCCTTGGCAAGGGCAATCTCGTTCCGCTTATAAACCGAAATCTTCTCAAGAATGTCGCTCATGGCGCATCCGATCCTTGAGACGTTCTCACGAGCAGGTCGAGCCGCTCTCTTGCGGCGCCGGTGTCGATCGATTGGGCAGCTAAGGAAATCCCTTCCTGCAAATGGCGGGCTTTGTTGGCGACAATCAGCGCAGCCGCGCTGTTAAGCAGCACGATGTCCCGGTAGGGCCCAGCCGCCCCATCCAGCAACTGCCGAAGCGCATCGGCATTCTCTTGGGGCGTGCCGCCCACAAGATCTTCCGGTGCGGCGATCGACAACCCTACTTCTTCGGGATTGATTTCAAATTCTTGAATGTCGGCGCCTTCAAGCGATGCGACCGAAGACTTACCCGTGGTCGTGAGCTCGTCCAGGCCGTCGGATCCGTGGACGATCCACGCCCGCTCGCCGCCAAGCGTTTGCAGCACTTCGGCCAAGGGTCGAAGCCATTTGCGATCGAAGACGCCGATGAGCTGCCGTTTGGTGCCGGCGGGATTGGATAGGGGGCCGAGCAAGTTGAAGATGGTCCGCGTTCCAAGTTCTTGCCGTGTTTGTCCCACATGCCTCATCGCCGAATGATGCAGTGGTGCCATCATGAATCCGATGCCCGCCGTCTCGACACACTGGCTGATCTCTTGCGGGGCAAGGTCGATCTTGACCCCTAACTCTTGAAGCACCTCGGCAGATCCAGATTTGGACGACAGCGCCCGATTGCCGTGTTTGGCAACGCGCACGCCGCATCCGGCCACTACAAAAGCCGCCGCGGTCGAGATGTTGTAGGTGCCTTTGGCGTCGCCGCCTGTGCCGCAGGTGTCGATGGCGTCGTCGGGGACCTTCACAGATACCGCCTTTTCGCGCATGACGCGGGCACCGGCCGCGATTTCCGGAACTGTTTCTCCCCGGACCCTCAGGGCCATCAAGAAGGCGCCGATCTGCGATGGAGTGGCGGCACCCGACATAATGGTCTCGAAGGCCTGCAACGCTTCTTCCGACGTGAGCGCGGCGCCGTCGGCGACCGTTGCGAGAATGGCTTTCATCTCATCCATACCGGACCCTTTATGCAGCAATCTTTGTGGATGTCAGCGCGAGGAAGTTCTTGAGCAACAGCTTCCCCTCGGTCGTGCCGATGCTCTCCGGATGAAACTGTACACCGTGAACGGGATGGTCCTTATGCTGCAATCCCATGATCACGCCGTCTTCCGTGTGGGCCGTGACGTCGAAACAGTCGGGCAGGTTGTCCGGGTTCACGGTCAAACTGTGGTAGCGAATGGCGTCAAAACCGTTCGTGAGGCCGCGGAACACGCCTTTGTCTGTATGGAATATCTTGCTGGATTTGCCATGCATGCATTCCGGCGCTCGGATGACTTCGCCGCCATAGGCTTGGCCGATGGCTTGATGCCCCAAACACACGCCAAGCAGAGGAATACGTCCTTCATTGGCATGAATGAGGTCAAGGCATATGCCGGCCTTGTCGGGATCGCAGGGGCCGGGAGACAGCACAATGGCTGCCGGCTGCTTGGCCATGACCTCTTCCGGCGTGATTTTATCATTTCGGAAAACACGCACGTCGCCGCCTAGCTCCCCTAGATATTGCACCAGGTTGAAGGTGAAGCTGTCGTAATTGTCGATCAACAGGATCATAATCCCGAGGTCCTTGTTCGAGCGCGCCCCGCGCTTCCTTATGAAAATAGCCTGCCTTCCTAGCAAACTGGGACCGGAGAGAAAAGCGCCGCATCACCGGGAGCCATCAACCATGGCTTTTGTCCCGCGGATATGCTGTAAACTGCGCCGATTCTCAGCATGGCTGACGGCAAATTCAGGGGGCTCTCTTGCATTTCGATCTCGTTCACTCAGAACGCCGGCGGAGCGCCTGGTGGTTCGAAGCGCAGCAAGGGCGCCGCCAGCTTTATTTGGCCTCTGTCGTGACCATCTTGCTCGGCCTCTTAATCGGCTTCATTGCCGGTCAGATTCTAGGTGAGGGCTGGCTGACCCAAAATCAATCCCCGCTCGCGGCACCGTTCTGGCACGCCGAGCGTTAGCTCAGGATTTGTTGCCGCTATTGGCTGCGAAACGAACGGCTTCATCAGCGGCCCGGAAGATGGCCTTAGCTTTGTTCACTGTCTCGTCGTATTCGGTTTCACCGACCGAATCCGCCACGACGCCGCCACCTGCCTGCACGTAAAGCGTCTGGTCTTTGACCACGGCGGTGCGCAAAGCGATGCAATTATCCATCGATCCGTCTGCGGAGAAATAGCCGACGGCTCCGGCATAAACGCCGCGCTTCTCTTTCTCCAGTTCATCGATGATTTCCATCGCGCGAATTTTTGGCGCGCCTGATACCGTGCCGGCCGGGAAACCGGCAATGAGAGCAGCTAGCGAGTCATACTCGTCCGACAGCGTGCCTTCCACATTCGACGTGATGTGCATCACGTGGGAGAAGTATTCGACGAAGAATGAGTCCGTGACTTTCACCGACCCTACTTCTGAAACGCGGCCGGTATCGTTCCGCCCTAAATCGAGCAGCATCATATGTTCGGCGATCTCTTTCGGGTCCGCCAGGAGATCCTGTGCCAGGTCCAGGTCTTCATCGCGCGTATTGCCCCTTGGGCGTGTCCCCGCAATAGGCCGTATCGTTACTTTCTTGCCCTCCGTCCGTACCAAGATTTCAGGGCTCGACCCGACAATTGAGAAGTCCCCAAAATTCAAAAAGAACATATAGGGCGAAGGATTGATCCGGCGCAGCGCGCGATAGAGTGCGATGGGCGGCAGACTAAAGGGCACGCTAAACCGCTGACTAGGGACAATCTGGAAGGCGTCACCGGCGCGAATATACTCTTTTGCCTTTTCGACCATCGCCACATACTCGTCATGTGTGGTGTTCGACGCCGGTTCCGGCAAGTGTTCCAAAAGAGCGCTAGGAGCGCTGCTCTGTGGCAAAGAACGCTCAAGATCCATAACCACATCGTTAAGCCGTTCGGTGGCCCGTGCATACGCAGCCCGCGCAGACACGCCGTCTTCAGGGCGCACGGGACTGACGATCATGAGTACATCGCGGACCACATCGAAGATGGCCACAATGCTCGGACGGATGAGCACGGCGTCCGGCAGCCCCAATGTATCTTTGTTCATGTCCGGCAAATGTTCCATCAGCCGGACCATGTCATAGCCGAGATAGCCGAACAGACCTGCCGCCATAGGGGGAAGGTCGTCGGGCAAGCCGATCTTCGACCCTTCCACAAGCTCCCGAAGCGACTGAAGCGGCGGTGTGCTTACATCTTCAAAAGCATCCTTATCGTAAAGTGCCTTGCCGTTGATCTCCGCACGCCCATCCCGACAACGCCAAATCAAATCCGGTTTCAAACCGATGATCGAATAGCGGTCGCGTACTTCGGCGCCGTTGGCGATGCGGATTGATTCCAAGAGAAAGGAGTTCGCGCGATCTTCCGCGAGTTTGAAGAACGCGCCGACCGGCGTCATCAGGTCGGATACCAACTCCGTCCAAACGACTTGCGGTGTGCCGGCCTGATATGTCTCCTCAAACAGTGAATACTCGGGTTCGACGCGCATTGGGATCTCAGTTTTCTGCGCCGACGGCTCGGTCGATCATGGTCGGGTAAGTTTCCACGCCGAGGCCTTGCCGAACATCGTTAATGTAATGAGTGATCAGTTCGTTGGAGAGAGAGGCGCTGGTCTCGATTTCAAGCTGGGCCAACGCTTCTGCGTTCTCCTCCAACGCCGGCTCAATGATCTCGATGACTTGAGCGACCAAGAAGCTCTCACCAATCCCAACGGGTCCGACGACGAACTCGTTTTCGTCCGCCGCAAAGAGCTGCTCCACAATTGCTCGTGAGAAGGTTTCATTGGAACCGCCGCGTGGGACAGGGGGGCTGATGGTGACCGCTCGGTCGATCTCGGCGCCGAGATCCTCAAACTTTTCGCCATTATTGCCCCGTTCCGCAAAGTTCTCGGCCAACGAACGCAGCTTGCGTTCGCGCTCCGCCGCGACCCAGCGGGAAGTTACCTCTTCTTTGACTTCGTCGAATTCTTTCAAGCGGGATGGCTCTTCGTCTTTAAGTTCGACCACGAAAAACGAGCCATCGGCAGCTTCCCGCATGTAGTTTTCCTGACCGATTTCGACCTGGAACGCTTCGTCGATGATTTCAGGATGATTGGCAAGCGATGCAATTTCGCTTCCCGCCTTGTCTTGTCCGTTTCGATCGGCCGCCGCGATGACCGTGATAGGAATGTTTGACTGGTCGGCCACTTCAACCAGCGTGGCCCCGCCGGCCAATAGGTCTTCGATCACCCCGTAGAGGTCGAACAGCTCTGCCTCAGCCTTTTCGAGGGCAAGATCGTTTTTGATCTGGTCCTTGACGTCTTCGAACGTGACGGACTTGCCTTCAACAACCGTCAGAACACGTACAATGACCCATCCAAACGGACCTTCGATAGGGGGGGTGATGCCGCCTGCGTCGGTTTGAAAGACAACATCTCCAATAGAGTCATCCAAATCGGCTTTAGTGATTTCACCAATGGCGATGTCGTCTGGTGTTAACCCTTTGTCGAGCGCGACCTTGAGAAATCGCTCGCCTTCAGAAATGCTCTGGGCTGCTGCGCGTGCAGCGTCTTCACTTTCGAAGCGGATTTGTTCGATGTCCCGCTTTTCTGCCGTCTCGTAGTTTGCCCGATTGAATTCGAACTGGCCTTTGACTTCCTCGTCTGTGACTTCTACCAGCGGTACAAGGCTTTGGGGGGTGATATGAATGAAGTCGAACGTCTTGTATTCGGGCGTTCGGAAGTCCTGCTGGTTTTCCTGATAGAAGGCTTCCAATTGGAGCGTACTGGGATCGGCGATCGTGCCGGCCAGTTCCGGTGCTAAGACAAGAAACTTGGTGCGGCGGGTTTGCTGGCGATGCTTATAAAGCGCGTCCACATATCCTGACGGGGCTGTCACACCGGACTCGATGCTGTCAAGCAGTTGCGCTCTCGACAGGTCGTTTCGGACACCTTCGAGATAAATCGCTTCGTTAATGCCCACGGCGGCCAATTGCTGCTGGAAAATCATCCGGTCGAATGTCCCGAAGGCACCTTGAAAGGCGGGGTCGTTCTGAACGTCATCGCGCACGGCTTCGTCAGGCGTTGCCAAGCCCAGTTCCGAAGCTTTTACGTCT
>JANQMY010000092.1 GCA_028279895.1 Alphaproteobacteria bacterium
AAAACCGGTGCATCGCGGACTGGCAGTTCACAAACCAAGACGCCCGCATCAAACTCAGAAAACTCTACCCATCACTATGAGTGATTCAAAGAACTAGAGTTGCGATGCCGGAATGGGTGCAGAAATCCGCCGGTTAGGTTGTGTGATGGTCAGGCTGGTTTCGTGGGCGCCGTTTTGTGTCACAAGAACCAGCTTCACCGCTTCCCCCAGAAGTCGTTCGCGCGGTTCCGACAGATAGGCAGGAAACGAGTAGCGAAGCGTTCCGGCGGTAACGTCATGGAACACATCAGGTGTGCCAAACCTGACCGCCATCGGGCCCGCCACGTACAATTCTGGCACAGTGGTGACCGTTTCCGGAATGGCCGTTTCCACCACCACCTCCAGTTGGTGGTTGTATTGACCACCCTGCAAAATCGCCTGGCGGGCAAGGAATTGCTCGCCCAGTCGCCCATCCGCTTCCGATCTTACGGGCAGCTTACTCTTAGCGCGCACGATGTCGGCATGGTCCGCGGTAGCGGCCGCCGGCACATTGGACCGCGCACCGGGGATTCGCAGTGCCATCTCCTCTCTCAGGAGAACGCAGATTTCTTCACAAACCGCGATTTGCCAGTCGAGCGAAATGGACGCGTCCTTATGCGGAGCATCAACCACCAAACGAATAGGTACGAAAAAATGGCCGTCATATCCCACGGCTTTGGAGAAAGGTAAGGTGTGCACCTCTGGAGCCGGCCAATAGACCTCAAATTCATCTATGTTTTTCAGCTTTCGCCCAACGATCTTTGGGGGAAACCCGGAGATTCCCGGCATCACCCAATAGGTCACCCAGCCTTCCTTAAGCTTGATTTCAAGGGCAATGTCGAGCGCACCGTCTTTTGGTAAACGATCCATGGCCGATACCAAACGCAAGTCCACATAGTCGTTGCCACCCCATTCCGTCCGCAACGCAGGCACGTTTTGCCCGTCCGCCCAAGAGAGTGACCAAAAGGCCATACCGGCGATCAGCAACGCGAAAATGCCTGTCGACTTGGTTAACATTGTCCTCAATCGATACTGAAAATGCGGCCTAATTCTTGCTAAAGTCTTGAGGTAAACTGCCTCAATAGCGAGCCGATGAACAGCTAGATAGGGGTGTGTTGCACGGTTTTTCGGTGGGGACTGCTCATACTTCGCTCAATTTGGCGTGAGCGATGGCCTGGTTGTTCCGGAATACCGTTCATCCGTGTCAAAAGATGTATCGAGCGTAAGAGAAAAGGCGACATGTCCGAGAACACAAAAAACCAAGACCAAGACAGCCTAGAAGGGCAATTATTGATCGCCATGCCGGACATGGCCGACACACGATTTGAGCGCAGTGTCATCTATATGTGTGCCCACACAGCCGAAGGGGGCGCGATGGGATTGGTCGTCAACAAGTCGGCAGAAAACATCACATTCCCGGAACTCTTAGAGCAGCTGGAGATCGATGGGACCCAATCCTCGCCCGTGATCGATGTTCATTTCGGCGGGCCGGTCGATACCGGCCGTGGCTTCGTGCTTCACAGCACAGACTATTCAAAGAAGGATTCAACCATCCACATCGGTAACAGTGTCGGTCTCACAGCGACCACCGACATTTTGAAGGCGATCGTCTCCGGCGACGGCCCCAAAAGCTCGCTGGTCGCTTTGGGCTATGCGGGATGGGCGCCTGGTCAACTTGAATCCGAAATTAGAGCTAATGGCTGGCTGCATTGTCCGGCAGACAACAAGCTGCTCTTCGAAGCCGCCCTGGAAGACCGCTGGGAAAGTGCACTGGCAAAACTTGGGATCGATTTGTCATTGTTGTCCGGAACGGCCGGCAACGCCTAAAGCGACTCTAATTAGCCCAGTGCAAGGCGATGAATTTCTGCGCGTCTTCCGCAGTCATGGCTGCACCGAAATGGAAGCCCTGGCCATAGTCACAGCCCATTTGAAGCAGTCTTTCGACGTGCTTATCGCTTTCAACACCTTCGGCGATCACATCCATACCCAGTTCATGGGCGAGTTCAACGATGGACTTTGTGATCACCGGGGCCTCTTCCTCCGTGTCCATCGCCGAAACAAATGACCGGTCGACTTTCAGTGTATCGAACTGATAATCCTTCAGTCTACTGAGCGCTGAATACCCAGTCCCAAAATCGTCCAGCGCAAGCCCAGCACCCAATTCCCGCAGGCGTTTCAGGACAGAGGCTGCCAGTGTTTCGTCGTGCAGAACTTGGGATTCGGTGAGTTCGACCTTGAGCGAGCCGGGAGCCACACTTACCGCTTTGGTGATTTCCTCGAATTCGCCCACAAGGTCGGGGCGCAGCAGTTCGCGGCTTGACATGTTGACGCTTACAAACAGGGGCTCCGTGAGGGTAAAAAAGGCCTGCCACTGGTAAAGCTGAACGCTGGCCAAGCTTAATGCGAACCGGCCTAGTTCGACGATGACACCGGTTTCTTCGGCTACGGGAATGAACTGATCCGCCCCCAGAACACCGCGCCTCGGATGGCGCCAGCGCAACAATGCTTCAAACCCAGCAATTCTTCGGTCTTCCAGCGCAAAAATAGGCTGATAATGCAGCTCGATCTCTTCCCGTTCCAAGGCACGGCGCAACTCGGCGTGAACGGAGACCGGGGAATCCCCTTCGCCGCGCATGTTGGGCGAATACTCGCGCCACTGCCCGCCCCCCGCGCGCTTGGCTTCTTGTGCTGCAAACTCAGCATTTTGCAAGACTTCACCAGCCGCGCTCTGTTGCTCCTCCAACACGACGAATCCGATACTGGCGCTCAAGAAAACTTCGCGATTACCGATTTCGAACGGTCGAGACAGCAAATCCAGGATAAGGTCGGCGATGCCTTCCGCATTGGCGTTGCCCCCCTGCCGGTTGAGAAGCAGGGCGAATTCGTCGCCTGCGAGCCGCCCGACCTCGTCGGATTCGCCCGAAAACGCCTTCAAACGTTCCGCAACTGCAGCCAAAAGCTGGTCACCACCTGCATGGCCCACCCCTTCATTCACCACCTTAAAACGGTCCAAATCGATGATGAACAGTTCCGACAAACGGTCGTCGTCCGATTGCCGAGAGCTTAGATGTTCCTCCAACCTGGTCATAAAGGCCGAACGTGTCAGCACATTCGTGAGAACGTCGACAAGACCGCTGTCGATGGGCGTGTAATCGACCGGCGTCCGATCGGATATATCGCGCAGCATGCCGACACAGCGCGATACCGAACCGTTCTCCGTCTTTAGGAATGACGCCTGAAGTTCCAGCAGACGCTCTTCGCCGGTGTCACCACCAACCCGAAACGACTTGATAAAAGTCGCTTGGTGATGCGACTGCGGCTCGAACATCAGATTTCTGAAATCAGCACGATCATGTTCCTCCAGCAGCAAGATCCACGACTCGGCCGTACCGGCAAATCGACCGTTTTCACAGCCCATAAGCCGCTCCGCTTCAGCCGACAGAAATAATGTCCGTTTATCGACGTCCCAATCCCACACCCCTTCACCGACAGCCGCGAGTGCAAGCGCAAGACGCGCATGGGGGCGGGCCTCGTCGCTGTCACCTTCTTGTAGAAGCGACGCGGAAGAATGCGGCGGCAGGGGATTGAACGCACTGCTTTGGGGAGGCGGCAATGCGCCGACGGGTTCCGGTATTTCGGGGGTGACGTCGCGTTCACTCAGTACAGCGTACGATAGCAGAAGCAATCCAATTACAAAAAGCAAATGGACGACAACACTCCAGGTGGGAACCGTATCCAGTTCCAACATCTGCAATAGTCCCTGGGCCAAAAACGCCAAGCTCAGCAGCAATATGCCAGGCCCGGCGATCTGCGCCTGGGTAACCCCTGCACGCGATAAATGAGCGACCAGGAAACAGCCTCCGACAACGCCAACGAAGAGCGCAATCTTCACCATCAACTGCGCCACCATTGCGTTGAACGGAGTCACGGCGAGCGCAAACAAGGCCCCGAAAAACAAAATGCGAAGGAACAAATCGTAGTTCGGATAACTTTCTCCAAGCGAAAGAAATCGCCGCAAAAAGTGAAACAATACAATCGCCAAAACAGCAGACGACGCCGCTAGTACAGCATCGAACAGGCCGGGCCTGTCGCCAATGAAGGCGTCGTGATAGCCGAATACCGTGTATT
>JANQMY010000098.1 GCA_028279895.1 Alphaproteobacteria bacterium
CGGGCAGATCCGGGGCCTCGCCGCTGGCGCCGTTGGTTTGATAGTGCTGGCCCCATTTGGGCCAGGCCAGGTTTTCCTGGGCCACGGGGGCGAGTTCGATGGGGTCCATTTGCGGCGTCGCGGTCCCGTTGTTCCATCCGGACCACAAGGTCATGATCGCGGCCCCGCTATAGGCCCGGTTGCGCAAAATCTGGCGCGTCGACGGCTTGATGAACAGCTTGACGCCAATCGCCCGCCAGGCTTCTTCGACGAGCTGCAGAACATCGATGTCTTGGGGCGACTCGCCGGCGGTTTCCAGGATGACCTCCATGGGCCGCCCATCCGGCAGTAGACGGGTGCCTGTCGCGTCGCGTTCGATCAGGCCCGCCGCATCCAGCAATGCGTTGGCCCGCGCCGGATCGTGAGTTGCCCAGCCCGTCCGATATTGTTCCTTATACAGAGGAGAAATGGGCAGCACCGTGTTGTTGCTTTCCCGGGCAAGGCCGAAAAAGAACGTTTTGTTGATATCGTCCCGGTCGATTCCCAGCGACAAAGCGCGGCGCACGCGAACGTCGCGCAGTACCTCGCGCCACACCGGATCGTTCGCGTTGAGATTGGGATAAAGCGCGTATTGCGCGCCGGTACCGATGGGCCAAAGATGGGTGCGGTAATTGTTGCGTGTCTCACCGCTTTTGAGGGACGTAATGTCCGAAAAGGACAGGCCGCGGGCCTGCAAATCCGTTTCGCCGCTGATGGCTTTGGCCGGAATCAGACCGCTCTCTGCAATCGAGACGATCACCTCGTCCACATAGGGAAGTTGCCGGCCGAAACTATCGACCCGGTGAAAATAGGGATTTCGGGGCATGACGAAGCGGGTCGCGGGCGGGCTGGTGCGGTTCATCCAAGGCTGCAAAGTGGGCAGGTCCACCACGTCATTGTTGTACATATTGTCTTTGCGGTTATGCAAAGCGGCCCAGTTCCGTACATTTTCGGCGTCGGCAAGGGCCGCGACGGTGTCCGCATCGGCATAGGCGATATGGAACTGCTTCAGGAAATGGGCAGGCCGGTAGATGAAGGGCGGCCGGGGTTGCGCCAGCAGGGCCAAAAACCGCGGATTAGGCTTGTGCCAGCGATATTGGATCGTCACCGAATCCAGCACTGTTACCTGGGGTTTCTGCCCGTCCACAAGTAACGAAACCGGCGGTCCGGCCGGCGAGAGCTCCTCATTATTGGCCACATCTTCCCAGTAATAGCGGAAATCTTCTGCGGTGAACGGGTGGCCGTCGGACCAGCGATGCCCCGGGCGCAAGTGGAACGTATAGAGCGCTCCGTCTTCCTGCACGTCGACGGCACGCAAGATGTCTGGCTCCAGCGCCAATTGTTCGTTGTAGCCCACCAAGCGGGCATAGCCGTAGACGACCATGTAACGGATGTCTTTGGCGCGCGAGACAATGGTGTGCAGGGTGCCGCCATGACGCCCGGCGGATTTGCCCGGGGCCGTCAGGTCGACAACCAGCGGTGTCTCGGGAATCCGTGCTTCTACGGGCGGCAGCTCGCCCGCAGCCACCCGGTCTTTCAAAACCGGCGTTTCTTCATATAAGGCGGCGGCGGCCGGAGGGGACGCGGCAAGGAAACCGGCCCACAGGCAAATCATCAGCATACGGTGGAACTGGTGTGTCGGCATCAATCCCCGGGTCCCGCCATGGCAACGAAGTGATTGGGGTTGGTTTCGATCAGCGGTCCTTGGGTGCCGCCGAAGGCCGTAAAAGGCGCGGGCCATTGATCCGGATCGCTGGACGGGTGTTCGCACAGCGCGGCAAAATCGGCCTTCTTTGCCGGGTCCACGCTGGGCACCGCCGCCAGCAGCGCTTTTGTGTAGGGATGGGTTGGTCGCTCGAACAAAGTGTCCGTCGGCGCGACTTCGACGATGCGGCCTGCCACCATGACCGCAACCCGGTCTGCCATATACCGGATGACCCCGAGATTGTGGCTCACAAACAGATAGGTCAGCCCCAACCGGTCCTTCAGATCTTTCATCAGATTGAGGATCTGGGCTTGCACGGACACGTCGAGGGACGAAACGGGCTCGTCCAGCATCAGGATCTCCGGTTCCAGGGCCAGCGCCCGGGCAAGGCAAATCCGCTGGCGTTGCCCGCCGGAAAAAGCGTGGGGATAGCGGTTCATGCAGTTCGGGTTGAGGCCCACCAGCCGCAGCAGTTCGGCCACCCGGGCGGTTTGCTCCGACCGGCCGCAGACGCGATGGATGTCCAGGGGTTCCCGAATGATATCGCGCACCGTCATGCGCGGATTGAGGGACGAATACGGGTCCTGGAAGACATATTGAATGCGCCGCCGATAGGTCTTCAGGGCCGTCCCCTCCAGGGAGACGACCGATATGGGCCCGTCGTCTCCATGAAGCACGATTTCACCGGAATCGGGCACCAGGGCCCGCATTACCGCCCGGCAAAGGGTCGTTTTGCCGCTGCCGGATTCACCGACCAACCCCAGGCACTCCCCCTCGTTGAGGGTCAGCGAGACCCCGTCCATGGCCCGGGTCACCGTTTCGGCGTCGTTTTCGAACATGGCGTCGCTGCGGGCGCGATAGGTCTTGCTGACCCCCCGCAGGTCGATCAAGGGCCGGCCGGGTGCGGCGGCGAGTGATGGCGTTGCCTTTCGAAAATACCCGTTTTCGGTTTCGGCAACGGGCTTAAGGCTTTGCAACCGGGCGGCGGGCGCGTGATCGACGCTCGGCACGGCGGCGAGCAACCCTTTGAGATAAGGGTGTCGTGGTGCCGTCAAAGCTGCTGTGCAAGGCCCCGCTTCCATCACCCGCCCGCGGTGCAACACCACCACCCGGTCGGCGATTTGGCTCACAATACCCAAATCGTGGGTGATCAACAGCACCGACATCCCCAGCTCGGCTTTGAGTTCGGTGATGGTGTGCAAGATCTGCGCTTGGACGGTCACATCCAGGGCGGTGGTCGGTTCGTCGGCCACCAGCAGGGCCGGCCGGCACACCATGGCCATGGCAATCATGGCCCGTTGCCTTAGGCCGCCCGACAGCTCAAACGGATACAGCCGGTGGGCGTTTTTGGCATCGGCAAAGCCTACCTGTTCCAGCATCCGGCAGGTTTGTTCCAACGCTGTTTTTTGCGGTACCTGCTCGTGAAGGCGGATGACCTCGCTAATTTGATCGCCGATCGTATGCAGTGGCGACAGCGCCGACACCGGCTCCTGAAAGATCATCGATAGATGCCGGCCGCGCAGCGCCCGGAACTGGGCGCCGTCCGGCGGCAGCTTCGCCAGATCGATCTGTACACCCCCATATTGGGCGCTTTGAAAAAGGATCTCTCCGTGGGTGATCTCACCGTTTTTCGGCAGCAGGCCCATCACGGCATTGCCGATGGTGGATTTTCCGGAGCCGGTCTCGCCTACCAAGGCGATGGTCTTCCCTTTCTCGACATCGAACGAAACATCCGATACCGCTTCCGTCCGCCCTGTCGGCAGCCGGAACGCAACACTCAGATGCCGGATCGATAATGTCCGCATTCAGGGACGCTCCCTCAGCGAGGTATGCCGGGCGACCGGCACGTGCCGCAGGGCGCCGAGCCGCGCAAAATTGTCTTGGGTTGCGCGGTTGAGCGGTAGCCCGTTTGCTTCGGCGGCTTGGCGGCTGCGGGTTAGGACATCGCCAAACCGATCGAGGCTGTCTTGAATTTTGATGGCCGATCGTCCGTGTCTGAGGGTCAGTTCGAGCCAGCCCTCCTCTTGATCCCGCCGCGTGGCGTAGTAGTGCAGGGTCAAGCCGGTGAGCCCGTCCCAGGAGATCTGTTTTGCCCATATGCGTTGGAGCCAGACCGGATAGGCGGGCGAAAGCTGTTGTGAAATGCCCGTTTCGCTCACCCGTAGCACGGTGGCGGACCGCAACCCCACCACAATCAGATAGACGGCCACCAACAGGGCTGCGGTGCCGAAAATGGCGCCGGCAAGCGTCCACGGACCTACCATAAGGCATAAGCCGGCCGAACAGACGAAGACGAAGGCGCCGCGCCCGAACTCTCCGCGCAGCGCGGCGCGGGGGTAGGCGTGTATGCTCGGCGATGGGTGCGTCATGGGGTTTGGTTTCTTGTGCCCTGACTTTACGCCGCTTCTTTCAAAAAGGCGGCGGTGCGCGGCGCGCCGTCCAATGCAAAAGGCGGCGGCCCGCTTAATAGGTGATTCAACGCTTCGGTCATAGCAGCCAACAGGCGTTCGGTCGAAAGGCTTTTTTCGGGCAACACCACGGCCTGGCCGGTTTGGGCCATGCGTTCGGCCCGCAGCCCCTGTTCTTGCTCGCCATGTCCACCATAGGGCACCAATACCGCTGGCGTGCGGCTTAGGGCCAAATCTACCACGGTGTTGTAGCCGCCTTGACTGACAGACAAAGCGGCCTGGGCCAAATCGGCGGCCAGGTTGGGCGAGATGGGCGCCAGGGTGAAGCCCTTCGCGGCGTCGGGTTCCGGCGACCGGGTCGGACAGGCGCCGTTTGCCAAACGGGCCTCCCACGTCATGCCGAGATCGTCTAGGCGATGGGCTGCGCGGGCGGCCTCCAACAGCCCGCTGCCGGTGCGGCCATTGCCGGCGGAAATCAACACGCGGCGTCGGCGATTCTGTGTGGGGACCGCTCCCCCGGTCGCGACGTAGCCCGTATAGACCAGCGGCGGGGTCAATGCCGCGGCGTTGGGAAACGATGGTTGGAAGGGCGCAAAGCGCGCGTCGCCATGGATCAGGATGGCATCGAAATGGGCGTTGGCCGTGTCCAAAAAGCGGCGGCTTTTCTCCGCGCTTTCAGGCGGTTCGATGATGTCGCGGACCGATGCGAAAAGGCGCGGCTTGGGTCGGGCCGATTGAACGGCGTCCAGCAGCGGTTCCAGCTCGAAGCGCAGCTTGCCGCGGCCGAACGGGTAATGCTCCGTCACCACGATATCCGGCGCAAAGTCGTGAAAGGCGGCGAGCAGTTTGGCCGTGCGTTCCGCGCGAAAGCGCGTGTCGATGGGGTGCCCGTTACTGTCCACCAGCGTCGCGTAGGTCGTGCCCTGGGTGCTGAGGGGCGGCAATTGACACAGCCGGGCCTGCCCCAGATCCGTATGAGGGTGCGGCGGGCCGCCCGAGACCAGCAAGACATCCATGCCTTGGCGTGCCATTTCTTTCACCAGAGCGGCCGCCCGCATGAGATGGCCCACCCCCAGCAAATGCTGCACGTAAAACAAAACCCGCGGCATTACGGAAGCGCCTTTTGTCGCTCGGCCAGGGGCATGTTCATTTGCACCGGGTGAATCTTTCCCCCCGGGCCGACCCCAAACAGATGAACGCATTGCCAAGTCAGTGCCACGGGCGCTTTGATCGTCATGTCCCAATCATAGGCCATGGACAGAACGGCCCGGATGACGCCCTTATGGGTCACGGCCCCGCTGGGCAGGCGGCTGTCGGCGACCTCCGCCAAGAAGGGGGCTAGGCGGTGTATCACATCCCGCGGGCTCTCGCCGCCGGGCGGGCGGAAATCAAGTCCTTTGGCTTCATTCTCTAGAAAGTCATTCCCCAATTCCTCGCGCAATTGGGCAATCGTTTTGCCTTGCCATTGGCCCCAATCGGTCTCGATGAGCCGCCGATCTGCCAGGGCGCCGTCAATGCCCAAGCATTGGGCGGTTTCCCGTGCCCGGGACAGGGGGCTTGTGTACCACCGGGCAATCTTCAGCGCGTCCGGCACACACAGCGTAGCAAGCCTCTGCCGGCCTTCGTCTGTCAGCGGTATGTCCGCGTGACCTTGCATCCTCCGCTTCTTATTCCAGGCGGTTTCGCCATGCCGAATGAGGGCCAGCAGAGTCACGATGCGGCTCCCACCAAAGATGCGAGCGCGTCGAGCCGGCGCACGGCGCCACCGATGTCGTGATGGGCCAGCACATGGTCTTGGGCCTGCCGGCCCAATGCCTGCCGCTGCGACCGATGAGTGAGAAGCAGACGCAAGGCATCGGCATATGCTTCGACCGAACCCGGCTTGCTCAATACACCTGTTTTCCCGTCTTGAATGACGTCGCTGACACCGGCCCCCCGTACGGCGGCGGCAGGGCACCCGGCGGCGGCGGCTTCCAGATAGACCATGCCGAAAGCCTCGCTCAAACCGGGCCAAACGAAAAGGTCTGATGCGGCATAAAGGGCCGGCAGCTCATCGGGCGGGACTTCGCCCAGAAAGGTGACGCGGCCGCGGAGAGATGCCGCGTCGCGTTCAATAGAATTTCGTTCAGCGCCGTCGCCTGCAACGACCAAATGCCAGTCCAGATCCAGAATATGGCCCAGGGCGGTCAGCAGAAAGTCATAGCTCCGGCGCTTGGTGCCCCCACGCATCATGGCGCAACAGAAAAGGATCGGCCCAGTTGGTTGCTGCGCCAGCCGTTGGTGCAGAGCCTGTTGCGCGGAGGGCCTGTTTTCGGCCGCCTCCCGGTAAGGCGATGGGTCCAGAAAAGGCGGAAACCACGCAAGGCGGCGATCCGACCCCAGCAGATCGGCAAGCGGCTGCCAGTCTTTGCGTTTGACGACCAGCAGCCGGTCTGCGGCGTGGAGCGCCGCCTGCATATCGGCTATTTCGGCTGCCCAAGGGCCGACAGCCCGCCGGGGCGCATAGGACGGTTCGACGATCACGTAAGGCACGTTCCAGGCCTGTTTTGCCCGTGGACCCAACAGATCCGGTGATTTGTAATAGGCATGATACGTCACCCACAAATCCGGCTTCGGCGCGGCCACGGCGTTCCGAATGCTGTTCCAGGACTCTAGCACGACAGTGCGCTGCGTGGCGTAGGCCTCGGGCGTGCCGT
>JANQMY010000124.1 GCA_028279895.1 Alphaproteobacteria bacterium
GCATGAGGGCAAGAACCTTCAACGACCAGGCCCTCGACGTCACCTTGACAAGTGCTTCTATGTCCATTTAATATAGTATATATACTTTTGAAAAAAGAGAAAGCCCAATGCCTGTCGTCACACTTGAAAACACGTTAACCCTCGCGCTGTCGGTGCGGGACAGGCACGCCAGTGCAAAATGGTATGCGGACATTCTCGGGTTCGACGTTCTGTATCACGCCGATGACGCAGGATGGAGCGAACTGCAAACCAAGACCGCCGGTGTGACGCTTGGTTTAGGTGAACAGTCGGAACCGTCGCCCGGCAATACGGTTCCTGTTTTCGGCATTGCCGACATTGCATCGGCCCGGCATGCTCTGGAAGAGGCCGGTGTTAAATTCGACGGTCCGACAGAGACGATCGAAGGAATGGTCAGCACCGCGACATTCTATGATCCGGATGGAAACGCATTGATGATTGCGCAGGATCTCACCACTGACGGCTGAACGACGCCCTATCGTCAAACGCTCTAATACTTGTCGTGGTGTTTCACCCACGCCATGGGGAAGGGCAACTCTTTCTCATCCCGGCCCTTGGGCGTTAGATCCAAAATCTGATAGGCGCTGTTCACGGGATCTAGCCCCCGGGCGTAGACGGAATAAGTGTGGAAGATCTGTCCGTCGTCGTCCTTCACGAAGACGCTCATGCCCGGCATGTGTTCGCCGTAATGATTGCCTTTCGTGAAATTGTAGAAGGTATCGCCGCTTTCGATTTCTTCCGGCGTCGCCCACACGTGAAAATCCTTACTGAAATCAGTGTTGGCAGACGAGACCCAGGGGAAATGCCAGCCCATGCGCTTCTGGAATGCGTTGAGCCGGTCGAGCGGGCCGACGGAAATCGCCACCAGCGATACGTCCCGCGCGGCAAGGTGAGCAATCGAGCCGTCATAGTGGTCGGCCCAGAATGAGCAGGATTTGCATCCTTCCTCCCAGTCCGGCCCGAACATGAAGTGATAGACGACGAGCTGTGACCGTCCTTGGAACAGGTCGGCCAGCGTGACCGTGCCTTTATCGCTTTGGAAGGCATAATCTTTCTCGACTTTGACCCAGGGCAATTGCCGCCGCTGCTCTGCCAATTGCTCGCGCAAATGCGTGAACTCTTTTTCTTTCGCCATGAAGGCGACGCGGGCCTTCACCCATTCTTCTTGGGAAACGACTTTATGGCCGGTCATTTTTTCCTCCTCGGCAGCGTGTCCACGAAGGCAACGCCTTTGTTCACCCATTTTGTCAGTACACGTTTGTCGGCAACCGCGTTCGGGTCCACCCACACCAACCCCTTCATGCTGCGGCCGGTAAGGTCCATGGGCCGAGCGCCGGATTCGTTAAGGGATTTTTCGTAGGCATCGGGTCCGACGCGCACCATCATGCCGTCCTTGCCCACACCGCAGCACATATGGCCGCGCACCATAAAGGTGAGGCCGCCAAACATCCGTTTTTCCTCTACGAGCTGATCCGCGAGAATACCGCGAATTCTTTCTACGAGCTTTTCGTCAATCGTCATCGCCGAGCACCCTTAAGCGGCGTGCGTGCGGGCGAGCCACGGACCAAGTTGGTCGAGCGCACCGCTCCAGCCCATATCGTGGTTGGCCTTCGCTTCGGTTGAGGGAAGCTTTTCATGGGTCAAAACCAGATGGGTTGTGCCGTCTTTTTCCGTAAGGTCTACGGTCACGAGTGTCTGGAGGCCTTCATAGGTGTGAGGCGCTTCCCATTGCCAGGTGAACACAATCTGTGTCGGCGCCGTGATCGACACATAAGTGCCGCCGACAATGTCTTTGCTGCCGCTTTCTCCGTGGAAGCAAATCCGATAGCGGCCGCCTGGTTCGAACTCGTAGTCGAAGATCTCGAGCGGGACGCGGGGGCTGGGCCCAAACCATTGAGCGAATTTCGCAACGTCCGCAAAGGCGTCGAAGACCTTCGCAATCGGCGCCTCAAGGTGCCGTTCCACGACCAATGTGTGTTGCGCTTCAGCCATGAGACCTATCCGTATCGGTTTTCAAGAACTGGTCTAGGCGATCCAGCGTACGTTCCCAGAATTCTCGATGGGTGTCGAGCCAAAGCTGGGCTTGGTGCAGGGGCTCGGTTTCCAGCGTAAAACGGTGCGTGCGCCCATCGATCTCGCGCGTCACAAGGCCCGCCTTTTCAAGCACTTTAAGGTGCTTTGAGGCGGTCGGCTGGGCGATTTGAAAGGGTTTGCCCAATTCGCCGGCGGTTTGGGCCCCGTTGCGGGCAAGGGACGCCAGCATGCCGCGACGGGTTTCGTCACCCAGGGCCTGAAAGGTCTGATCCAGCGTGGACTGATATATAGCCATATGGCTATATATTATCGTAGGTCCGATCGGTCGACTCTTTTCTTTGTGTGTCGGCTATTCGGCTGCGGTGACGGTGATCGGTCGGCGGGCGACCACACGCTTGCCGTTGAGCACATAACGAATCTCGTAATCGCCCGGGTCCTTGGGGGCATTAATGGTCGCCGGCGAGCCGTTCCTGGAATAGGCGTAAAACCCGCCATAGGCTTTTGGCGGGGCGTCCGGCTTCACAATAGCAAGCCAGTCGCCCTTAGCATTAGGGCCGGTCCAGTCGACCGATACTTTGGAGCTGGCAGCAACACTATCCGGTGCCGTCAAAGTGGCCGTCACGTCGGAAACCTCCAATGGGGAGCGGAGGATGACCTTTTTGCCATTCAGCACAAAGCGCACTTCGTAAGTTCCCGGTTCGCTGGGGACGGTCACTTCCGCTGGGTTGCCATTGCGGGTATAGGCGTAATCCGTATACCGATTTTCGGCAAAATCCGGCGGGGTGACGGTGATGAAATCCGACCGTTCCACCGGGCCGGTCCAAGCGATGGATATCGTCTGACCGGCGGTTGCCGTCGACGGGGCGTCCATTGTGATCTCGGGCGCCGTTATTGTGATGGGGGTTCGCGTCAGCACCTTCTTGCTGTCTTGAACGTACCGGACTTCATAGGCACCGGGCTCAAGCGGTGTTTTGATTTCTGCCGGCGAGCCGTTTCGCGTGTACGCGTAATCGTTATACGCCTGGTCCGGCGCGTCCGGTTTGACGATAGTAATGTAGTCCCGGTTTTGCTTGGGGCCCGTCCACGGAATGGAAATCGTGCGGCCGGCGGCGGCGCTTTCTGGACCGGTCAGGGTCGCCCCGGCGGCGGTCACCGAGATCGGTGCGCTGGCCAACACGCGGTACCCGGAGGCGCCGACTTGGCCTGTCACCCCTTGTTGAGCGTAGCGGATCTCATAATCGCCGGGTTCCAGCGGCGCGGTCAGCTTGGCCGGGCTCCCATTCCTGGTATAGGCGTAGTTTTTGTAGGCGCGGTCTGGGGCATCCTTTTCGGTAATTGTGATGTAGTCGGTATTGGTGTCGGGTCCGGTCCAGTCCACGGTGAATTCTGCACCGGCCATGGCCGTCTCGGGCCCGGTGACCGACGCGGATACTTCGGTGACGGTAAAGTCCTCCCGCGCCAGAATGCGATAGGGCTTGCCCAGCACATAGCGGACTTCGTAGGTGCCGGGGGCGGTGGGGGCGGTGAGTTTTACAGGGTTGCCCGCGGTGACGTATTTGTAGGAAATAGTGCCGCCCGCTGACATATCCTTCCGGGCGATGGTGACAAAGTCGGCCTGCCGGTTCGGTCCTTCCCAATAGACCACGAATTCCGAGCCCGCGCTGGCCGTCGGTTCGGGTGCCGCCCGCACCGAAGCTTCGAAATCCAGCCTCAAAGCAATCAAAACATTCTGGTTAACACCGGGCGGTACCTCGACCAAGGTCTGCTTGCCCTTTAGTCCGTCGGCGGAGCGCTCGACAAAAATGTCATAGACGCCGGCGGGAACCTCGGTGGTCGCGCTGCCGCTGTCAGCGGCTTCAAACAAAACGTCGCCACCTCCGGCCTGTTGGACTGTCCAAGCCAACCCGCTTTCGATTTTCGGCCCGCCCTCAAGTTCAGATGCCGCCAATGACAGGGTGCCGGTTTCCGCCGCCGGTTCTACATTCACCACGGTTTCGGTCAGTGCCACCGAAAGCTCGCCGGCATTGGAGGCCGAGATGTAGCGGCCCCCGGTATTCTTGGCCAAACACTGGAGTTGTTGTTGTGCTTCTTCTTCGGCCACATCGAAACCGATGACATGAGCCGTGAAATCGACGCCGGCCTCCTCTAGGGCTGTGCCCACGGCGCAGGGGTCGAGGTCGCAGGTTTCGATCCCGTCGCTGACCAAGATGACGGTCGCTTTCGATTCCGTATATCTGAGTTTTTCTGCAGCCATCTTCACGGCAGCGGACAGCGGCGTTTTGCCTTTGGGGGAGATATCGTCCACGGCGGCCTTGATGGCGCCGCGGTCGGTACCGACAGCCACCAGTTCCTCGATGTCCGTGCAATCACCTTTGCGGTTGTGGCCATAAGCGATGAGCCCTAAGCGCCGGTCTCCAGGAAGCTGGTTCAACAAATCGCCGGTGACTTGCTGCGCAATTTCGATCTTGGTCTTGCCTTCGATCTGTCCCCACATGGAGCCCGAGCCATCCAGAACGAGGATCGCATCTTCCGCTGCGGCGGCGGGCGTGGCCATCGCCGCCGCCAGGACGGTGATCGGTCCAAGAACACACGTAATCATTTGGTTGCGAATCCGGCTCATCTTTCTCCCCCTTCGCGAGTCGTTGCGCCTCAGACTATCAAAATGATCGCATTTTTCGAATGGTCTCGGAATGAAGCGGTGTTTGGGGTCTTGAATAAATAAAGATATATCTTTATTTATTAAATCGGTTCATTGATGGCAGAAGGAGATCCTGCTCATGTCGATGCTTCAAACCACGGGGATCGATCACCTCAATCTCGAAGTGGCGGACCTGAAGAAATCCGTTGAATTCTATGAAAAACTCTTTGGCTTCGAAGTCTTGGAAGACTGTCCTGCCGACAACGGCAAAATTATCGGGACGAAGGCGGCGAAGCTGTGTCTGTACGAAACACCCGGCTTTCAAGAGTATCGTAAGGTCGGTTTACATCACATCGGGTTCAACATCGAAAACTTCGACGATGTGGAACGCCGTTGTGCGGAACTCGGAATCGACGTGATGTATGGCGGCACGGTGAATTGGCCAGGTTCGCGTTCCATCTATATCCAAGACCCGAACGGTTATGAGCTGGAACTGACCGAGGTTTGGGGCGCAGGCTTGCACAATCGTCAGCCGGATGCGTGACGTCGCCGCGCTTGTGTGTGGGACGTTCACGATGCGCTTCTTGTCATGTCTTGGGCTCGTGCTTTTGCTTGCAGCATGTGGTCCGGAAGAATCGACAACGGCTGACGACACTGCGGAGTCGATAACCCAACCGCCTGAAGATCCATATCCCAGTACCTACAAGCCTTACCCGTCCTCGAAAACACTGATTACCGGCGCAACCGTTTTGATCGGTGATGGTACACGCATTGAGAATGGCGCCGTTCTATTCGACGCCGGGCGGCTCACCTTTGTGGGCGCGGCCGATCAAGCGGAGGCGGGCGAAGGCGCCACGGTGATCGAAGCGGCGGGCAAGTTTGTGACACCGGGCATCATCGACATTCATTCCCATTTGGGGGTGTATCCGTCGCCGGCAAATGCCTCCACCGCCGACGGCAACGAAATCGGAAGCCCCAATACGGCGGAAGTATGGGCCGAACACTCCGTCTGGCCGCAAGATCCCGGCTTCTCCCGTGCATTGGCGGGCGGTGTGACCACGCTTCAAATACTACCCGGTTCGGCAAATTTATTCGGTGGGCGGACGGTTACGGTCAAAAACGTGTCGGCCCGAACCGTACAGGGCATGAAGTTCCCGGGTGCGCCCTATGGATTGAAAATGGCCTGCGGTGAAAATCCCAAACGTATCTATCGGGACAAAGGTCTTTTTACGCGCATGGGGAACTTTGCGGGCTACCGTGAAGGCTGGATCCAAGCGGCGGCCTACAAGAAAGAATGGGACGATTATCTCGAAGAAGCAGCCGATGTGGAGGACGGCGAAGATCCGCCCGATGCCCCAGACCGGGATCTGGAGCTTGAGACACTGGCCGGCGTCTTGTCCGGCGATATCTTGCTGAACATGCATTGTTACCGTGCGGATGAAATGGCGCAGATTATTGATCTGTCCCGGGAGTTCGATTTCGACGTGATCTCGTTTCATCATGCGGTGGAAGCGTACAAACTTGCCGACACGCTAGCGGAGGAAGGGATTTGCGCTGCGATTTGGGCAGACTGGTGGGGCTTCAAGCTCGAAGCCTATGACAGCATTCGCGAAAATGCAGCCCTGGTGCATGCCCAAGAAGGTGGCTGCGCCATCATCCACTCGGACTCGCCTTACGGTGTGCAGCGCCTCAATCAGGAAGCCGCCAAAGCGATGGCCGATGGCAATCGTATCGGCCTGCAGATTACCGAAGCCGATGCTATGGCGTGGATCACGCTTAACCCGGCCAAAGCCATGGGCATTGCCGACGAGACCGGCTCGCTGACCGTCGGTAAGGCGGCGGATGTGGTGATTTGGAATCGCACGCCGTTCTCCGTTTACGCCCAAGCGGAAAGCGTATTCGTCGATGGTGCGCTTCTGTTCGACCGATCGGACCCTGCGCGGCGACCGGTGAGCGATTTCGAACTCGGACAGGATGTGACGGGGGAGGCGGACGAATGAGCACAATCCGAACATTGCTGTTCAGCGCCGGGTTGATGGCGATCATTGTTACGTCACCAATCACGTCATCTCTGGCCAACACCATTGCTATCATGAACGGCACTGTCCATACGGTGACCGGTCGGGGCGTGATCGACGAGGGCGACCTGTTGATCGATGGGGAAGCCATTGCCGAGGTGGGGGCTAATCTGCGCCCCATCGGCGATCCACAAATCATCGATGCCCGCGGCAAGGTGGTCACCCCTGGTTTCTTTATCGCCCTGTCGAGCATCGGTCTTGAAGAAATCTCGTTGGACCAGGAAACAAATGACGTTGTTCCGCAGGAAGGCTTCCCGCTCGGGGCGACCCTAGATGGCGCGCTGGCATTCTATGGGCGATCGACCGTTGTTCCGATCACCCGTGCTGGCGGGGTAACGCGGGCGTTCAGTACACCGCTTCCGGGGGCGAGCATATTTGGCGGCCAGGGGTTTGTAATCGACCTGTCCGGATCCGAGGGGTCCGTGACAAAAGCCAAGGCCGCGCAAATCGTGCAGCTGGGGTTCGGTGGCGCCGCGCGGTCGGGCGGAACGCGTTTGGGCGCATGGGCTATTCTGACGGAATATTTGGACCGGGCGCGCGCTTACGCATCGGACCCGACCGCCTATCGCAGAGACTTTCGCGAGGAGCGGTTTGCCCTGAGCGATATACAGGCGCTGGCGCCGGTGGTGGCTGGGGAGCAGCTATTGTTGGTGGGCGCGCAACGGGCAGACGACATTCGCCGTGTTATCGATTTGACGCGGGCTTACCAGCTTCGCGTGGCTGTCTATGGCGGGGGTGAAGCATGGCGTGTTGCGCCTGAACTTGCTGCGGCGGGCGTTCCGGTAATACTGCAGCCCTTGCAAAACCTGCCGGCGCGGTTTGAGGTGCTGGCGGCCACCCTTGAAAACGCGGCCCGTCTTCACCAAGCCGGTGTGAAGATCGCGTTCTACGACGATGATCTCGGGTTTACCCACAATGCGCGGCTGCTGCCGCAGCTCGCCGGAAATGCGGTCGCGAACGGTTTGCCCTACAGCGCGGCCATGGCGGCGGTGACACGGTCTCCAGCCGAAATCTTTGGCGTGGGCGACCGATTGGGAACGCTAGCACCGGGCAAATTGGCGGATGTGGTGGTGTGGGACGGTGACCCGTTCGAAGTCACGTCGCGTCCCGAGGTGGTGATCATCAACGGCACCGTGGTGTCATTGGAAAACCG
>JANQMY010000140.1 GCA_028279895.1 Alphaproteobacteria bacterium
GATCTTTCGCTTTCCGATGCAGATGCGGCCACATCGTGTGACGCGCACGGTTCGGTCATGGAACGGATAGTCAGGTTCCGTCGGCGGCGCGTAGACCCGTGCTGACGGTGTATAGAGATCTCCGGGATAGGCGCCCTTGAGTGCCTGGTGGGGTCGTTGGTTATTGTAAACCTCGATAAAGTCATCAAACCTTTCCTGCTGCTGTAGGAAGTTGAAGGAGGCTGGTTTTGTGGCTTCCTTTTTGAGGGTGAGATGCATGCGTTCATGACGGCCGTTTTGTTGCGGGTGGCCCGGCTTGATGCGTTCGATATCGATGCCGAGCCTAAGCCACCAGACGGAGAGTTTGCTCAAGCCGAAGAGTGCATTCGGGCTGGCAAAGGGGACACCATTGTCTGTGCGGATGGCGCGGGGCAGCCCGAACTCCTTGAAAGCCCTTTCGAAGATGGCAAAGGCGAAGTCTGCTTTTGTCGAGGCCATGCCCTCACAGGCCAGCAAGTAACGCGACCGGTAATCGGTGATGGTGAGTGGGTAACAGTACTGCTTGTTGCCGAGTTTGAATTCCCCCTTGTAATCGGCACACCAAAGCCCGTTGGGCTCGGAGGTAGCGGTAAGTGGTGTTCCTTCTGCCTTATAGCGGCGGCGTTTGCGGCGCTTCACCAAGCCATGGCGATCCAGCACAGCGTGAACGGTGCTGATGGCGGGCGGCTTGATCATCGGGAACTCCCGGATCAGCTTGTCACGGATCTTGGGGGCGCCCCAACTGTCGTGTTCGCGCTTGAGCCCGAGAATGCACCGTTCGATCTGGAAGGGCAGTTTGTTGGCCTGACGGTAGGGCCGGCGCGAGCGGTCGTGAAGACCATCGAGGCCGCAGTCCTTGTAGCGATTAAAGATTTTATATCCTGTGACTCGGGAGATCCCGAACTCCCGGCACAAGGGCGCCATCTTCTCGCCCTCGAGAAGCCGTGCAACGAATCTAAGTTTTTCATCCATGGGTCTACACTCTTTCCAGGGCATCCGGGGCTCCCCCCAAATGCCAAAATGTGTAAACCATGTGATCGGAATGAAATGTCACCTATCTCTCGATAAGCACAGCTTATTGCAACGCCACCGGATAGCCGCGCTTTTCCAGCAACGCAATCACCCCGTGGCGCCCGCCCAAATGGCCGGCGCCCACGGCCACGAAATAGGTGCGGCCGTCGCGCAGCATGGTGTCGAATTTGGGCATCCAGTTCCGGTTGCGCTCCACCACCAAGGTCTCGAACAAGGCCGGCGACTGTTCTTTCATGTTCTTGTTGAACAGCTTGTCCATCCGGCGCACATCGCCCTTGGCCCAAGCGTCGAACATGTCGGAGACCAGTTCGTGGCCCTCTTCCATTTGGGAGATAGTGGACAAGAACATGTTCACCTGAACGTCTTCCGGCTGCTTGGCAAAAAAGCCAAGCTGCTCTTCCGGCGTTTCGAAGAAGTCCCATGCCTTTTGCTGCAAGGCCGGATCGCTCGCCAATGTATGTTCCACACCGGACTGAGGAGAAAAGCCGAGTGACGTATACAGGCTCTGCGCCAGCATGATGCCGCCAAGCCAAGGCGGCATTTCCCGCAAGTGAGTCCACGGCAAGCCGAACTGGGCCGACAATTCTTCCGCCCGCGGCTTGTGATGGTCCGGGATCAGGGCGCGGATCGATTGATTGGGATGCACTTTGGCATAACGCTGAACAATCGCCACGGTGCGTTGGGCGTGAGAGCCGCCCACCGGCGCTTCAAGCACGATCACATCCGACTGCGCCAGCGCCGCCTCTACCTGAGGCGTCCGCCACTCAAACCCCGACGGCAGAAGGTGGATGGTGCCGAACAGCCAAACGGTCCCGCCCCGGCCCTCGATACGCCAGAGGCCCGGCTGCTCAGCCGCCTGGCTGTAGCGCGCCTTTTGAAAAACGTTCTGGTCATCGGCGACGGCCAGTCCGTATGATGGCAGGAAGAGAAAAACGAAGGCTGCGGCCAAAGCCGCCGGTTTACGCAGAAAACGCCACATGAGGAAACACGCCATTCTGATTTGATCATCGCCTGGCCGGCCACTCCCCCAGCCCAACCACCCGAACCAGGGTACTCTTGGG
>JANQMY010000160.1 GCA_028279895.1 Alphaproteobacteria bacterium
AAAAAGGGGTCAGGGTAAAAAGGGGTCAGAGCCCTTTTTACCCTGACCCCTTTTTACCTTTTTAGGAAGGCGTTTCGATGGACAAATTCAAAACAGTGAACGGCGTGGCTGCCCCGCTCAACATGATCAATGTGGATACCGACATGATCATCCCGAAGCAGTTCCTGAAGACCATCAAGCGCACGGGGCTTGGTAAGCATCTGTTCGACGAAATGCGCTTCACGCCCGACGGCAAGGAGATCGACGATTTCGTCCTCAATAAGCCGGCCTACCGCTCGGCGGAAATTCTGATCGCGGGCGACAATTTCGGCTGCGGCTCCAGCCGCGAACACGCCCCGTGGGCGCTTAAGGATTTCGGGATCAAAGTGGTCATCTCCACCAGCTTCGCCGACATCTTCTACAATAACTGTTTCAAGAACGGCATTCTGCCCATTGTTGTGGATCAGGCGACTCTCGACAAGCTGTTCGACGATGCCGAACGGGGTTCTAATGCCACGATCACAGTGGATCTCGAAAATCAGGAAATCAAAGGCCCCGACGGCGGCACAGTGAAATTCGACATCGACCCGTTCCGCAAACATTGCCTGTTGGAAGGTCTGGACGATATCGGCCAAACCCTTCAGAAATCGGACAAGATCGACGCCTTCGAAGAGAAGATGCAGCTCAGCCAGCCTTGGTTGACCGCGGGTTAAGCACACCGACTATCGTCATCCTCCGGCGAGCGCGACTGCGCGAGACCTTGGGGCCATGACGAGTGGGGTCACAAGCTTGATCCTCCGGAGGGTGGAAAAACCTTTATGGATCGTCTGACGTGAACGCCCCCAACCCCTCCCACATGGTTCTGGCGCGCTGGCAACGGGCGGTTTATGGGCTGCCCTATATCGGCTACTCGGTGGCGACCCTGCCGGTTGTCGCATTTGTTCCCGCCTTTTATGCCTCGGACCGCGGGCTGGCCCTCGGGGCGGTCGGCTTAATGATCGCGTTGACGCGTCTCACCGATGCGGTGACGGATCCGCTTGTCGGCTGGTTTTCCGATCGCCTGCGCACGTCCATTGGCCGGCGCAAACCGGTCATCCTTGCAGGCCTGCCGCTCTTTTGCGTCTCGGTCTGGATGTTGTTCGTTCCGCCGGAAAAGGTGAGCCTGAGTTATGTGTTCATCTGGGCGGCCTTGCTTTATTTGAGCTTTACGCTCATCGACCTGCCCTTCAAATCATTTGGGGCGGAACTCTCGCCCCGCTATGACGAACGGGCCGAGCTGGCCGGCTGGCGCGAAGGCCTCGGCCTGTTCGGCACGCTGCTCGGGCTCATCGCGGCGGCCTATGTGGTGCTCGATGATGGCGGGTCGCTGGGCGACCAAATGTTCGTTCTGGCCGTCATCGCATTGATCTTCACGCCGTTTTTCTTTGCGGTCACGCTCAGCCTGTTGCACGAACCGCCGGCGGAAGATGCGGCCGCGCGCGACATGCCGCTTTATGCAAAAGTCCGTTTGATCTGGCGCAACGGCCCCTATCGCCTGTTGCTGATGATCTCGTTTCTGCTGCTCGCCAGCGAGTTCGGGGCCAGCGCGCTCAAGGCACTGGTTCTAGAACATGTCTTTGCCAACCAAGACATCTTCCCCATTCTTCTGCTCACAGAGCTTGTCGTCATGGTCGCGTCCATTCCGTTTTGGTTGTGGTTGTCTCAGCGCTATTCAAAACATCAGGCTGTGGCCATGGCGGTGATCTGGGGCGGAACCATCAGCCTGTTCATTCCTTTGATTGCCGGCGCATCGTTGACCTTGTTCTTCGCCCTTTCTGTGTTGAAGGCAACGGCGGTCGGCGCCATCACCGTGCTGGTCAATGGCATGGCCGCCGATGTGGTGGACATCGACATGGCGCGAACAGGTGAAGCACGAACGGGCGTCTATTTTTCCCTGTGGGGCATGGTGAACAAGGGGGCCGTTGCCCTCGGCGTTCTGGTGGCCACCAACCTGCCGGGCTTTTTGGGGTATCGGGTTTCGGACACGGGCGTGGACGGGGCATGGACCTTGTTATGGACGCTGGGTCTGGTTCCCGCTTTGGGGTTCTTCAGCACCATACCGATCTTATTGTCGTGGCGGCTCACCCGCGAAAGGCAATCGCGCATTCGGGCCGCCATCGACCGGCGCACGGCACGGCGTCATGCGCAAACGCCGAGTGCTGTTCCTGAAGACGTGTAGGGGATGGGGCGAAAATCAGTGTCGATTCCCACGGTGAAGCGCCCGGCCCTGTTCGGCCGCTCAATCGGCGTCGGCTGTTTGAAGCGACGATAGGGGGCGGCGAATGTCGAACAGTGAGTCGACCATATGCGCCGCGTCGGCATCGCCCTTATTGGCCAATTTGTTGAGCTGCTTGATTCGGTCGATGGCGGCCTGTTCTTCGTGCGGAAAATCTCCTGTGGTGCCCTCTTTGGCGAAGTCGATCAGGGCGGCAAACAGCCAGGCCGCCCGTGTCTGCTCGAAGGCCTCGGTGCAGAAGGCCTTCCAGAGGCTGCTTGGCGCACGCTTGGCTTGCCGCCAGCGGGTTAACAGGTCGTCCAAAGCCATCGCCTGGCGAAACGCCACCGACATGCCCTGACCATATCCCGGATTAAGCTGGCAAATGGTGTCGCCGATGGGAAGCAAGCCTGCCGGGAAGCGCTGCAGCCGCTCGAAATGGTGGCGGATGCTTTTGGGAAACCCATATCGCTTGGGCGCATTCACAAAGGATGCGGTTTTCAAAAGATTGTGCAATGTGTTGCTGTGCAATGTCGCCACATAATCCAAAAAACCTTGGCGATCCGTAGGCGGATAATCGCCGAGGCGCCCGATAAGGGTAACCAGCCACTGATTATCCTCGACACGGATCAGCGATCCGCCACGTTTCTTATAGGCACCGTCACGGGCCGAGGAGATTATGAAGCCCAAATCTTCGAAGATATCGGGGTCCGACGGTTCGAACAGCGCCGACGCATAGGCGATGTCGCATCGAATTTCAGATATGCCCGGGCGTTCCAGGCCCAATCGGTCCAGCCAAGCCAGGGTCAGCCCGGCACGCCCGCCGGCGTCCACCACCAAATCGGCTTCAATCGACGCATTTTCTCCATCGATCCGTACACCGATGATCTGATCGCCTTCGGTCAGCGGTGCCGTCACTTTCGTTCCGTCCCGTAATTCTATGCGGGCTGTTGCAGCCACACATTGCCGAAGGCAGTGTTCCAGTAAGGGGCGGGTTTGCATACGAATGCCGGGAAACTGCGATGCCGCCGAAAGTGGCGTCGGTTGGAAACGGGCCACTCGATAGGTCTTGCCGAATGTGGTGAGCGCGTACCATTGATGGGGCTGAGCCGCCAACCCGCCTTGGGCATCCAAAGTCTTTTCCAATTCGGGAAACAGACGGGTCAGCACCTCCAGTCCGCCGGGCAGCAGGGTGTGTACATGATCCCCTTGGGGAACCCGCTTCCGCACCGCGACGTCGGATGGCAACCGATCCGCGTCCAACACCGTCACTTTGCGAAAATGGTTTGCCAAAACGCGGGCGGTGGCCAGCCCTGCCATGCCCGCGCCGACGATAACGGCATGTTGGTAGGTCATGAGAGGCGCCCTTCTAGAGCGCGATCAGGTTAAGCATGCCCTCCGGCTCGACCGGGGGGTGGACTCCGGTTAACCATCCGATCGCGCGACCAACTGTGAATCCCCATAGCGTTTTTGGGCATGATCATGTTTCCGTAAAAGACGATCGTGCCCCAGTCTCCGGGGTTATTCACCGGATGTTCATAACAAGTTAAAAAAACGAACTAGTCAAGTAAATTAACTGGTATTAGGATGAAGTGGCGAACGGCGTAAGAATGTATGACAAAGAAGTCCCACCGGTCCGGCTGCCCGATTAACCTGTCCCTCGAGATCCTCGGAGACAAATGGACCTTGGTTGTCATTCGTGACATTGCGCTTGGGCATCGGCGGCATTTCCGCGAGCTGCTGACAAAGTCGGACGAAGGCATTGCCGCCAATATGCTGTCGGACCGGCTCAAAACCCTCATGGACCACGGATTGATCACGCGACAACCGGATCCCTCTCACAAGCAAAAGGTGATCTACAGCCTGACGGAAAAAGGCATCGAGCTGGTGCCTGTGCTGGCGCAGATGGCGGTTTGGGGGCGAAAGCACCTGCCTGTCACAAAGGAATTCGATGCCATGGCCAAAACGCTGGAAGAGGGCGGACCGGCCCTCTGGGCGCGCCTGATGAAGAACTTGCGGGCAACCCATCTCAGCGGCAGATAGGTCAGATTGCGCGCTGTCGCCTATGGTGTTTCACCAGTTTTTTCGCGACCGCTTGGCTTGATGTTCCATGTGACGATGGTCGCGACAAGAAAGAACAGAGTGAAAATCGTGGTGCCCCATGCCGGCCGTACAAATCCGCCCCATGGGGCAGGCAACATTTCGACAAATGGCTGAGTGAGCGGAACGATGAGCGGCGAGAAGATCACCATCCATTTCGCGAAATGCGTTCGAAAGAACAGGACAACCACGACGAACCAAATCGACCCGATGGGAACCGTCATGCCGATGAGCACCAGCAAAGCATCATGATATTCATGCAGACGCTCCACGAGTGTGGTCAGCGTTTCTGAAAGCTCCGCCGGCCCCTGGGACTGGGCCTGAAAACCCGCCGCATACAGAGCATATGATCCGTGGTATCCCGCGAAGAGCGAGAAGCCGTACCCCAGTAACAAGACCGGTGGCAACGCAAGCCATCGCCCCGCGGGTGCCAATGCAACATAGACCGGCCAAAATCCCAGCAGCCATAACGGTATGGCTGCATTGCCGATGATGCTGCCCCAAAAGACGAGGTCATAAGGCACATGCGGCAAGTGCTCGTATGTGTTGACGGCTGCGCGCGGGATCAGGCCCCCTTGCAAAAGATAATCGGCAAAGCCATTCAGAACGCCACCTAGGACAGCGAGCAACCCGGCGGTGCGCAGCAAAGTGGACTCATTCATAGCGTTACACCTTTCGACGGTCTCCCCAAACGCCTTGGGCTGAGCGATACTATACTATAATTGTAAGTAATAATCATTCTCAAATATGCGATGCGCTTTTGTCACTGGGTCAAGTACACGCGACCGCTTTCAAAAATGCCGAAGGCGCCAGCCTCGGCTGAGTGTAGGCTGACGCATTCAAATTTGGGGCACTCCGATCTTGTATGGTCTCTCAGAACCTGACGTGGTAGGTGACATATCAGCTAAAGGCACCGACTATAATAAGCATAACCTATAAAACTGGTTATCTGACCTTGACCAGAAAAAAATATTGGCTAAACTGATAAAGTGTGGTTCATAAGTAACGGGAAAGTCGTGCGTGCCTTCAATTAGTTGCAGTGTTTATTGATAGGCAATCTTTATTTCCCATCTTACTTCCCATACTGTAGTCACCAACTCAACCGGGTGCCCTTCATGAATTTCTCGCAACATGATCCGTTTAGCGGCCATGCGCCCGAGAGTATTCCTTTACCGGAGACGCCGTTAACAGGCGTTCTGGTTCAAGTCATGTTTCCAGAAATACTATCTATCTCTACGAAGTCTGACTTTGTTGCTGCTTTTCAGGAGGATATCAGACAAGGCTATCCCTTGATCCGAAAAGAGACGAATTTGGTATTCCAGGTTGGCGAAAATGCAGCCACCCAGACCTCTGTTCCAATCTGGCGGTTTTTGGACTCAGACAGCAAATGGCGTGTTTCATTGACGACAAACTTTGTCGCGATAGAGACACGTGACTACGAAAGTAGAGCTGACTTGGTTCAACGAGTTACTGAAATTCTGCAGGCGCTCAAGGATTCCGTAAATCCATCAATAGTCACAAGAGTTGGCGTGCGATACATCGACCAAGTTCACGGAAAGCAACTTGAAAAACTAGATCAATTGGTCAGACCCGAAATATTGGGCCTTTTTCATAGCAATCGTAGCGAAAATCTGGAGAGAACATTAAGTGAGATTAGCGCTTCTACCGACGAAGGTCATTTGAACGCAAGGTGGGGATACCTATTGCCAAATCAAACCCACGAGCCAGATTTGATGCCCGCTATAAAGATGCAATCATGGTTTCTGGACACTGATGTTTACAAACAATACAATTCAAGCGTGTCTTTTGAGGTCCTTGAGATCAGAGGGAGTGTCACTCGTATGGCTGATAGGGCATATAGCTTCTTTAGGTGGGCGACAAACGATGAATTCTTGCGCGAGTATGGAGGTGAGATTTGATGGGCCTGAGTGCTCGTAGCGATTCACTTGAAACGCCGCCTACAAGCTTTGCTTTGAGGGGGGGCGATACACTTCTCAGTGAAACACGGACTGCGGTAAGTACTGAATCTCTTTTGCCCGTTGTTATTGAGGGTTTTTGGGATGAGTGGACTTCGTCTTCTCGCCGTGGCTCTATTCAAAGCCTAGCCAGGGCGGCAGTTGGTGCAAGCTCTATTACGCAGGCTCGTTCAAACGTAGCGGCGTTCCTTAATGATTATCTCAGAGCTACAAAGCGTGCTGATGATGTTCAAAAAGCAAGAGCCTCGCAGAATGTATATGAGATACGCCGCTTGACAGGGTTCACCTGGGAACGCCTGGCTGACCTTCTTAATGTGGACAGAAGGACTCTAACTAACTGGGTAAACGGTTCGGAAATTCGCGAAACCAACCGAGAGCATATTGCACGGGTTTTATCCGTTATTCGGTTTGCCGATAGGGGAAATGCGAAGGAAAATGCGTCTTTGCTGGAGCATTGCAGTCTCGGTGTTTCGCCATTCGAAGCTATTAAGGCAAAGGAGTATTCGCGAGCTCAGGAATATCTGGGGGTCGGAGTCTCTCGTTCGTTTGCGTCATCTGGCGAATCGGACTGGATCGGAGAATACGCCGCCTATTCAATTCATCCTGATGCGGATGGTTCAGAGCAGCTGGAAGAATTGCCGGAAGAGTCACAAAAAAAATATCGTAAGCGATCAATAAGCCGAACCTAAGGTGTTGAAGGTTGGTGGGCGAGGACTCTACAGAGCCAGATCTTGACGATAAACTGAAGGACTGGCGTCAAGGCGATTTCTCGCTAGGTGTTGGTGGTTTCATATTCGGGCAAGTACCTGATGAAGGCTCTGACGAGATACTTGAGGTCGGAGAAGAAGACATTCTCGGATTGATAGCGATCAGTCAGACTTGTGACATTGTCAGGCGTACCGGAGGTCGACACTTTGTAACGATGTGTCCGCTCATTTCGATTGACGACGAAACCCTCAAGGCAATCAACAACGGTCGAAGGCCGTATTTTGCAGCTCTGGAAAACTCTAAACCTAATCATGTGGCGGATCTCAGACGCATCATGTCGGTAAACAAGGACCTCGTTCGCACTTGGAATCGAATAGAGGGGTTTTCAACGGATGCTGGTCGGGTCAAGTTTGCTAAGGCACTCGAAAGGAAGTTCGGACAGTTTGCATTTCCGGACGAATTTGACGATTCAATGTCTCTGCTCAAAGAGCGCGTTTGGAAAAGGCATGAAAAGTCTGATTCACCGGTGGGGAAAATATATCGATCATTGCACCAAATTAGATACCTTGCGGAGCCCAATTGGACGGCAAGCGAGAAGTCGATAACTGTTATCGCTATTATGCATGATGAAGATAAGCTCGAAGCTACCAGGAACGATATATCGAGCGAGTTGCAAGAAACGTTGAACAAGATTCGTCTGCCCGATGGCTACGAATTCTCTGAAACACGGTTTATCCTTGCGACTGCTGCCGACCTTACAGGTGAAGACATCTTCGCAAGCCAGCTAGCCGACTTTGAATTCCTATGCTGAGGGAAGAGGCGGATTTTAGACTAAGCGTTTAAGTTTGCTGAATGCGGGGCAAGCCACTCATTCCGAGGGTTGCCCCAGCTCTCGTGTCTGGCCTTTGGCCAGCACAAGCATAAACTCCAGGCGGTCCCATAACCGCTGAAATCTCATTCGAAGCGACTGGGGATATGGATCCTAGACAGGCGCGTTTGCGCCTTCTGGGATGACAGCCGTGCTCTGTCGCGCATGCAAAATCACCCCCGCTTGACGGCGCGCTCAAGATACGGCTGGATTGGCGCAACAAAACACCACCACTTCGGGAGAACGCGTTATGTCCAAACAGGTGCCCCTCGTCGACTATTTAGAGCTGGGCGACAGCCCCCATCTGGTCGCCCATGAATGCACGAATTGCGGGGCCAAGTTTTTCGACCGCCGCAATGCGTGCGCAAGCTGCTTCGGCACGGAATTCAAAAAAGCCATCATTGCCACCGACGGCGAAGTGCGCGCCTTCACCATCGTGGCCCATGCGGCCAAGGGCATTCCCGTGCCGTTCGTCTCCGCCGTGGTCGACTGCGGCGGCACGTCGGTGCGTGCCAACATCATCAACACGGAACCGGACCCGGAACATGTGTCCCTGGGTATGAAAGTGCGCCTGGCCACATTTTCCATGGGCAAGGACGGCGCCGGTACGGAAGCCATCGGTTTCGGTTTCGAACCGGCCGCCTAACACCACCCCCTAAAAGAATTCTGACAGGAGAACCGATCATGAGTGCACAAGACGACGTTTGGATCCTCGGCATCAACATGACAAAGTTCGGCAAACATCCGGATAAGGACGTTGTCGATCTGGGGGCGGAAGCCATTCAAGCGGCTCTGAAAGATGCCGGTGTCAGCATGAAAGACATCGGCATTTTTGCGGCCGGCAATCTGATGGGACGGGGCGGGATCGGCCAGCAGCTGCAAAAGCAAATCGGCCAGACCGGCATTCCCGTCTACAATGTGTCCAACGCTTGTGCCACGGGTGCCACGGCGTTGCGCACCGCGATCATGGCGGTGAAGGCCGGCGAATGCGACATGGGCCTGGCCGTGGGGGTCGAAAAACTCGCCGGCGCCGGTCTGCTCAGCGGCAATGCCAAAAAAGACGATGGCGACGAATGGCAACCGTCGGGCCGCTATGGGGCCGTGGCGCCGATTGATGGACGCATCGGCACGGAAACCATGCCCGGCGTTTTCGCGCAAATCGGTATGGAATACGGCCATAAATATGGCGGCACCAGCTTCGAGCTGTTCGCCAAAATCAGCGAAAAAAACCACTTCCATTCCACGCTGAACCCGCTGGCGGCCTACACCAAAGCCATGCCGGCCGAACAGATCATGGGCGATGTGATGATTGCCTATCCCAACACTCGGCCCATGTGTTCGGCCAATTGCGATGGCGCGGCCGCCGCCGTTGTGGTCAGTGACGCCAAACTCAAAACCTTGTCGCTGGAACAACAGCGCCGGGCGGTGAAAGTGTCGGCCTCGATCCTCACGACGGACCCGTATGAAGAAGCGTGCCAAGTGCTGCCGAATGTCAACACGCTGACGCGCAATGCGGCGAAGACGGCCTATGAGCAAGCCGGCGTCGGCCCTGACGATCTGGATCTGGTGGAGCTGCATGATTGCTTCGCTACGGCGGAACTGGTGCATTACGACAATCTGATGCTGTGCGAAGAAGGCGGTGCCGCCGATTACTTCAATTCGGGCGCCACGTGGCGGAACGGTAAAACGCCGGTCAACGTGTCCGGCGGGCTCCAGTCGAAGGGGCATCCGATTTCCGCCACCGGCATCGCCAATATTTGGGAAGTCTGCCAGCATGTGCGCGGCGAATGCGGAGACCGTCAGATTGAAGGCGCCAAGGTGGGCCTGGCCCATGTGATCGGCCTCGGCTCCGCCTGTGGCGTGCATATTTTGGAGAAAAGCGGGCTTTAAAGCGCTTCCGATTTGATTTGGATCGTCGAGAAGCAGAACGTCATTGCGAGCGGAGCGAAGCAATCCTATGTGTTTTTGTTTGTGTAGGATGTGTCTGCAGGAAGGAGACCGAAGCAATCCTGGTCCTGGTGAGACCGTGCTCTGGCAAGGGTCCCTTCCTGCATTTGGACATTAACCTGAACAGTTGCAGGAGGCCGCCGATGAAGCGGACCTCGAACATAGGAACAGGCCTCATGATCCTACAACAAAACTATATTGGGTGCGACATCTCCAAAGCGCATCTCGATCTCTTCGACCCGAAAACGGATCGTCATTGGCGTATTAAGAATGATCCCGACACCATCGGCAAAACCTTGGAGGGGTTTGAGGATCGCCCGGTCTTCTTTGTGTTTGAGGCCACGGGAAACTACGATCGGGCGCTACGGTATGGCTTAGCGGAACGGCATATCCCGTCCCGCCGTCTCAATCCCTTTATGGCCAAGCGATTTAGTGAAGCGACCGGTAAGCGCGCCAAAACAGATCCATTGGACGCAGCCATGCTGAGCAGATTAGGGCAAAGCCTGTCCCCGCCGGCCGATCCGCCGCTGTGTCCCGAGTTGGAAAAGCTCTCCGCCTTCAACCAGCTCAGAGATCAATTGGTCCACATGCGCACCAAGGAAAAGGCACGGCTCAAAGAAGCGTTGTACCCGGAAATCGCCTCCCTACATCAAGCGTTGATTGTGTCGCTGACGCAGAAAATCAGGGACGTTGAAAAGCAAATCGACGCCTTCATCGGTGCTCATGACAAGATGAAGAAGAAGGCCCATCTTTTAAAATCGGCCCCGGGCATTGGGCCGGTAACGGCCACCACGCTCATAAGCTCACTCCCCGAACTGGGAACCGTAAGTGCCAAAACAATCGCCAGCCTGGCGGGTCTGGCGCCGTACAATCATGATAGTGGGCAAAAGAAAGGACGGCGGGCCATTGGCGGTGGCAGAAGTCGCGTGCGACGCTCTCTTTACATGGCCACCTTATCGATCGTGCAGCGACAGTCTGTTTATCAAGACATCTACAAGGCTCTGCTGAAGAGGGGAAAACCCAAAAAACTTGCCCTCATCGCTGTGGCTCGAAAACTACTAATCCACCTAAATGCCATGATACGAAATGATCAAGCATGGGCATAAACAACAGTTGCCAGGGCTGCTTGCTGAAGACTTGCTGGCCTGGATCGCCACGCCCGCTTTGTAATGGATGACTGATCCATCCCGCTCCCCCGGCCCAACCACTCGGATACGGTACCCTGGCGGGTGGTTGGGCCGGGGGAGCGGAATGGTTAGGTCAGTCCGAAAAAAAGCGGACTTTAGAATTGGAGTTGCGCCCTCGCCGAGACTTTCCACTCCCGCTCATTCCTGCGAATGCAGGACTCTCTCGCATCTCATGAGAGATCCCGGTTCGCGCCTTATTGATAGTGGGCGCGACCGGGATGAGCGATGACGCCGCAGCCACCTTATGCGATCGCCCTTCCGTTAAGACGTAAAGAATGCTCCGTCTTGAAACGGGCTATCCCCGCGCTTCGTCGAACGTGAACCCTTCATAGCCCGACGCGGCGATGCTGTCGCATACTTGCCGATAGGTTCCCACGCCGCCCACATAGGCCATGAACATCTGTGTCTTGCCGGGCACGTTCGCGCCCATGTACCAAGAATTGGCTTTGGGGAAGAGGGTGAGATGGGCTTGCAAGTCCGTGTGCGTCGCCCATTCGTCTTCGGCTTCGACTTTCGGTTCGATGGTGGCCTGGTTCCGCTCGTCCATCCAGCGAATACAATCCGTGATCCAATCGACATGCTGTTCGATCGAGACCAGCATATTGCTCAGCACGGAGGGGCTGGACGGGCCCGTGATGGTGAAAAGGTTCGGAAAGCCCGCGACGCATAGGCCCAGATAGGTGCGCGGCCCATCCGCCCATTTGTCTTTCAGGGAAATTCCGCTCCGCCCCCGAATGTCGACGGCCGTGAGCGCGCCGGTCATGGCATCGAAGCCGGTGGCAAAGACGATGGCATCGAATTCTTCTTCCCCGGCGGATGTCTTGATGCCCTTTTCGGTGATCTCGATGATCGGCGTCTTGTGCAGATCCACCAACTCCACATGGTCTTTGTTGAACGTCTCGTAATAGTCCGTATCCAGACAAGGGCGCTTGGTGGCAAACGGGTAAGACCGGGGCAACAGTGTTTCTGCCGTCTCGGGATCTTTTACCGTTTCGCGGATTCTCCCGTGAATGTAACTGGAAATATTGTCGTTCGCTTCCTGATCGAGCTGAATGTCATTGAAGGTGGATTGCATGGCAGTGAGAAGGCCGGAGTCCCACGCTTCATCGTAGCGCCGCCGGCGCTCGGCCTCGTCCACATGGTGCCAAGAGTCGACAGGCCGGAGCGGGTCGAGAATGGCCGCCGGTGCGTATCTTTGCTCGGCGCGATAGGTGGCGTAGTTGGCCTTCATGTCGGTGATTTCTTTGTTGCCCAACGGCCGGTTCTTCGCAGGCATGGAAAAGGCCGGCGTGCGTTGGTAGATCGTCAGATGGGCTGCCTCATCTGCGATCAAGGGGATCGACTGAACCGCTGAAGATCCGGTGCCGATCACCGCCACTTTCTGGCCTGAAAAATCGACGCCTTCGTGAGGCCAACGGCCGGTTACATAGGTCGGGCCTTTGAATTTATCCGTACCGGCAATGTCGAGTTCCTTTGGCACGGACAAGCACCCGGTCGCCATGATGAAATGCCGGGCGGCCACGACTTCGCCGTTATCGGTATAGATGAGCCAGCGCTGTTCATCTTCGTCGAATACCGCCCGTTCGACGCGCGTATCGAATGTGATGTCCTTCTTCAGGTCGAAACGCTCCGCCACGTGTTCTGCATAATTCAGGATCTCAGGCTGGGTGGCATAGCGCTCGGTCCATTGCCAGTCTTGCTCCAGATCGGGCGAAAAAGAATAGGAGTAGGCCATGCTTTCGATGTCGCAACGGGCGCCGGGATAGCGGTTCCAATACCAGGTGCCGCCGACGCCGCTGCCGGCCTCGAACACCCGCGTGGTCAGGCCCAGTTCGCGTAGCTTGTGCAATTGATAAAGCCCGGAAAACCCGGCGCCAACGATCACGGCGTCGACAGCCGACGATTTGGCCAGGTGGCGGTCAATCTGCTCACCCACATAGTCCACGGCTTTCGTGGCCCCCGGCAGAACGTCGTGCATGGTGAAGAAACCGTGCATCTGCCGGTCGAACCGTTTTTGGACCACAGGCACACCGGCACTGCGAAGCTTGTCGGCATAGGCTTCGCCCTCGTCCCGCAGCACGTCATATTCCGCTGTCAGCACAATGGCTGGAGCAACCCCCGAAAGGTCCTGGGCGCGAGACGGGGAGGCGCCCGGTGCCAAGCGTTGATCCGTATCCGGAGCGTAATGATCCCAAAACCATTCCATCGATGCTTTGGAGAGGATCAATTGATTTTCGGGCGCGTCATAACTCTTCGTATCCATCGCGCCGTCGGTGACCGGATAGACGAGGACCTGCAGCGAGATGTCGGGGGCCCCTTCTTTGGCGGCACGCTGGGCGATTACGGCGGCCAAATTGCCGCCGGCGCTGTCGCCGGCCACAATCAGCGGCACGCGTGCGCCGGCCAGCGTCTCGATTTGCGCGTTCGCCCATTGCAGCGCATCCCAGCAATCGTTTGGGGCTGTCGGGTAGCGATGTTCCGGGGCCAGCCGATAGCCGGCCAACACGACGACCGACTGGCAGCGCGCCGCCAAATGCCGCCCGACCGTTTCGTAATCATGGATATTGCCGATAACCCAGCCGCCGCCATGGCAGTAAACGATGACGGATTTGGGCCGGCCTTCCGGGACCAGGACACGGCACTTGATCTGTGCGCCGTCGGTTGTCGCTACGTCAACCAGCTCATTGCGGGCCATTTTGGGGCCTTCATGACTCAACTGAGCCATGCCGGTGTACATCAGGCGCGCTTCCTCGACGCTGACTTCATTCAGTGGCGGTGCTCCCGTCGAGGCGGACTGGGCAAGAAAAGCGGTGCTCGCGATATCTAAAGTCAATGGACGATCCCTCTAGAATGCTTTGTTTCCCAGGAGTTTAATGTGACAGCCAAAGCGGCTCAAGATGAATGCTGCGTTTCCCAGCCACAAGGTCTCTGTTAGAGCGCCGGGCGAAAAAGTGGAATCCGGTTTTTCGCGTTACCGGCGCGGCCATCAAGGAACCTGTAGTATCGGATGATTTGGATAAATCGCCCGATGCTATAGGCTGTGGCAAACAAACAACCTAATCAGGAGCGCGTCCCATGAAGATTGGTCTCATCCCCATCAATATTGGATTTCAGTCCGTCGAGCAGATTGTCGGCACGGCACAGCTCGCCGAAAGCGTCGGCGTTGAATCCGTGTGGACTTTTGAGCATGTCATCGTGCCCGAGGACTATGCCTCCAAATATCCGTACAATGAAAGTGGCAAGATGGGCGCCGAACCCGACACGCCGTTCGTCGATCCGCTGATTGCGCTCAGCGCCATTGCCACCGCCACCAAAACCATTCGCCTGGGCACCGGCGTCAACATTGTGGCCCAGGTCAATCCCTTGTTGCTGGCGAAACAGGTAGCCAGTCTCGACTTTGTGTCGGGCGGCCGCTTCATGCTGGGCGCCGGGATCGGCTGGCTGAAGGAAGAATTCCGCGCCATGGGCGTGCCGTTCGAAAAGCGCGGCGCCCGCTTCGACGATTACATCGCCGCCATGCGCAAAGTGTGGTCCGGGACAACTGTCGAACACCAAAGCGACTTTGTGGATTGGACCGGCTTCAAAAGTTATCCCACCCCGATCCAAGATCCGTTCCCCGTGATCATGGGCGGCAATAAGGGTAAAATCTTCGAACGCATCGCCACCCTGGGCAATGGCTGGTACGCCCCCACCAGCGACGCCGCGGAACTGGCGCCTCAATTGGACCAGTTGAAAGCGGCCTGCAAAAAGGTGGACCGGAACTATGACGAGCTGGAAATCACGGTCATGTGGGGCGGCCGCGGCGTGGAATCCCTCAAGCCCATGCAGGATTTGGGCGTGGCCCGCGCGGTGGTGCCCTTGATGGTCTTGGGCGCGAACCCGGTCGACGGCATCAAAAAGCTCGGCGACGAGGTGATCGCGAAGCTATAGGCGCAATCTGCGCGGTTTTGTCTGCCACTCCCGCGCTCAAACGCGGGGATCCGATGGTGGCCGACCGATACAGTCTTGACGGGAATGGAATGAAGTCGCCCATTTCCTTTGGTCCACTAAGCGCCAACTCATAATCTTAGGTCTGTCGGATAAACGTGATGGGAGCAGACCAATGTCGCGCACAGCCTATAAAGCTACGCTGGATGCCGCGCGCGCGAGACTCCGTGCGGCGCAAGTCCAATTGAATCGGGAAATCGGCGCCTATCCGGGGCCGATCTCGGGCTGCGATGCGCAATTCAATCAGCTCCTCAGCGACCGCATGCGCCTCGCGCATGCATTAGGCGCCCTTCAAGGCGAACCGTTTGTGCCCACGTCGCGGGAACTGGAGCAAGTCTGAGCCGTTCTTCTTTAAGGCGAATGATTGCCCGAGTTATCGCCGGGCCATGACGATTTTCACTCGCCGGCGTTTTCGAAGCTGTCCGGGTCGATGCCCAACTCCTTCATGCGTTCGCGCCAGCGCTTGTGGGCCAGCACTTGCATGTCCTCCACCGTGTCCAATTCGTCCGTAATCTGAAGACCGATCAGGGTTTCCAGCACATCTTCCAGCGTGACCAGCCCCACCATCGATCCGTATTCGTCGATCACAAGGGCGATGTGGCTTCTCTCTTTGGTCAGCCGGTCGAAACAGGCCGATGCCGAGAGAACATCCGGCAAAGCGAGGAAATCGCGCTCGAAATCCGACAGGGGGCGGTCGAACTCGTCTTTTGCCTGAGCCACCAGAAGGTCCGCTTTCAGCACATACCGTGTGACGTCGTCCACGCCATCTCTGAACAGCGGAACGCGCGAAAACGGGTTCTTCTCGTGCTGGGCGAAGAATTCCTGCACTTTCATGTCGGCCGACACGGAAAATACGACCGAGCGCGGTGTCATGATGTCGCGCACGGAAAGTTGCTGCAGGGCCATCAGGTTTTTGACGATGAGCAGTTCTTTGTCTTCCAGCACGCCTTCCGTGGCGCCGATCTCGGCCATGGCTTCCATTTCTTCCCGGCTGAAGGTAAAGCCGCTCACGCCGGACGGCGCCATGAGGCGCGTGAGCAATGCGGACATCCACACAAAGGGCAGCAAAAGCAGGGTCAGGCCGTCGATCAGCCGCCCGAAAGTGGGGGCGAGCTGTTTCCAATAGGTGGCGCCCAGTGTTTTCGGGATGATTTCGGAAAACACCAGGATCAGCAGGGTCAAAACCGCCGAAATGATGCCCAGATATTCATTGCCGAACAGGATCGCCGCCTGCGCGCCCACGCCCGCGGCGCCCACCGTGTGGGCAATGGTGTTGGCCGTCAAAATGGCGGCCAAGGGCCGGTCCAGATTGTCGCGCAGCTTTTTGAGCACTTTCGCGCTGCTGTCGCCCCTTTGCTCGAGGGTGGCGATGTAGGAGGGGCGGACGGAGAGGAGAACGGCTTCTGAGATGGAGCAGAAAAACGAAACCCCGATGGCGAGCACCAGGAAAAATATCAAGAGGGTCATGGATCTTTCGCGGTCGTGATGAATCCCTGACCCCCTGGTAGAACATATATGTGCCCCTGTCGAAGGGTTTAGGGGCGGCGGCGCCCGGCGACGGGGAATGCCTTGCCCCCGCAGGACGGCCGATTGCGCCGGGTCAAGCGACAAGCGTCCGCTAGTTTGCTAGCCTGGAGCACGCAAAAAAACAAAAGAGGAGGCGCCCGCCATGACCCAACTTTACGAAAAAAGCGCCGTCGAGCTTGCGGCGCTCATCCGGAACCGCGACGTTTCCAGCCGTGAGGTGGTGCAGGCCCATCTCGACCGGATTGCGCAGGTTAACGGGGCGGTCAATGCCATCACGGTGGTCCTGGAGGACACCGCCTTAGCCGCCGCGGATGCGGCCGATGCCGCCGAACCGCAAGGCCCGTTTCATGGCGTGCCTTTCACCATCAAAGAGAACATCGACCTTCTGGGCCAGCCCACCACAAACGGTGTGCCGGCATTTGCCGAGGCCATGCCCACCCAGGACGCGCCTGTGGTGGCGCGCATGAAAGCCGCCGGGGCGATCCCCATCGGGCGCACCAATATGCCCGAAATGGGCCTTCGTCTGTCGACGGATAATCCGTTGCGCGGCCGCACATTGAACCCCTGGAACGCGGCGCTGACGGCGGGTGGTTCCAGCGGGGGCGACGGTGTGGCGCTGGCCACAGGCATGACACCGTTCGGTCTTGGGAACGATATTGGCGGGTCCTTGCGGAACCCGGCCTATTGCAACGGCATCGCCTCGCTTAAACCGACGCGGGGGCGCATTCCCCACGCCCTGTCGCTCGAACCTCAAGACGCCGGCATGGCGGTCCAGGCCATGCTGGTGGAAGGGCCCATGGCGCGCTCCGTCGCGGACCTTCAAGCGGGGCTGAGCGTGCTGGCCGGGCGTGACCCGCGAGATCCGGTCTCGGTGGATGCGCCATTGCAGGGGCCGGCCCCTCAGCAAAAGCGCGCGGCCTTGGTGACGGACGTGCCCGGCGGGGCAATCCCCGCGGCGACGGTACGCGAAATCGAACGCGCGGGCGATATTTTGCGCGCGGCGGGGTGGCAGGTGGCGCCGGCAACGCCGCCGGAGCTTGAACGCGTCAGCGAGATTTGGGGCTTTGTGTTGGCGGCGGATTTTTCGGTCTTGTTGCCTTTGCTGCAGAATGTCTTGTCGGCGCCGCTCCACACGGTGATCGGCCAGCTTTGCGATCAATTCGCGCCCAGCAAAATGCCAAGCCCCCAAGTTCATGCGGAACGGGCGCGGTTGAACCGTCTGTGGTCGGAATTTTTCGAAACCTATCCGGTGGTGATCGGCCCGACCTGGTGCCAAACTCCCTGGCTCGCCGATGCCGACTTGGACCCGAAGACGGGGCTTGCAATGATTGAAGATACGGTGCGCTTCATCACGCCGGGCAATGCCTTGGGTTTGCCGTCGGTGGCGTTGCCCATGGGCGCCGCAGACGGTTTGGCCACCGGCATCCAGGTCTATGCGGACCTGTGGCGCGAGGATCTATGTCTGGATGCAGCGGCGCAGATCGAAGCGCAGGTAGAAACACCCACGCCCATCGATCCGGTGGCGGCAAAGGCGGCGTGAACTTGGCCGCTTCTGCGTAATTCCCCTCATTGTTCTGGGCGTGGCCGCGATGATAAGGTCGCGCCTTCTGCCGACCCGCTAATCCGAAAGGTTGCCTTCATGTCCCTCAGCCCCGAAGCCTATATCACCCAAGCCGGCGAAAAAGCTTGGGTGATCGCCAATCTGCCGGCCGGTGTGGCCGAACGCCCGATCAACAAGGTGGGCGTGATCGGGGCCGGCACCATGGGCGGCGGCATTACCATGAACTTTGCCACGGTCGGCATTCCGGTCACCATTGTGGAAACCAAGCAAGAGGCGCTCGACCGGGGCTTGGGCGTGGTGCGCGGCAACTATCAGCGCAGTGCCGATAAGGGGCGTTTCCCCCCGGAAGAAGTGGACGCCCGCATGGACCGCATCACGGGCAGTCTGACCACGGAAGATCTGGGCGATTGTGACTTGATCATCGAGGCCGTGTTCGAAGACATGGATCTCAAAAAGCAGATCTTCACCACGCTCGATAAAATTGCCAAGCCGGGGGCCATTCTCGCCACAAACACCTCGGCCTTGAACATCGACGAGATCGCGTCGGTCACGTCGCGCCCGCAGGATGTGATCGGACTTCACTTCTTTTCGCCCGCCAATGTGATGAAACTGTTGGAAGTGGTGCAGGCGGACAAAACGGCGGACGATGTGGTCGCCACCTCCATGGCCACGGCCAAGCGCATCGGCAAGATCGCCGCGCTGGTCGGCGTGTGTCCGGGCTTTGTGGGCAACCGCATTCTGTTCTATCGGCAGAACCGAGCCAATGCGCTGGTCAACCAAGGGGTTATGCCCTGGGATGTGGATGCCGCCTTCCGCGATTTCGGCTTCCGCATGGGGCCGTTCCAAATGTCGGATTTGGCGGGCCTGGATATTGGCTGGAAGAAGGGTGCCAAGACCCAGAATCCGATCCGCGATGCGCTGTGCGAAATGGACCGACGCGGCCAGAAAACGAGCGCCGGTTACTACGATTACGATGAGAACCGGCAGCCCTCGCCGTCGGATGTGACGGCCAAGATCATTCAAGAGGTCACGGGCGTGGCGCCGGGCACATCCAGCCTGTCGGCGGACGGCATTATCGAAGCCTGCGTCTATCCGATGATCAATGAAAGCGTGCGCATCCTGGAAGAAAACAAAGCGCAGCGGCCATCGGACATCGATGTCATTTGGATCTATGGCTATGGCTGGCCGGGCGATAAGGGTGGCCCCATGTTCTATGGCGATATTGTGGGGGCGGACAAAGTGCTCGCCAAGATGGAAGAGCTGGCCAAGGACGATCCGGCGATGGCGCCGGCGGAAACCCTTAAGCGCCTGGCGGCAGAGGGCGGCAAATTCGTCGATATCGATTGCGGCGGGTTGAAGACGGGCGGGTAACAGCGGCCGCGTGTCAGCGCAGTTTGGGGACCTTGTGTTCCTCGGGCAGGATGCACAGGCGTTTCATCCGTGTCACGCTGCTGTCTACATATTCCCAGACCAATTCGTCGCCGTCCCTATAGCGCCGCACGGCGAGCGGCCCCCAGCCGAAGGCGTAAAAGTTCAGCACACCGTCTTTCCAGATCATGCTGGCGGAGGTGCGCGGACAATAAGGGGTGCCGGCAATGGTGAACCAGGTCGATCCTTCCGTGTCGTTGGTGTTCAGCCCGCCCGTGCTGTTGGGGCCGTAATCGTGGATGATCCCGGCGGCGGTCACCACCGTGCGGCTGCCGCATTGCTCGATGCGTTCCACATGGCCCACCTTGCCGCTGACGCCGACCCACAATCCGCGCAGATCATCGGCGCCGTCGATCAACGGTTCGGTGCAGTCGGCCAGAATGGGCGAAGGGAAATGCGTATAGCTGCAGCCCGGCGTATTGCCTTTAGGAATGTCGGCCGCCATCAGCCCGCTGCCATCCAGCACCGGCAGTTGGCAATAGTCGATGGTGCTGCCGTCGCCCGCCAGCGTGGCGGGATCTGTCATGACAGGTGGCCGGGGCGAAAAGAACGCATACCAAAACGCTAGCAGAAACAGGGCGGCCACAGCGATCAGGGTTCCCAGGAAGAATTTCACCATCGCAAATCCCCAGCCGGATAGGGTGTCCGACACCGGTAGATTATTGACACATCACATGTCAATATCTGTCCGTCACGAAGAAGGGGCGAGGGACGCCATGCTCGAACCGGATAAGAACCCCAATTCCTCCTTGATGGTCGATCCGCCTTCTTGGTTGCGCCATGTGATGCGCCGCGTCATTGGGCGCACCATCGATCCGGCGCGGATTGAAAAACGGCGGGCGCAAGCCGAGGCCAAGCGCCAGCGGGCGGGCGCGCCCCATGTGGTGGAGTATTTCCATCAATTGGACGACCCCTATTGTGCGCTGACCGCGCAAGTGCTGGCGCGCTTCGCGGAGCGCTATGACATTGTGCTGAAACCGCATTTGGTGCGGGCGGCCGGCGGGGCGGACCAGCCCTATTTGGATAAGCTGGCGGTGTGGTCCCGGTGCGATGTGGGGCTGATTGCGCCCCATTACGGATTGGATTTTCCGACCGACGCCCCCACCGCGCCAGACCCGGTCTTACAAAACAAAGCTGCGCGGTGTCTTGCGGGGCGATCCGATGCGGACTTCGTGGCCGATATTGGCGGCGTCACCAAGGCCTTGTGGGACGGAGACGAAGCCGCTCTGTCTTCCCTTGCCGGTCCGCGCGCCAGCGAGGCCGACGCGGCATCGGCGTTGGAGGCCGGTGCCGCGCATCTCAAAGCGTTGAAGCATTATTCCGGCGGGACCTTTTATTATGGCGGCGAATGGTATTGGGGTGTCGACCGCTTGTTCTATCTGGAACAGCGGCTGCGCGAACTGGGCGCGTGCAAAGACGGCGATCCCCCCTATTTGGTGCCCCGTCCCGATATTGATGTGTCCGGCATCGACGCCGGCGGACTGACGCTCGATTTTTATCCGTCGCTCAATTCGCCATATACGTCGATCATCTTTGACCGGACGATTGCGCTCAAGGATGCCTGTGGCATCCAATTCAACCACAAGCCCGTTCTGCCCATGATCATGCGTGGTGTGCCGGCCTCCCGCGCCAAGGGGCAGTACATTATGTTCGACACCAAACGCGAAGGGCAGTTTCTGGGCGTGCCGTTCGGCCCGGTGTGGACGCCCATCGGCACGCCGGTGCGCAAGGTTTATTCGCTGCTGCCTTGGGCTAAAACCAAGGGCAAGGACATAGCATTGTTAAGTGCGACGTTGCGCTGTTCTTTTTCCGGTAATGTGCCGCTTCACCAATCCCAAGGTTTGCGCAAAGCGGTGGAAATGGCGGGCCTCGATTGGACCGAAGCGCAAACGCATATTGGTGACGAAGGGTGGAAGACCATGGTGGAAGGTCATCAGGACGACATGGTGGACGGCTTGGGGTTGTGGGGCGTGCCCA
>JANQMY010000173.1 GCA_028279895.1 Alphaproteobacteria bacterium
AGGAAGCTTTCGGCGGTTTCCTTCATCTTCTGCAGGATGAAGGCCGAAATCTGCGACGGCGAATAGGTTTCGTTACGGCCTTGCACCCAGGCATCGCCATTGTCCGAGGCGACGATTTCATAGGGCACCATGTCCGCATCTTTTCTGGTGGTCGGATCGTCGAAGCGACGGCCGATCAAGCGCTTGATGGCGAAAAACGTATGTTCCGGATTGGTGACCGCCTGGCGTTTGGCCGGCTGGCCGATCAGACGTTCATTGTCTTCCGTAAAGGCCACAATGGACGGCGTGGTGCGCATCCCTTCGGCGTTTTCGATGACCTTCGGCTGCGACCCTTCCATAACGGCGACGCAGGAATTGGTGGTTCCAAGGTCAATCCCAATGACTTTGCTCATGCTCACTCCTTATTTCTGCGGCAGAATTGGCAGGCCGATAGCGCCCCTGCCAATCCCCCTTGGGAGGATTTGTGGTTTGCCCCCATATAATGGGGGTATATAGGGGGGCTCAGGACGGGCCGCAAGCGCTAGCGCCTTATTCAGGCTTATGTTTTGGCGCCCCTTTTTAGTCGGATGGCCGCCGGACGCAATCATTTTCTTAACCACGTCTTACCACCGAGGGACATCCTGCCATGACCGCGCCGCTTATCGTGTCCGCGTCCTACCGAACCGACATCCCCGCTTTTTACGGGCGTTGGTTCGCCGAGAGGCTGAAGGCAGGCGGCGTTCTTGTGCGCAATCCCTATGGCAACAAGCCGTACCGGGTGTCGTTGGCGCCCGAAGATGTGCTGGGATTCGTGTTCTGGAGCCGCAATTTTCGCCCGTTTTTGGACAATCTGGCGGCGGTCGACCGGCAGGGCACGCCCTTCGTCCTGCAGATGACGATCACCGGCTATCCGCGTCTGCTGGAAACCTCCACCATCGCCATGGACGAGGCGGTGGCCCAGGTCGAACACTTAGTGGCGGCCTATGGGCCCGGCCGGGTCGTCTGGCGCTATGATCCCATCGTCTTTTCTTCCGTGACCGGTCCGCAGGATCACCTGGCCCGATTTGCGGCCCTCGCGCAGGCCCTTGCGGGCATGGTGGATGAATGCGTCGTGTCCTTTGCCACCGCCTATGCCAAGACCAAACGGCGCCTCGATGGGCTGGTCGCGGCGGGTGCGGACGGCTTTGACTGGCGCGATCCGCCGGCGGATGAAAAACAGGCCCTGTTGATCCGTTTGCGGGATATTGGTGCGGACCACGGCATTCGGCTGACCCTGTGTGCCCAGCCCGATCTGCTGGTGGAAGGGGTCGCCGGCGCCCGCTGTATCGATGCCGACCGCTTATCGGCAGTGGCGGGGCACCCGGTTCAAGCGCCTGAACGTGGCAACCGGCCGGGCTGTTTGTGTGCCCAATCGCGAGACATCGGTGCCTACGATACGTGTCCCCATGGCTGCGTCTATTGTTACGCCGTGCGCGACGCGAAGAAAGCCAAGCGAGCATACGCTGACCATGACCCTTCGGACCCGATGTTGGGGGCGTCGGCGCCTATTACCATCGGTCTTGGTAATACAGGTCGTCGCGTTCCCGGCGGAGCTTGACCAGCCGGCTGCGGGCGTGCTCCCGCTGGGCCTGGGACGAATTGGGGTCGATCAGAACGGTCTCCAGATCTTCGATTTCTTCGTTCAGATCCCGGATACGGCGCTGCCGGGATTCCCGGGCCAACCGCTCTCGATAGACCTCGCGGCCCCGCTCCCAATCGCGGGCAATTCTCGGGCTGGAGCACACGCCGTAGTAATAGCCCCCGGAAACGCCCAGCTCATAGGCATCCAGATTGGCGCAGTAATAGCGCAGACCGTTGCGGTATCCACCGCGCAGCTCGGCCATATTGGCGTCGATGCCGTAGGACGCGCATTGGCGTTGTACATTGTCGACGAAATCGGCGGTCTTGCCGACCACGCCGGCATCATAGCCGATCTGCACCCAATTCTGAGACCGGCATTCGTCTTCCGAGACGGCCGCACATCCGGCGGCGATCAACAGCACGGGCAGCAATGCGCAAAACTGTCGAAACTTCATGTCCCCCGACCAGCGCGCCTTTTCGGCCGCCCCCCACCGTTGGTTTAAACAGATCGACCGTTTCAACCGATCTGTGCAAAGCCTAACAGGACTTTTTCTGGTGAGGAAGCCGCGGGTTTTGGGGAAACCGGCTCAGGCCGTGGTATCCACCGTGCTGCCGGGGCCGTCGCCGTCGGCGCCGCCGCCCTTCGCCACGGTGACCATGGCCGGGCGCAATAAGCGCTCGCCGATCATGTAGCCGGTTTGCACCACATCGACCACGGTGCCGGCGGGCTGGCCGCTGCCCGGCACTTCCGCCATGGCCTGATGGAAATGGGCATTGAACTTTTCGCCCTTGGGGTCGATCTGCTTCACGCCGTTTTTGTCGAGCCCTGCGAGCAATTCCTTTTCCGTCAGTTCGACCCCGCTCAGCAGGTTCTGCACCGCTTCGTCGGTCTCGCGCGTTTCGGCGGGCACCGCATCGATGGCGCGGCGCAGATTGTCGGCCACCGACAACATGTCGCGCGCGAATTTGGTAATGCCGAACACCGAGGCCTCGGTCCGTTCCTTTTCGGCCCGGCGGCGCGTGTTTTCCAGCTCGGCCATGGTGCGCAACAACCGGTCTTTGAGCGCTGCGTTTTCTTCCTCCGGCGACGGACCCGCAGCGCCTGCATCTACGGCGTCCGTTTCGGGCGGCGCCTCCGCCCCTTCAGGCGCTGGCGCTGCAGCGTCGGACGTGGGGGGGTCGTCGGCGG
>JANQMY010000199.1 GCA_028279895.1 Alphaproteobacteria bacterium
GTTGTCTCCGTCTTGTGTCTCAAACGCTGCTACACGTCTGAAACCAAGTAGAATCAACGTCATGCGCAATGTCCAATAACTTTAACCGGACAGTAGTGCGCAGAGTGCGGGGGGAGTCCGACGAAAGCCGGCGCAAATACCGCATGGACAATCGAGCCTGGCGCTTCATGACGGAACACGGCGATAAGGACGACATCGCCTTTGCCGGTTTCGAAGCGGCCAACCGGGAAGCCTTGGAGCGCTTACAGCACACTTTGAGCGAACGGGACATTGCCCATCAACGCGGCGACGACGACCTCTGCGCGCAGCGCGAAGTGCAAGAACTTTTGGTCTTCGACGATCCCGCCGGGCTTCAAGTGGAAGTGTTTGTGGGGCCGACCGAACGCCCGGAACAGCCCTTCCGCTCCCCGGCCGGGGTATCGGGATTTTTGACCGGCGATCAGGGCGCCGGCCACATCGTGCTGGCATCCGATAAGCATGAGGCCGTGTCCGCCTTCTACAAAGAGGTGCTGGGCTTCCGCCGCTCCGACACCATCGACATGAAAGTTGCGCCCGACATGGTGTTGCGGCTGGAGTTTCTGCACTGCAATCCGCGCCATCACACGCTTGCGCTGGCCCCGGTGCCCGCCCCGAAACGGCTGCATCATTTCATGATCGAGACCTTGTCGCTGGACGATGTGGGATATGCCCTCGACCGTGTCAAAGCATGCGGCGTCACACAAGCCACCACCCTTGGCAAACATTCCAACGATCTGATGATTTCGTTCTATTCCTACACGCCGTCGGGCTTCGAAGTGGAATTCGGTTGGGGCGGCCGCCACGTGGATGACGACACCTGGCAGGTGAGCCATCTGGAAACGCCAAGCATCTGGGGCCACAAGTCCATCGAGGGCTAACGAGCGCGAACCACCGTGTAGGATTTTCCGCCTGGACTTTGAGCTCAAAAACCTCAAAGCTGAAACGAAAACAGCGCGAGGAAACCAGGCCCATGAAATTCAGCATTGCACTAGCCACCGAGGTGGACTCTTGGCGTTGGGTACAACGCGCCGAGGAACTGGGTTTTCACGCCGCCTGGTTTTACGACACCCAATTGCTGAACCCGGATGCCTTCATTTGCATGGGGCTCGCGGCCAGCAAGACAAGCCGCATCCGCCTGGGCACCGGGGTGTTGGTGCCGTCCAACCGCATCGAGCCGGTGACGGCCAATGCGCTGGTCACGCTCAACAAGATAGCCCCGGGCCGTATCGATTTCGGTGTGGGCACGGGTTTTACCGCGCGGCGCACCATGGGCCTCAACGCCATTCCCTTGAAGCGCACCAAAACCTATGTGGAGCGGGTGCAGAAATTGATCCGTGGGGAAACCGTTGATTGGGACTTCGAAGGCAAAGACCGCAAGATCGCATTTCTGAACCCGGATCTGGGGCTCATTAACATCGAAGACGACATCCCCACCTGGATTTCGGCATTCGGCCCCAAATCCCGCAAAATGGCGGCGGAGCTGAATGCCAATTGGATCAATTTCAGCACCATGCGGGGCGCTGTCGAAAGCTTGGAGGCGATGCGCGATACCTGGCGCGCGGAAGGCATCGACCCGGACAGTAAATCCTCATGCCTGTTTATTTTGGGTGCCGTGCTGACCGGCGACAAACAGATCGATGGCCGACGGCTCATGGCGCAGGCCGGCGTGTCGGCGTCGACGGTTTTCCACAATATGGCGGACGAGTTCGGCCCCATGGGCGGCCTGGCACCCGACGGCCCCCTCAACGAGGTATTCAAGGAATACATGAAGGTACACGACACCTACGAGCCCGCCGATGCCAAATATCTGACGAACCATCGCGGGCACCTCATGTTTGTACGCCCCGAAGAAACGCACATTACGCCGGAATTGGCGCGTGCCACGTCTTTCAGTGGCACCAAGGACGAACTGGTCACCAATTTGCGCACACTAAAAGATGCGGGCTACGGCCAGGTCACCGTGCAGCTTGTGCATGGCGCCGAGGAGGCCATTGAAGACTGGGCCGAGGTGTTTAAAGCCATCTAACCACGCCCCCGGGACACAACGAACAACGCTAACCCCAAAAGGACACACCATGACCGCTTATCTGATCGCCCAACTCACCGTGACGGACCAGGAAGAATTCGGCAAATACGAAGCCGGCTTCATGGAGGTGTTTTCACAATATGGCGGCAAGATCCTGGCGGTCGATCAGGACCCGGACGTGCAAGAAGGCGAGTGGCCGCACAAACGCACCGTGTTGCTGGAGTTCCCGTCTATGGACAAGGCCAAGGAATGGTACCATTCCGACGGATACCAGAAGATCTGCAAGCACCGCTTTGCCGGCTCTCACGGTAATGTGGTGTTTGTAGAAGCACTTGAATTGGGGTAACGCCCAGGGCTTCGTCAATTCAGAACACAATCGCGACCCTGTTTTTGGTAGGGCGGGCTGCATTCCCAATCATTGCCGGTGTAATCCAAATGAGCGTTTTGCGGCAATTGAATTGCTGCACATGATCCGTTTGTCACGCGAAATCCGCGGTCGCATTTCCATCCCGGTCCAAATGCAGCATCCGTCAAGAATGCATTTTCAGGTACCACAATGAGTTTACATGCGGTGTTCGTGCGACGAAAGCCCCGATCGCACGCCCAACGATCACCCGATGCTTCTAGATACCCATTCTCAGGAATCAAGATTTCAGCACAGCGGTTTCCACTGCGCTTGAACCCGCGATCACATTTCCAACGATCCCCGAAAGAGTCGAGATACGCATTATCGGGCACCGAGATGACAATGCACGCTTCGTCTTGAATACGAAAGCCGCGCTTGCAGGACCAACCAGGGCCGAAGCTTGTATTGGTGGCATAAGCGTTTTCCGGGACGAGGATAGGCGCACAAGCACCCTCCTCCTCCCGAAAACCATCGTTACATTCCCATCCGCTCCCAAAGCGCGTGGGATGGGCGTTTTCCGGCACGGTCCCGGTCCCTGTCTGTGCCAGCGCTACGGACATGGCAGCGCCAAGAGATAGGAACGCGGCCAACCAAATCGTGGTTGTCGCGCGGAGACCGGCCCTTTTCATCGGCCGCTACAGAGCCTGAAGATTCACGGCCGAAGACTTTCCGCGCCGCTCATCGACTTCGATTTCATAGGAAACCTTCTGCCCTTCATTGAGCGTCGACATGCCCGCGCGTTCCACCGCACTGATATGTACAAAAACATCATTGCCGCCTTCGTCCGGTTGAATGAAGCCGAAGCCCTTTGTCGGGTTGAACCATTTTACGGATCCGCTTGCCATCATTTAGTCCTTTCGTTTGTCGTCAAGTGGGCCTTTCCCACCCGGCTGGTTTTGCTTGCGTGACTTTCTTTAATTTGGGGGTGTCACGCAGAGACCCGATCTCGTCGCGAGGGCGCGTTTCTTTGTTTCTGAGATTTGCGTTTCGCGGCTGTTTTCCGCGCACCGGATTTGGGCTTCGCGCGTTTCGGTTTTCGGGAACCGTCGCCATTGCCCGGCCAGGGCTTCACCTGGGCGCGCACGCGCTTCTTGCGCGGCGGCGCCTCCGGCACAACCGCTGTTTCGAGGACTTTACGGTCTTCGTCGCTCATAAGCGCCCGCCCGATTAAGCGTTCGATATCGCGCAATTGCTTGCGTTCCGACGGATCGCAGAATGAAATGGCAACGCCGCTCTTCCCTGCCCGCGCCGTTCGGCCGATACGGTGGACATATGCTTCGGGCACGTTCGGCAGCTCGTAATTGATCACATGAGACACATCGTCAATGTCGATGCCGCGGGCGGCAATATCGGTTGCAACCAACATGGTGATCCGGCCTTTTTTGAAATCGGCCAAGGCGCGGTCCCGCTGGCCCTGACTTCGATTGCCGTGGATCGCGGCTGCCTTGTGCCCCGCCTTCTTCAGGTGTTGGCACACACGGTCGGCGCCGCGCTTGGTCCGGGTAAAGACGATCGCGCGATCAACATTCGAAACGCCAACCACTTCCAACAAAGCGGCACGCTTGTCGGCGCGGGCGACCAACATCATGTGCTGATCGATCCGGTCAATCGGTTTTGCCGCCGGAGCGACGGAGATTTCCCCGGGATCGGTAAGGAAGTCGTCCGCCAACCGGCGAATCTGTTTGGGCATGGTTGCCGACAGCAGCACGGTCTGGCGGCTTGGCGGCAGCTTGGCCATCAAACGGCGGATCGCCGGCATGAAACCCAGATCGAGCATTTGATCGGCTTCATCCAAGACGACCGTCTCGACCCGGTCGAGACGCACAGCGCCCGTCGACAAATGGTCTTCTAACCGCCCAGGTGTCGCGATGACGATGTCGACGCCGGGCTTAAGGGCGCGGATTTGCGGGCCGGGCTTCACGCCGCCCACAATGATCGCGGTTTTGAGGTTCAGAAACCGGCCATAGATGCGCACTTGCTTGTCGATCTGCGCAGCCAGTTCGCGGGTGGGCGCCAACACTAAGAAGCGGCAAGCCGTCGCCTGCGGTTTTGACTTTTGCTCGCTAAGGCGCTGCAGCAAAGGCAGCACGAAGGCCGCCGTTTTACCGGTGCCTGTCTGAGCGATGCCCACCACGTCGCCACCTTGCGACATGATCGGGATAATCCCCTCCTGGATCGGAGTGGGCGTAGTGTATCCTTCGGCTCGAATGGCCCGAAGGATGGGCTCGGCAAGGCCGAGGTCGTCAAATTGTTTCAATGAAATAACGTTCAATTCGCCTCAAGCACATACGTTACATAAGGTGTGCCGGGGACGAGAGGTCCTAATTTAGGGGAGCTTGCGTAGACCAGCTGCCGGGGGTGAGCGCCTTTTGGCGCCATATATGGCAACGATCAAAATAAGGTCGATGCTCTGTTGAGGCCACGCCTACGACTAAATCGATGTCTACGCGCGGTGCCTGCGACGCCCGATAGACCACAATTGAGTGGAAATAGCAACGGAAATCGCAAATGGATGTCTTGTCTTGCGCCTCGACAAAGCCGAGCGGAAGCGATGCTTGCAATGCGCGTCACTTTCCGGACCAATTAACAAAAGCGTAACCGTATGCCGCTCGGCCCACACCGTTCTCCATTTGAAAGGATGACGTCATGTCCGCTTATTTGATTGCCCAAATCTCTATCACCGACCGCACCGCCTACAGTGCCTATGAAGACGGCTTTATGGAGATCTTCCAACGCTTCAAAGGCAAGATGCTTGCCGTCGATGAAAAGCCGGATGTGCTTGAGGGGGAATGGCCCTGCACGCGCACTGTACTGGTTGAGTTTCCATCCAAGGAAGAGGCGCTGGCTTGGTACCGGTCGGACGACTATCAGGCGTTAGCGCAGCATCGTTTCTCGGCGTCCGACGGGAATACCGTGATGGTGAACGGGTTCAATGCCGCATAAGAGCCACACCGGCGTCTCCTTTTCCGTCATCCGCCGGTACGATCCCTAGCCGGACAACAGGTAATCGTTGCGGGTAAGAGACGGACGGCGAAACTCCTCGTGGCGCCATACCCGAATGCGAAAACCCAGTTGGGCACATAACACTTCGAACTCTTCTTTCGGCACATGCAGATTTCCGGTGGGATAGGTAAGCATGGGTTCCCGCCGCAGCAAGGGCTTAATGTAGATCGTCCACAGCAAACGCATTAAAGCGCCAGGGCCATATTCGTAAAGCTTACGCCCAAGATGCGGCAGGACGCCCTTGCTGAGTTCGCTTCGGAACGGTAATTCGCCCACATAAATCACGCCGCTGGGTTTCACCACCCGCACGAGCTCGCGCATCGCATCAACGATATCTTGGCGTGAATCGAACATGTGCAGCACTGAATTGATCACGACCACATCGAACATTTCATCCTTGTAAGGAATGCTTGGCGCCGAGCCGAGTACAAACTCGACATTGTCCATATCTCGAAGGAGGCCGCGCAGCTTGTCGATGGCCGCCTGACTGGGATCGACGCCGCAGCATTCCCCCACCCGCGGGGCGATCAAACGAAAAAGCGCGCCGTCCCCAGGCCCCACATCGAGAACGCGGCTTTCGCGGGTCAGGGGCAACCGTTCGGCAATCCGCCCCTTTTTTTTGGCCGTTGCCTTTTCGTCCCGATTTGTCATCAAGGCTGGGTCGTCGAAATGAGACGCCCACAGATCATATGCTTCTTGGTGGTTTCGTGCCGTCAGCCGGCGTTTGCGATTAGCCATAAGCCCACACCACGCCCGTCGCGACAGCCGGAATCAATATCGCCAGCGGCAACGTGCCAAGGGCCGTGCAGAGGATGAAGCGCCCAATCCGCACCCGCGCGACACCGGCGGCCACACTGACAATGTGGTTGCCAAGGGGCGCCCACCGGCCCGAAACGAGGAACACCGGATGATGCAGCGGCAGGTTTTGGAGCCGACGGGGAAGTTTCGAATAATCTGCGCGCGACGCGGAGTCGGACAAGAAGTAGCGAGCGCCGCCATACTCGATCGCGGAGCGGGCTACCAAAGCGGTCCAGTAAAGGGCCACGCCCATTGAAAATCCCTGGAGCGATGCGATTGCCGCCGCCAGAGGTTCGCTGGGCACGGGCGGAACCATCAAAATCAGGAAAAGAACGGCAGCGGCGCGGTCGCCATAGGCCGACCGGATCGCCGCCACGCCGCCTGCCGCGTTGAAAATTTCCAGCAGAAGCCAACAAAACCCGGCGATCAATGCGAGTGGCGCAATCGCCCGCGCCATTCGATAAAGCTGCGTGAAACCGCCCATGTCCTGTCCTTTTCCTAAAATTTTCTGCTTGATATTTTATGTAATGATCGTTACTTACATACTTAAGATGAAAACTTCAAGACCCAACAGAAAAACGAAAGCCGAAGGAGAGCCGACAAACCGCGAGCGCATTCTGGCGGCGGCCACCAGTCTGTTTCAGGAAAACGGCTATGCCGGCCTCAGCATTTCTTCGATCTGCAAACGCGTCGGCATCGCGCCCACATCCCTTTATTGGCATTTTGGCGATAAGGCGGGCCTCATGCGGGCCGTTGTCGAAAACACGAGTGCGGGCTATGCAGCGCAGCTTCAGGACTCAGTGCTTTCCGCATCCGGCGAGCCGGCCAAGCAGCTCGATTTGATTGTCGCGGGCGTCAAATCTCTGGTGACGACCCAGCCTTCGAGCACATTGTCCTTCGTTAGCATGTTGGCCCAAGGGACAACCGACGATAAGGCCCTCAATGCGGCCATGGCAGATGCACGCCGCCGCGAACTCGACTCCATTGCCGGGGCATTCAGCGATGCCCTCGGAAAACCGAAGGGGCAGACAGCCGCTCTCACCGTTCTTGCCTTTGTCAATTATGCCGCTTTGGTGTACCGGGTGACCAAAGACGAGAAAGATGTGGACGAAATCCTCAGTGCCATGAGGAATGCGTTGAAGGCGCAAGTGGGTGTAAATTGAGTCGGATGATCGCCCTCAAACAACGCGATGAAATGGTTTAACCGCGCGCCTTATCTTTAACGGCCGCAAATTCATCGAGTGTCTTCAGCATCTCATCCGGGTCTTCCGTCCAAATGGTCAGCAAGGCGGTATCCACCCCTTCCGCAGCCAGATTTTGCAGCTTCTCAGGATCGGTGGGGGCACCGGCAATGACGATCCGGATCGTTGCCGGGTCCCGGCCGTGACGTTCGAAAGCCTCTGCGAGGGGGGCTAAGCGCTCCTGAACCGAACCGCGGGCCGTTATGGGCATCCAGCCATCGGCGCAGCGGGCAATGGCGTCATAGGTGCGCGGCCCCATGCCGCCGACGATGATGGGCGGCCCGCCCTTCTGCGCCGGCTTGGGATGCGCCCAGGACGGTTCAAGCTGTACATATTTGCCGTCAAAGCGCGCCTCTTCTTCCGTCCAAAGAGACTTCATGACGGCCAGATATTCTTCGAAGCGGTCCCGCCGCGTTTTGAACGCGACGCCATGGCCTTCGCCCTGTTCTTTGTTCCAGCCATACCCAACCCCAAGGACCACACGTCCACCGGTCAGAAAATCGAGCGAGGCAATCTGCTTTGCCAGCCAGATGGGGTCATGTTGCGGCAACAGTGTAACCGACGTGCCCAATTGGATCCGTTCGGTTACGGCACCGGCCATGGAAAGCGCCACGATCTGATCGTGCAGGTGATGATAATAGTCCGGCAGCGGATCGTTCTTGCCGGGCCGCGACCCGGGCCAGACAGTTTTCCGGGAGACGGGAATGTGGCTGTGTTCCGGCAGATAGAGCGCGTCGAAGCCGCGTTCTTCTACGGCGCGCGCCAGGTCCACCGGGTGCAGCGCCCGGTCCGTGTCGAAGGTGGTAATCCCGATTTTCATGAGGGGGCCCTATTTGGCTTGTTTGACTGATTTGGCGGAGACCAGGGAGTCGATGCGGTCTTTCTCAAAGCCAAGCTCCTCGAGAATCTTTCGTGTATGTTCGCCGTGACGCGGCGCCGGGCCACGCTCCCAACGAAGCCCGAAATATCCGCTGGCGGCACGCGGCTGACGCACCCGGCCCGTCACGGGGTGATTGAACTCCTCAACCAGGCCCGCGGCCACCACTTGCTTATCGGCATAAACCTGCTGAGGGTCGAGCACTGGGGCGACCGGCACATCGGCCTTGTGCAAGCGGTCCACCACTTCGTCCACCGTAAAGTTGATGACCATGGAATCCATCAGTTCGAAAAACGCCGCCAGCGCCGCCCCGCGCCCAGCGGATGTGTGAAACCGTTCTTCCGCATAGCAATCCATGCGGTCGAGCCCTTCACACATGGATTTCCATTGCTGGTCCGTGCTGGCCGCAATGCTGACCCAGCCGTCGCTGCACTGATACAGCCGATAGGTTTTGAGCATGTTGGGGCGATGCTCCGCATCGTCGTCGAGCAAGGTAGAATCCATCATCACGTCAGACCAATTGAACTGCAGGCTGGCTTCCAACATGCTCACTTGGACGTGAGACCCCTCGCCCGTGCGCCCCCGCTTGATGAGCGCCGCCATAATGGCCTGTACATTGGTATAGGCGCCCACCTTGTCAGCCACCATGCCCCGCACCAGCGTGGGCCGCCCGTCTTGCTCCTGAATGCCGGCCCACCCGGCCATTGCCTGAATCAGTGGGTCATAGACAGGGCGCTCCGCATACGGACCGCTGGGGCCGAAGCCCGAAGACGAACAATAAACGATCTTCGGGTTGCGCCTCGACACCGCTTCATAGCCGAACCCAAGCCGATCCATCACCCCGGCCCGAAAGCCTTCGGCAAACACGTCGGCCCCATCGATCAAGCGCCAAATGATCTCCTGCCCTTCGTCGGATTTCATGTCCAGGGCAATGGAGCGTTTCCCATTGTTGGCACTGATAAACCAGCCGCTCATGCCGTTCTTTTGACTGCCGAAATAGCGCAAACCGTCGCCCGGCCCCACATCTTCCACCTTGATGACCTCCGCCCCGTAGCTTCCCAGCAAATGGGTCGCCGCGGGAAGCGCGATCATCTGGCCGAACTCGAGCACTCTTATCCCGGCAAGGGGTAATTCGTCCGTAGGCGACGGATCGGGCATGACACTTCTCCCTCAACTTTTGGGAAAGTGTAACGCAACTGTTCAGTGCTGTCTCTGAATTGCGGTCTTAAGCGGGCCCGCGCCCGTAACTTTTCACGGGGCACACCGCCGGTTCTACAAATCGGGCAGGTTAGCCTCTTGCGGAAAGGAACGGCAGCCGCCCACTCCGGTCATCAACTCATTTGTTTATGTGCGAGTCGCGCATTGATTATGACGATAATTTTTCGCATGACGGCGGAGACGGCGAT
>JANQMY010000215.1 GCA_028279895.1 Alphaproteobacteria bacterium
AACGCAATAGTGTTGGGTGACCGGCCATGAGGCGCAGAACCGAATCCTCCACCGGCCGCGCAATGGGCCGGTCGTGGCGCAGGATACCGTCGGCAATGCCGTGCAGACGCGTCAACGCATCGTCAAATTCGGTAACGATGGGATCGCCCGATACATTGGCGCTTGTGGCTACCAATGGACGGGACAGCCGGTCCATCAGTAAATGGTGCAAGGGGGTGTAGGGCAATATGGCGCCCAGATTGGGGCTGCGCGGCGCGACCTCTTCTGCCAAGCCCGGCGCCGCTCCATCGGACCATTTAGGCAGAATGACGATGGGGGCGGCCGGACTTTGCAGCAACGTTTCTTCGGTTGCTGTTGGGGCGGTATAAAGGCGAATGTCGGCCACATCAGGGAACATGACAGCGAAGGGTTTAGCGTCGCGATGTTTCCGCCGACGCAGAGACGTGACTGTTTCGTTTCTGGTCGCGTCGCACAGCAGGTGATATCCACCCAATCCTTTCACGGCGACGATGTCGCCGGCCTGTAGCCGGGCGACGGCATGGTTTAAGGCGTCATGACCCTGCAGAGGATGGGTGTCCGCAAAGGACTGGAATGCGAGCTGCGGGCCGCAGTCGGGGCAGGCATTGGGTTGTGCATGAAAGCGCCGGTCGTTTGGGTTGAGGTACTCCGCTTTGCATGCCGGACATTGTTCGAAGGCTGCCATCGTGGTGTTTGGCCGGTCATATGGCAGGTTTTCAAGAATGGTGTAGCGGGGGCCGCAAGCGGTGCAATTTATGAACGGGTAGGCGTAGCGCCGATTTGCCGGATTGCGCATGTCGGCCAGGCAGTCCGGACACGTCGCCAAGTCCGGTGTAATGTCAGCGCGTGCCGTCGGCGTTGCGGGCGAAGGGTGAATCGTGAAGCCCCGGTCTCCGCAAGGCTGCATGGTTTGGCAGGTGAGTCGGGTGATCTTTGCATGACGGGGCGGGAGTTCTCTGAGCCGTGCCACGAATGAGTCCAATGCGCGGGGGCTTGCTTCCGCCTCCAAGCGGACACCGCTGCCCGAATTGGCCACACGGCCTGCGATGCCCAGTTCCGCAGCCAGCCGGGCAACAAAAGGCCGGAAGCCGACGCCCTGCACCGTTCCCTCAATGTCGATCTCAAGCCTTTCAACTGCAGACGGCATGGGCCGCTATTCCTTATACGGATATCTCGACGCTTTTGAGCAAGATGCCTTGGGCATTCGGATGCATCGGGTCTTCGGACAATTCAATGTCAAGCTCTGCGCCCTCACCGGGTGATCCGCGCGCTTCGATGTTATAATGGTCGCGAAAGTGCTCCGGCGACATATGGCTCAACGCACCCAACCACACGGATACGCGCGCGACCCGCTCAACCCCCTCCGTGGCGGCCACGTCCCGAATGCGCGCCACAAGGTCCTTCAGCAGGCCGGCTTCATGCATCGACCTTCTCCTTCCCTGTGAATTGGCTGACCAAACGAGTCACTTCGTCGGCCGCTTTGGGCACGGCCTGGGCTACCGAGGGCGATAGAGGGGTGCCGATGCTAAACGACGCCCCCTCAATGGTGATAAGCAGAAGGCATTCGGGGAGGCGGTCAAGCGCCTTTGCCAGGCGCCATGCTTCGGGCAGGCTTGCCAAATGGGAAGACGGCGCTTGAGGCAAGTCGTCGAACAGCCGATCGGAAACGGTGTGATGACGAACGGTTCCCGGTGTGCTGCCGGGCGCCAGTACGTCGATCACGATCACACGCGCATAGTCTTGCCAGAAATTCAGAAGGGTCATGCTGTCGCCCTGACAGCTTATCAGATCGGCGGCCAGAGAATGTTGGGCCAGCCGGTCGATCACGGCTTGTGCGGCACCGTCGTCACCTCTGTCCGGGTTGCCAAGGGCAATCACGCAGGTCCGGTTTTCGGCGGCGCCTTTTGTTGCGGGCGTTGTCATGACTCCCCCCGGTCCACGTTCAAGGTGAGAAAATGGGCGGAACAGGAAATGCAAGGGTCGAAGTTTCGAACGGATTTCTCGCAGCGCCATTGCAGGTCGCGATCCGGCAGGTCCATATACTCGGTCGCGACGGCGCGTAAATCCTCTTCGATGACCGTTTGGTTTTGCGACGTGGGCGGAACAATCTGGGCGGTCTTGATCAAACCATCCCCATCAACTTCGTATTTGTGATACAGCAATCCCCGGGGTGCTTCGGTTGCCGCCATACCCGTGGCGTTTTTGGGAAGTACATCAACGGACGGCCGATCGGGCTTTGTGTATTTCTCAACCAAGTGCAGTGCTTCTTCAAAGGCGAACAGCACTTCGATGCTCCGCACAACAATGCTTTGAAACGGGTTGCTGCAGCCGTTTTCCAATCCTACTTCTCGGGTCGCTTGTCTGGCGAGCGGCGTCAGCTTGTCTTTGTTGAGATTGAACCGCGCCAGCGGACCGACGAAATAGCTGGACCCGGCTTTGGTGCGGGCATACAGCGCGGTCGAATCCGGCACTTGATATTCTTCGAAGTGATGTTCGAACTCGGTTGCCGGGATGTCCAGCCCCTTGGACGACACGATGTGCCCTTCGTTCAGGGGATATTGGTGAGTGCCGCCGAGCGCCACGAATTCGTAACTGCGCTGAAGCGTGGGGATGGGCAACGCGGCCGCCCATTTCACCACATCATAGGCGGCTTCTATGGCCCATTGCAGGTCGGCCTTAAGCTCTTCGAATTCTTCCTTATTGGGCACCCGATAAAACCCGCCCACTTTCACGTTGATGGGGTGGATTTCCCGGCCGCCCAACAAGCGGATAATTTCGTTGCCAATTTTCTTCAAGCGCAACCCGCGGTCAAACTCTCTGCGGTGGTGCTGCGCCATTTCGATGGCATCGTCGAAGCCCAAAAAATCGGGCGCGTGAAGCATGTGAATGTGCAGTACATGGCTTTCGATCCATTCGCCGCAATAGAGGAGGCGCCGGAGGTCCCTTAAGGCTGCGGGCAGGGTAACGCCCGCTGCATGTTCCATGGCATGGACCGCGCTCATTTGATAGGCCACCGGACAAATGCCGCAAATGCGAGCGGTAATGTCCGGTGCTTCCTCGAAGCGCCGGCCCTGCAGCAGCGCTTCAAAAAAGCGCGGGGGTTCGAAAATGCTCAGCCGCGCATGTTCGACGACGCCGTTATGGATCTTCAGGGAAAGGGAGCTTTCACCTTCGACACGGGCGAGATAGTCGACCTTAATGGTGCGTGTCGTCATGAGCTTCCGCCGCCTTTCGAAAATCCGGAGCATTGGCGTTGAATGTCTGCAGCGCCCGCGCAATCTGCGCATCGTCCATGCCCAGTTTTTGCCATTCGGCCATCAAGGCAGATGCGTTGACCGACTCAGCGGGTCCGAAACAGCCATAACAGCCGCGCTTATAGGCGGGGCAAATCGCGCCGCATCCGGCTTGGGTGATGGGCCCGAGACAAGGAATACCCTCGGAGACCATAATGCAGCTTGTTTGGCACCGTTTGCATTCCATACAAACGCTCTCGGTACGGATGGCGGGCTGGCGCCGTTGCAAGAATGCCGAGATGGTTTCGAGCAACTGGCTCTTGCTGATCGGGCATCCCCGCAACTCGAAATCGACCTTTACGTGTTCGGCAATGGGCGTACTGGTCTCCAAACTGTCGATATAGTCGGGGTGGGCATAGACTGTTGCCGCCATGTCACCGGCGTCGCGGTAGTTACGCAGCGCTTGGATGCCGCCGGAGGTGGCGCAGGCGCCGATCGTGACCAGGAAATCGGATTCTTCCCGCACCTGCTGTATACGAAGCATATCGGCGTGAGACGCGATCGATCCTTCCACCAAAGAGAGATGGTAGGGACCGGCGATGTGCCGCTTGGTGGCTTCCGGAAAATAGGCAATGTCGATCGCACCGGCCACCGCCAGCAGCTCGTCTTCGCAGTCGAGCAGGCTCAGCTGACATCCGTCGCACGAGGCGAATTTCCAAACCGCCAATTTCGGTTTGTCGCCCATACTAAATCTCCCTTTCCGCTAAGATGCGCTCAACTTCCGGGTAGGCGAAGACGGGCCCATCTTTGCACAGAAAATGAGGGCCGAATTGGCAGTGGCCGCAAAACCCGGTGGCGCATTTCATGTTGCGCTCGAGGGAGAGGAACAACCGGCTGGGCGAAACGCCCAAATCCAACAGGCCCGATGCGGAGGCGCGCATCATCACTTCGGGTCCGCAGATCAGGGCGACCGCGGACTCGAAGGGGAAATCGATTTGCGGAAACAGCCCCGTGACAACGCCCACCGCCCCGTGCCAGCCGGAGGGGGCTTGATCGACAGTGGTGAGGACAGTTGCGTGCGGCGCCGCAGACCAGCGGTCTACGTCATCCTGATAGATCATTGTATCCGGTGTGCGCGTCCCGTAGGCGACAAATACTTTTCGCTTCCCATCGGCGCGCGCTACCAGCTGTTCGATCGCCGGGCGTAAAGGTGCCAGGCCCAGCCCGCCAGCAACGACGATGACGTCTTTGCCCTGGGTTTGCGTCATGGGCCAACCGCGGCCAAACGGGCCGCGCAGGCCAAATCTGTCGCCCGGCGCTAAGCTCAGGAATGCGGAGGAGGCCGGGCCCGCGCCACGGATCGTATGTGTAATCGTGCCGGGCGGGTCAGCGATGCGGC
>JANQMY010000228.1 GCA_028279895.1 Alphaproteobacteria bacterium
GAACCCGATCGATCACCCCCATGGCGGCGGTGAAGGCCGGACCTCCGGTGGCCGCCATCCGGTGACGCCCTGGGGTGTCAGCACCAAGGGCCACCGCACCCGGCGCAACAAAGCCACCACGAAATACATCGTGCGCAGCCGCCACCTGAAGAAGAAACGCTGAGGATAAAACATGGCGCGTTCAGTCTGGAAAGGTCCGTTTGTCGATGGCTATCTGCTTAAGAAAGCAGAGGCCAGCCGTTCGTCGGGCCGCAAAGAAGTGATCAAAACCTGGAGCCGGCGGTCGACCATCCTGCCGCAATTCGTTGGCCTGACCTTCGGGGTGCACAACGGACAGAAATTTATTCCGGTGCTGGTCACGGAAGACATGGTGGGCCACAAGCTCGGCGAATTTTCACCGAGCCGCACCTATTACGGCCATGCCGCCGACAAGAAGGCCAAAAGGAAGTAGACGATGGGGAAGAAACCAGCACCACGTCGCGTCGCGGAGAATGAGGCCTTTGCCGTTGGCCGAATGATCCGTGTCAGCCCTCAGAAATTGAACCTGGTGGCGCAATCCATCCGGGGCAAGAAGGTTCAAGCGGCTTTGGACGAGCTTGCGTTTTCGAAGAAGCGGATTGCGCAGGACGTGCGGAAGACATTGCAGTCGGCCATTGCGAATGCGGAAAACAACCATTCGCTGGATGTGGACGATTTGGTGGTCGCCCAAGCCTATGTGGGCAAGAACCTGGTGATGAAGCGTTGGCGGCCCCGGGCACGCGGACGCGTCGGCCGGATTTTGAAACCGTTTAGCCAGATCACCATCGTGGTCCGCGAAGTAGAAGAGGCAGCCTAATGGGACAGAAAGTTAACCCAATTGGAATGCGGCTGGGCGTGAACCGCACATGGGATTCGCGCTGGTATGCGGACCGTCATGAATATGGCTCCTTGCTGCATGAAGACATCAAGATCCGCGAGATCCTGAAGAAGAAGCTGAAACAGGCCGGTGTTGCGAAGATCGTCATTGAACGGCCCCATAAGAAATGCCGGGTCACCATTTACAGTGCGCGGCCGGGCGTTGTGATTGGCAAAAAGGGTGCGGACATCGAAAAGCTGCGCACCGAGTTGTCGCGCCTTACGGAAAGCGAAGTGCATCTCAACATCGTTGAAATCCGCAAGCCGGAAATCGATGCCACGTTGATTGCCGAAAACATCGCCCAACAGCTTGAGCGCCGGGTCATGTTCCGCCGGGCTATGAAGCGGGCGGTACAATCCGCCATGCGCTTGGGCGCCCAAGGCATCCGGATCAATTGCGCGGGCCGTCTGAACGGGGCGGAGATCGCGCGGATGGAATGGTACCGGGAAGGCCGTGTGCCGCTTCACACGCTGCGTGCCGACATCGATTACGGCGTGGCCACGGCGTATACGGCCTATGGCATTTGCGGCATCAAAGTTTGGGTCTTCAAGGGCGAAATCCTGGAACACGATCCGATGGCCCAAGACCGCCGTGCCCAAGAAGCACAAGAAGGCGGCCGCCCTCCGCAAGGCGGACGTCCGCCCCGCGGCAAAGAGGCGGCTTAGATCGTCCGTCGGCGAATGAAACAAGAAGTTCGGTAAGAAGAAATGTTACAGCCAAAACGTACCAAATACCGGAAAGCCCATAAGGGCCGTATTCACGGTAATGCCAAAGGCGGCACCACGCTGAACTTTGGCGCCTATGGGCTCAAGGCGACGGAACCGGCCCGCGTCACCGCGCGTCAGATCGAAGCGGCGCGTCGTGCCATCACCCGTCATATGAAACGTGCCGGGCGCGTATGGATCCGCATTTTCCCGGACGTGCCGGTATCGAAGAAGCCGACTGAAGTCCGCATGGGTAAGGGTAAGGGCTCGCCGGAATATTGGGCGGCCAAGGTGAAGCCCGGCCGGATCATGTTTGAAATCGATGGTGTGCCGAACGATGTAGCGCGCGAGGCGCTGCGCTTGGGTGCTGCCAAACTGCCGCTCGGTGTGCGCTTCGTCGCGCGCGTCGGCGATAACTAAACGACGGACAAGACTGGAGACAGGGCCATGAAGGCCAGTGACGTAAGAGGGATGACGCCGGACCAGCTCGAAGACGAGCTGAAGAAGCTCAAGAAAGAGCAGTTCAATCTGCGCTTTCAAGGGGCGACCGGTCAGCTGGAAGGCACGGCCCGGATCCGCGCGGTGCGCCGCGATATTGCGCGTATCAAGACCATTTTGAATGAAAAGGCAGCAGCAGAAGCTGCCCCAAGCTCATAAGGAAGACACCTGATGCCAAAACGCATTCTTCAAGGCGTCGTCGTCAGCGACAAAACGGACAAAACAGTGACTGTCCGTGTCGAACGCCGCTTCACGCACCCGGTGTTTCAGAAAACCGTGCGCCGGGCGAAGAAGTATCATGCGCATGACGAAAGCAATGCGAAGAAAGAAGGCGATGTGGTGCGCATTCAGGAATGCAAACCGATTTCCAAAACCAAACGGTGGGAAGTGATTGGCGACGGTTAAATCTCGAGTGCGCCCAACGTTTCGAAGTGGCGCGCACCGGGTGAGCCCGCAATAGTAGAGGTTCAGCGATGATACAAATGCAATCAAGACTAGATGTTGCTGACAATTCGGGCGCGCGTAGTGTCATGTGCATCAAGGTGCTTGGCGGGTCCAAGCGCAAATATGCCAGCGTGGGCGACATCATTGTGGTCAGCGTGAAAGACGCGATCCCGCGCGGCCGCGTGAAAAAGGGGGATGTGTTGAAAGCCGTCATCGTACGGACCGCGAAGGACATTCGCCGCGCCGATGGCAGTGTCATCCGCTTCGACCGGAATGCCGCCGTGTTGGTGAACAATCAAATGGAACCGATCGGCACACGGATCTTTGGCCCGGTGACCCGCGAATTGCGCGCGAAGAACCACATGAAGATCGTGTCGCTGGCCCCTGAGGTGTTGTGATGGCAACGAAGCTAAAGATTAAAAAGGGCGACAAGGTGATCGTCCTTACCGGCAAAGATAAGGGTAAGAAAGGCGACGTGCTGCGCGTCTTCCCCGCAAAGAACCGTGCCATCGTTCAGGGCGTTAACATCGTGCAGCGGCACCAAGCGCAAACCCAGCGCCAGCAGGGCGGGATCGTGCGCAAGGAAGCGCCTATTCACATTTCGAACATCGCGCATGTGGACCCGAAATCGGGTGAGGCGACACGGGTGGGGTTCAAGACCCTCGACGATGGCCGCAAGGTGCGCTTTGCCAAATCATCAGGAGAAGTCATCGATGTCTGAGGCCAGCTATGTGCCGCGGATGAAGACCGAATATTTGGGTGTCATTCGTCCGGCATTGATCGAGAAGTTCAAATACGAAAACCCGATGCAGGTGCCGAAGGTCGACAAGGTCGTGCTGAATATGGGCGTTGGCGAAGCGGTCGGAGATTCCAAGAAGGTGAAGTCCGCCGTGGAAGCGTTGACGCTGATTTCCGGTCAGAAGCCGGTGGTCACCAAAGCCAAAAAGTCGATCGCGACATTTAAGGTGCGCGAAGACATGCCCATCGGTGCCAAGGTCACCTTGCGCCGCAATCACATGTTCGAGTTTTTGGACCGTTTGGTGACGATTGCCCTGCCGCGGGTTCGGGACTTTCGGGGCCTGAACGGCAAGAGCTTCGATGGCCGTGGCAATTACGCCATGGGACTGAAGGAACACATCGTGTTCCCGGAAATCAATTACGACCAGGTCGATGAAATCTGGGGCATGGACATCGTCGTTTGCACAACGGCGGAAACCGACGAAGAAGCGAAGGAACTGCTTCGCGGCTTCAAGTTTCCGTTTTCGAATTAGCACGTGTTGCCGGGAAGAAGGCACCAGGAGGACCAACGTGGCAAAAAAGAGTTCCATTGAACGTGACAAGAAACGTCGGAAGATGGCGAAGCAGACAGCGTCGCGCCGGGCACGGCTTCGTGCGATCGCGGACGACCAGTCGCTGCCACCGGAAGAGCGTTTTGCGGCACGTCTGAAGCTGGCGCAGCTACCGCGCAATTCGTCGCCCACCCGTATTCGCAATCGGTGCGAGGTCACGGGCCGGCCGCGCGGTTATTACCGCAAGATGCGCATGTCCCGGATTGCCTTGCGCGAGCTGGCGTCGTCGGGACAAATTCCTGGCATGGTCAAGTCGAGCTGGTAGGAGAACACCGTATGTCAATGACCGATCCCTTGGGGGATATGCTGACCCGAATCCGCAACGCTCAAATGCGCGGTAAATCGGTGGTCAATACGCCGGCTTCGAAATTGCGCCGCCGGGTTTTGGACGTTCTTGAATCGGAAGGCTTCATCCGCGGCTACACGGAAGTGGAGCATGCGGGCAACAAACCCCAGATCGAAATCTCGCTGAAGTATTTCGAAGGCCGTCCGGTGATCAAGGAAATCAAGCGGATCTCCAAGCCGGGACGCCGGGTGTATTCGCCTGCGTCCGATCTGCCGCGTATCGGCAACGGGCTGGGCATTGCGATCGTCTCGACGCCTAAAGGGGTGATGTCGGACTCGGTCGCGCGCGACAACAATGTAGGCGGCGAGGTCTTGTGCCAGGTCTTCTAAGGCTGGCGTTCGACACACCGGAATTTTAGGACAGTTGCTATGTCTCGAATTGGAAAAAAGGCGATCGCGATCCCCAGCGGCGTCACCGTGACGATCAATGGTCAGAACGTGAAGGCGAAAGGCTCCAAGGGAGAGCTGGAACTCACGCTGGTTGACGATGTGAAAATCGAGCAGGGTGACGACGGCATCAAAGTCGATCCGCGCAGCGACACCAAACGGGCGCGCTCCATGTGGGGCATGAGCCGCACCTTGGTGGCGAACATGATCACCGGTGTGTCCGAAGGCTTCACGCGCGAGCTGGAAATCAACGGCGTCGGCTATCGTGCGCAAATGAAGGGCAAAGACCTTCAATTGCAGCTCGGCTTCAGCCACGACGTATTGTTCCCGGTTCCGGATGGAATCAAGATCGAATGCGAGAAGAATACGCAGATCAAGATTAGCGGCATCGACAAGCAGCAAGTCGGTCAGGTGGCGGCAAAAATCCGCTCTTACCGGCCGCCCGAACCCTATAAGGGCAAAGGCGTGAAGTATGCGGACGAATACATCTTCCGCAAAGAAGGCAAGAAGAAGTAGGCAAGGCATCGCGACATGGATAAAGCGACAAAGCTCTATAATCGCCGCAAAACGCGGGTCCGGAATGCGCTCTCCAGGGCAAATCGGGGTCACCCCCGGTTGTCCGTGTTCCGTTCGTCGAAGAACATCTACGCCCAGATCATCGACGACGTGGAAGGCCGGACCATCGCGTCCGCGTCGACCATGGACAAGGATCTGCGCGGTCAGATCAACTATGGCGGTAACAAGGATGCGGCCGCGGCCGTGGGCAAGGCCATCGCCGAACGGGCGACGAAGGCGGGCATCGAGAAAGTGGTTTTTGATCGTGGGGCCTATCTGTTCCACGGACGCGTGAAGGCATTGGCGGATGCCGCGCGTGAAAACGGTTTAACCTTTTAAGGATCGGAAACGTGGCACGAGGCGATAATCGCGAAGAACGCGATAGTGAATTTGTAGATAAGCTGGTGGCGATCAACCGCGTGGCCAAAGTGGTCAAGGGCGGTCGTCGCTTCGGTTTCGCGGCCTTGGTGGTGGTTGGCGATCAGCGCGGCCGCGTAGGCTTCGGTCATGGCAAGGCGCGGGAAGTGCCGGAAGCTGTACGCAAGGCGACGGAATCGGCTAAACGCTCCATGATCCGGGTGCCATTGCGCGAAGGGCGGACGCTGCATCACGACGT
>JANQMY010000301.1 GCA_028279895.1 Alphaproteobacteria bacterium
GGCTGCAGTCGGCGGGGGGTTCGGGGGGAAAGGTCTGGGTCACGGAGATCGGAATGCGTCACTGAACGAAAACACCTGCCTACGCGTTCTGGCCCCGTAACTCAAGCTGCGGCGATACCGTTCTAACTCCCGTCCGCGGCCATGGTCTCGGCGGTGTCGGCAAGCCGAGCGGATTTCGTCGATGCACCGGGGCCGCCATTGCTGCGGCGAATATGATTGGCCAACTCTGTCAGCTCTAGAAATAAATCCGCCTGCCGGCGCAACTCGTCGGCAATCATGGGCGGGTCGCTCTTCAGCGTGGATACGACGGTCACGCGGCAGCACTTGTTTTGAGCCGCTTCCACCAGCCGCCGATAGTCGCCATCGCCGGAAAACAGGATGATGTGATCGACGCAGTCTAGGATTTCCATCGCGTCCACGGTCAGTTCGACATCGATATTGCCTTTGAGTTTCCGGCGCCCATGCGGGTCGACATATTCTTTTGTGGGCTTTGTTTTGACCGTAAACCCGTTGTAATCGAGCCAGTCCACCAACGGGCGCACGGGAGAATAATCTTGGTCGTCCGATAGTGCCGTGTAATAGAGGGCGCGGACCAGCATCAGCCGTTGCTGGAAATAGCCCAACAGTTTCTTGTAATCGATGTCGAGATCCAGAGCGCGCGCCGCGGCAAACAGATTGGCGCCATCAATGAACAGGGCCCCGCGTTCGGTCGGGGAAAAAATCATGGGCCTTCTCCTTTGCGGCGGGGCGGCTTATCCCGACACCAGATCGGTTGTCGCGCTGCCGGCCGGTATCGTGCGCAGTCCAGGGAATCCATATAAGGGGTCCGGCCTGGGTTACCCCGTCACAATGGTAGGGGCATCCGATCAATTTCTTGAGATCAGGGGCGCCGAATGATCTTTGTCGGGCTTGGCAGCAACCGCCCCGGGATCGCCGGATCGCCGCAGGCCATGTTGCAGGCCGCCTTGGCGTGCTTGCCGAGGCATGGCATTTCGGTGCGGCGGCGGTCATCGGTGTATCGGACGGAATCCGAGCCCAATCCGGCGGACCCCGAATTCCTAAACATGGTGATCGAAGTGGAAACCTGCCTTGGGCCGGCCCAATTGCTGGATCGGCTGCATCGGGTGGAACGCGCGTTGGGCCGGCGCCGGAAGTACCGCAATGAACCTCGTTCGATCGACCTGGATTTGCTGAGCTATCGCAGAATTCGAACGGTTTCGTCTGCCGGGGGGTGGGGGCCGGACGTGCCTCATCCGCGGCTGCAGGAAAGGGGATTTGTCTTGGCGCCCTTGGTGGAGATCTGCCCGGCCTGGCGCCATCCGGTGACAAAATGCAGCGGAGCAGCGCTTCTTGCCGCGCTGCCACGGAAAAAAAGGCCCCAAAAGCTTGGCTAAGCCTCTTTTAACCCCAAATAGCCATAGATAACGCAGTTGCAAAAATCCGCGGAAACGCTTAAATACCGGGTTCATCCAAGATAGCTGGAGCAGTTGCACATGGCACGGGTCACCGTTGAAGATTGCGTGGAAAAAGTCCCCAACCGGTTTGAACTGGTTTTGTTGGCCGGCCAGCGGGCGCGTGCCATGTCGGCGGGTGCGGCCCTGACCATTGACCGCGATAACGACAAAAACCCCGTGGTGGCGCTGCGGGAAATCGCGGAAGAGACCATCAAATCCGACGAACTGCGTGAAGACTTCATCCACAGCATGCAGCGCCATGTTGAAGTTGATGAGCCGGAAGAAGACAGCATGCGGCTGTTGATGCAGGGCGAAGAAACTGCGCCGCCGCAAATGGACAGGATGACGGAAGAAGAGCTGTTGCGCGGGCTGCAACAAGAATCGGCCCGCCGGGCGGCCAATCCGCCAACGCCAGAAATTGACCCAGAGCCGCAAGAAGGTCTCTAAGGCCGACCAGCATTTCAGACATACAGCCGACAGTGTCGCGCTGACGCGTGTCGCACCGGCCCGCTGCACGAGCAGCCGGCAGGAGGTGGATGTATGATCCGCCAATACGAACTTGTCGACCGGGTGAAGGGGTACGACCCCAACGCCGACGAGGACCTTCTCAACAAAGCTTATGTGTTTGCCATGAAGGCCCATGGCAGCCAGACGCGCCATTCGGGCGACCCTTACTTCGCCCATCCCCTGGAAGTGGCCGGCATTCTGACGAGCCTGCGTTTGGACACGAACACCATCGTGACGGCCCTGCTGCACGACACGCTGGAAGACACCCACGCAACCTATGACGAGATCAATGACATTTTCGGCGGCGAGGTGGCCAAGCTTGTGGACGGTGTCACCAAGCTGTCCAAACTGGAACTCACGTCGGAAGCGTCCAAGCAAGCCGAAAACTTCCGGAAGCTGCTGGTGGCCATGTCGAAGGATGTGCGCGTGTTGTTGGTGAAACTCGCCGACCGCCTGCATAACATGCGTACACTGAACTTCATTCCCAAAGAGGACAAGCGCCGGCGCATCGCACAAGAAACCATGGACATTTATGCGCCGCTGGCGGGGCGCATGGGCATGCAGGAAATGCGCGAGGAGCTGGAGGACCTGGCGTTTCAGGAACTTAACCCGGCGGCCCGTAAATCCGTCTTGAAACGGCTGGAATTCCTGCGCTCGGAAAGCGGCGACATCATCGACCGGATTGCGCGGGCCCTCAAGAAGGAGTTGGTGGACAGCGATATCGATGCGCAGGTGTTGGGGCGCGAAAAACGGCCCTTTTCCATCTGGCGTAAGATGGAAACCAAGGCCATTTCCTTCGAACAATTGTCCGACATTATCGGCTTCCGGGTCATCGTGCCCAATGTGGAAGACTGCTATCGTGCGGTCGGTGTGTTGCACCGGACTTGGGCGGCCGTGCCCGGGCGGTTCAAGGACTACATCTCCACGCCGAAGCGCAATGACTACCGCTCTTTGCACACGACCGTGATCGGTCCGGAAAAGCAGCGGGTCGAGCTGCAGGTCCGCACGCATGAAATGCATCAGATCGCGGAAATGGGTGTGGCCGCGCACTGGTCTTACAAGGACCGGGTCAACGGGCTCAGCGGCGCCAACGGTAATCCCTTCCGTTGGCTGCGCGATATTGTAGAGATGCTGGAACACGGCGACAGCGCCGAGGAATTCCTCGAGCATACCAAGCTTGAAATGTTCCAAGATCAGGTCTTTTGCTTTACGCCGAAGGGCGAGCTGATTGCCTTGCCGCGCGGCGCCACGCCCATCGACTTTGCCTATGCGGTACACACCGAATTGGGCGACAGTTGCGTGGGCGCCAAGATAAACGGCCGTCACATGCCTTTGGGCACGCGCTTGCGCAACGGCGATGGCGTCGAAATCATCCGTACCAAGATGAGGGGGCCGCTGCCCGCCTGGGAATCCATGGTGGCGACGGGCAAGGCGCGATCCGCGATCCGCCGGTTTACCCGGCAGGCGAAGATTGATGAGTTCAGGCAGTTGGGCCTGGAAATCATGGAGCGTGCCTTTGAGAAACTGGGCGAAAAGTTTTCCGAGAAACGGTTGCGGCCGGCCTTGAAGAAGCTGTCTTTCAAGAAACCGGAAGAGCTCTATATCGAGGTCGGCAAGGCCGAACTGAGCAGTGCGGACGTATTGAGCGCACTCTTCCCTCAGAAAACGAAGAACGGCGCGGAAGAGACGGCAGGCCGGCCGATCTTACCCGACAAGCGGGGCGAGCCCGGTGTCGCGATCAAAGGGCTGACGCCGGGTCTGGCGGTGCACATTGCGCCGTGCTGCTATCCGCTGCCCGGCGACCGCATCGTGGGCATCAAGACACCCGGGCGCGGGATCACGGTGCACACCATCGATTGCGCCACGTTGGAGCAATTTTCCGATGTGCCCGACCGCTGGCTCGATGTGTCATGGTCGGACGATGCCGAAAGCACTTTGGGTTTTTCAGGGCGGATGCGCATTGTGTTGGAGAACGAGGTCGGCGCCCTGGGCACGATTTCTACGATCATTGCCGAAAATGGCGGCAATATCAGCAATCTGAAATTGACCACGCGGCGGGTGGATTTTTTCGAGCTGCTGGTCGACATCGAAGTGACCGATGCGAAACATTTCAACACCATTGTGGCTGCGCTCCACGCGTCCAGCGGGGTCAGTACCGTGGAACGGGTGCGCGGCTAGTTTGGAGAGACGAGTATGGGACCTGTATTTGGCAAATTGCGGTTGGGCGTGAACATTGATCACGTGGCGACCATT
>JANQMY010000319.1 GCA_028279895.1 Alphaproteobacteria bacterium
GCCTTACCTCGACTGGACCCGCAGTGCCCAGGAGATCGACGTGATGCGCACGCTCAAGCGGGCATTGGACCCCAAAGGCATTCTTAATCCGGGCAAAGTCGTGCAAGTCTAGCGGCACGGTTGCGGGCGGAGATTCGATGGCCGAGGGCGGTTCGACCAGAATTGGCTTGGTGGCGCTGGCCTGTAATGCATTGGTCGCAGTTGCCAAATTTGCGGCGTCGGCCGCAACCGGATCGTCGGCCATGTTTAGCGAGGCCGTTCATTCCACCGTCGACACGGGCAACCAGGCTCTGTTGCTGTATGGCTTACGCCGCGCAAAGCGGCCCCCGGACGATACCCACCCTTTCGGCTATGCTAAAGAGATCTATTTTTGGTCCTTCACAGCCGCGATTCTGATCTTTTCCATTGGCGCGGGGCTGGCGATCTACGCGGGTATTCAGAAAATTCTGTACCCAGAGGAAATGCGGCTTGTCTACATCAATTACATTGTGCTGGGTGTTGCGATCGTGTTCGAAGCGACGGCCTTGTGGGTCGCGGTCGTGGAGTTCAACGAGCGCCGCGGCACCAAACCCATTTTCCGCGCCATCCGCGACAGTAAGGACCCCAGCCTGATTTCCGTCTTGCTGGAGGATGTGGCCGCTATGGCCGGGCTGTTGATCGCGCTCACCGGGATCGCGCTGGCCCACATCCTGGACATGCCCGCCTTAGATGGCGCGGCAGCGATCGCCATTGGCGGCATTCTAGCCCTCACCGCCTTGGCCCTCGCGCTGAAATCCAAAAGCTTGCTCATCGGCGAAGCCGCCGCGCCGCATATCGTCGAAGGAGTTCGGCGTTTGGTTTCTGCACAGCCCGGTATTGTCCACATCCATGATGTGCTCACCATGCAGTTGGGGCCTGGCGACGTGTTGGTGAATGTGAGTGTCGATTTTCAAGACGCGGCGGATGCCGCCACCGTCGAAAAGACAGTCGGTGAACTTGAGAGGCTGATCAAGGCTCACCACCCGGAGGTCAGCCGGCTGTTCATCGACGTGCGCAGCCGACAAGACTACGAGCGCAACGCGCGGCCGGCGCCTTGAGAGCGGTCACGTGTCGAAAGGTTTCTCGGGTGCGCCGGGCCCCAAGGGCTGGCCGTAACTAAACTCCACCACATGGCCGTCGGGATCCTTGATGCCGCAGAAATACCCCACGGGGAACGGGGCTTGCACCGGTTCCCAGGCGACAGGCCAGTCATGGCGCCGCGCCCGGTCGCAAGCGGCATCCACGTCCGCCTTTTCGGGAACGGCAAACCCCAGATGAGAAAAATCGCCTTCCTGTTGGGCCGGGCGATCGCCGCCGTCGATCAACACGATCACGAAATCTGTTTCCTTGCCGGGTTCGGCAAGCCAGGTCACCCGCACCCCATGCGCGCAGCGGGTGTGGACTTGTTCCAACCCGCACATCTCCCGATAGAACGCGGCCGAAGCTTGGATGTCGCGGCAATGCAGGGCGATGTGAGTCATGGTGGGGCGCAAGGCGGCCTCCATCGGATCAAGGGCCGGTACACTTAAAAGTATACGCCTGAGACCTTAATGGTTTCCAATATTTCCGTGGGGCGAACCTGTGCCCGAAAAACCGCATTGCGTTAAGCAAGCTTTTCGTATGTTTTGGCGCCAGATCGCATTCGCACGAAGGAACAATCCGGCATGACCCAATCGGGCTCATCGCTCCAGATCGGACCGTTGACTGTCAGCCGGCGCAACCTGCTCTTCCTGGCGGGGGCTGCGGCCGCCGGCGTGGCCACGCTGGGCCTGACCTATGCGTTCAACACACCGCAAGGCATTGTCGTTTCGATTGTGCGCCAAAAACTGCCGGGCCTCGATATTTCCGACGACGATATCCGGCAATTTGCCGATGACTTCATCGCGGCCGATATGGATACGTCGACTGTGGAAATGAGTGGGTTGCGCGTCATCCGTCCGTTTGTCGGCATGCCGCCGTTCCGCTGGATGATGCCCGGGGCGATTGCCGACGGGATTGAGAATTTCGAACGCCGCGTCATCACCGAGTTCGCTCTGGGAACGGATTTCTTCACGAGCTATGCCGAGGACCGGTCACGCGTCACCTATATGGGATTGTTCGATCCTTATAAGGCGCCCTGCAGCAATCCGATGTTGTATTTCACGGCCCTGGCCGACACGGCTTAACGGAAGCAATCGGCCACCTCGGCGAGCCACCGTTTTACCTGTTCGCCTTTTTCGTCCAGCGAATCGCCATGCCGGACCAGAATGAGATCCAGTTCGGGGACAAGGATCGTGTACTGACCTTGGTACCCGTTGGCCGAAAAACTGCCCGGTCCGCACAGGCCAAGCCACCAATGGGCGCCATATCCTAAGGGCTCGTCTGCCGGTACGGCCGTGGGCGTGCGGGCATAATCGACCCAACCCTCGGGCAGAATCCGTTCTCCGTCCCAGATGCCGTCACGCAGATACAACAGGCCGAAGCGGGCAAAGTCCCGCGCGGTGCAATAACAAAAGGACGAGCCGATAAAGGTGCCGGCGTCGTCGAATTTCGGCTTTGGGCTTTTCATGCCGATGGGATCGAACAGCACCTCCCCCATGAAACGATCGAAGCCTTCCCGTCCGCCGCCGAGGGCCTGTCCGGCAATGCGGGCGACCACATTGCTGGTGCCGCTGGAATAGGACCACACCGTGTCCGGCGCGGCCTCCAGCGGAAAATTTGCAGCAAAGGCCGCCACATCATGCTTGCCCTGACCGAACAGCATGTCGATGACGTCGGAGACTTCGCCGTCCACGTAATCTTCGGTGAACTTCAGGCCGCTCGACATGCGCAGCAGATGATCAAGCGTGATCTCCCGCCGCGGGTCGTCCATGGCTTGCCATTCCGGTACGCCCGCCGGCGCATGGATGTTTATCTTGCCTTGCATGACCAAAATACCCACCAATGCTTGCGTGATGCTCTTGGCCATGGACCAGGACGGAAACGTATCGTTGGCGGTTAGGTCCTGCCAGTAACGCTCCAGAACAATTTGTCCGCGTTGAACCGCAAGGAAGGCGTGGGTTTCGCCCATATCGTCCGGTGCCGGATCGGCGAAGGCCCGGTCAAGCAGGCGGTGCAGGCGGTCAGCGTCGGCCGCGTCCGACAATGGTGCTTCCGGCCATGCGGCGGTGGGCCACGGCACGTCACTCGGTTGCGATGGCAAGGGCGGCAATGGGCTACCCGGCGCGTGGCTCATGGATTTTGTCTCTCCCTCGATGGCGATCTTTGTTTACGGGGTACACCGAAAAACACAAGGTACCCGGATTCGACCATACCGCGCTCCACACTGCGGCAATACTGCCCTTGCGAGTATTCATGGCAAAAGGCAGAGTGCGGCGGCACACACAAAGGGGTAACGGGGTGGCACTCACGCGCATCATTCGAGAGGCTTTTGGCAAATCACGGTTTGTCAATCTAGCCCTTGCGTTGTGCTTTTTGGCGGCGCAACTGGTGCCGTCTACCCTGGCCGTGGCGGCGTCGTTTGATGACTCCGACTATGTGGTCATCTGCACCGTCGACGGCTTCAAGAAAATCCCCCTTTCGCAATTGGGTTTGGACCCGATGGGATCGGACAGCCCGGCGGGGAAGATGCCCGCCCAAGACTGTCCGATTTGTCTGCACATTTGTGCCAAAGGTTTTGCGGCATTGCCGCCACAAACCGCTTTTGCGGCGTTGCCAAATGCTCTTGATGCCTCTGTCCGGCTTGACCGCAGCTCTCCGGTTGTCTGGGCAAACCGCCATGCGACGCCGGCCGTTCCACGCGCACCCCCCATCCTCCTCTGACATTCCGTTTTTTATCTGGATTAATTGAGGGGAGGGACCCATGGGTTTCTCGACATGCAAGCGTGCCGCTGCGGCACGCGGGTTGTGTTTGGTTTCCGCTTTGGCGGCAAGCACCGGCGCGATCCCTGCGATCGCCGACGAAGAATTAGACTCTATCCTTATTCTCGGATCGCCGCTTCAGCGGGGGGAAGTGATTGCGGTGGACCCGCGCATTCCCGGCAGTTTTGCGCCGGACTCGGCCGCGCTTCTCGGCCGCGTTCCCGGCGGCAATGTGGTGAACAATGGCGGCTTGTCCGGTCAGGTGCAGTATCGCGGTTTGTTCGGCGCGCGCCTTTCCACAAGTGTAGACGGGCAAGTTATCGCGCCCGGCGGTCCCAATTGGATGGACCCGCCACTGCACTACGCGCCCAAGGCACTTCTCGAATCCTTGGACGTGCAGCGTGGGATCAGCTCTGTCAGCCTGGGGCCGGGCATTGGTGGCACCGTTCAAGCCAATCTCAAGACCAGCGTGTTCAGCGACAGCGCCGCGTGGAAGTTTTCCGGCAATGTGGTAGCGGACGGCCATACGGTGGATGAAGGCGGCGGCGGCGGCGGTATTTTGAGTATCGCCAACAATCGTCACAGGTTTCATGTCTTGGGCACATACGAGACCGGTGATGATTTCGACTTTCCCGGCGGTACGGTTCGGGCCAGCGAATATGAGCGTTGGGCCGTGGGTGCCGGTTATGGAATTAAACTAGGCGATAGCGAATTGTCTCTTTCCTACCGCCATCACGAAACCGGGCCGACGGGCAATCCGCCGTTTCCGTTGGATATTGCTCTGTTTGACAGCGAATTCTTCAAGGGGGAGTTCAAGACCGAGATCGATCAGGCGAAGGTGACGCTGCGTGTCACCTATTCCGACATTATCCACCGCATGGACAATTTCACGACGCGCCCCCGGCCGGCTGGAACTCCGCGCATTGAAGTCCCGGCCAGCGGCGATTCCATAGGCTTTCTTGCGTCCGTGGCCCATCCGCTGTGGGGGGGTGAGGTGCATCTCGGCGTCGATGGGTACCGTACACAGAATAATGCGACCGTGACTCAGCCCGACAATACGGGTTTTGCCATCGGCACGTTCAATGACGCGCAAATCAACCGGACCGGAACGTTTGTCGAATGGGCAGGCGACCTGACGCCGCGAGATGAGCTCGAGGTCGGCGTCCGCTACGATTATGTGAGCACGGATGCGGATGACGCCTTTATCGGATCCTCTCCGCCGGTGCCGCCCCCCGTTGTGGGTTTGGTGGGCGCCTTTAACGCGTCCGACCGGTCGCGGCAGGATCACAATGTAGATGCGGTCGTCAAATACGAGCGTAAGGTCTCGAAGAAACTGGCATTAAGTGTCGGCGGGGCGCGCAAAGTGCGCAGCCCGTCCTACATCGAACGCTATGGCTTCCTGCCGATTGAAGTGACGGCCGGCTTAGCCGACGGCAACAACACCATCGGCGATGTGGCCTTGGAACCTGAAACGGCCTATATCGCCGATGCGGGTATCGATTGGAACGGCGAAAAGACGTATCTGGCCCTGCGCGGGTTTTATAATCGGATCGACGATTTCATCCAAAGCACACCGTTCGACGACACGCCCACCACGCTCGAAGCCAGCATCGATCCCAATACGGCCATTCTAAGCCCGCTGACGCCGGCCGGAGCCGCCGCGTTCTTTGCCCAGTTTGACGGTCCGGGTGGCATTGCCCCGAACAGTCCGGTGGAAATCGTCAGCCTGGTCAATGGCGATGCAACGCCCCTGCAATTCGCTAACGTGGATGCGGTTTTGTTCGGCATGGATCTCGCCTTTGGTGCGGTGGTCAGCGACGACTTTATGGGCACCGGCGGGCAGCTATTGTTTGACAGTATCGTGACCTATGTGCGCGGCAAGCGGCGGGATATCGACGATGACCTTTATCGTGTCACGCCTGCACGATCCGTTCTCACGCTGGGGTATGAGCGCAGCACGTGGCGCATCGCGGCGGAAGGTGTGCTGGTGGCCGCCCAGTCCAATGTCTCGCTGACCAATGGCGAGTTGCCGACAGACGGCTATCAGCTCCTTAACCTATATGGCGAATGGCGGCCGCTTGACGGCGTGCGCATAGCAGCGGGCATCGAAAATGTGACCAATGCGTTCTATCAACAGCATTTGGCGGGATATAACCGCATTCCCGGCAGCGATGTGGCTCTGTTTCGGCCAAATCCCTTCGCCGCGTTAGATCCTAATGGCCGCATTCCGGGATCCGGCATCGGCGGTTTTTTGCAAGTGGGATACCGCTTCTAGAGCGGCGGACGGTCAAATGGAACCATTCTGCCGAGGTCGTTTTGCGTCAGGACCAAGTTGTCCGGCGCAGGCCATACCGGGCGTACGGTCAAGCCGGACGGCGCCGGTCATGG
>JANQMY010000320.1 GCA_028279895.1 Alphaproteobacteria bacterium
GGGCCTTATGCTCACCGAGCGGCGCGTCTTTGAGACCATGATCGCGCAGAAGGAAAAGGCGAAGCTCGACCAGCTCGGCCCAACGCCGCTCTGGCAAAAGGGCGATCACTACGGGTTTTTCGACCGCGTCTGGATGCCCGAAAAGCGGTACTGGCTGTCGGAGGATTTGAGCTTCTGCCACCGCTGGGCCACGGGCCTGGGTCAGGAGATCTACGCCTATATCGGCCCCGGCGTGACCCACCACGGCACCATGGCCTATGACGCGACTTATCTGGATTTTGCCAAGAACCGCAAAGCCTTTGACGGCCTCAAGAAGGCGGACAGCCCAAGTGCCAAAGTGAGCCAACCCGAGGCGGCGCCCGCGGCAAAAGTGGCCCGGCAGGTGGTTAAGACGGCGGCCACGCGGGCCACCAAGAAAGCCTCGAAAAAGGCCGCGAAAACGGCAAAGTAACTGATATCGCTGACAAACTGTCGCAAGGCTGCAACAGGTTGGGCCGATTCAGGGGTGCGATCTGACGAATCCTGGCCGATTTTGGCAGTTTTCTTGCTACTCTCCACTCTGAATTGTGGGGTCGGCACGAAGGGGCGCCGGCAGCAGGGAGGCATTCAATGAATCTGCGTAGCACTCTTGTGACGTCGGCTGCGGCCGTCGCACTCTTGGCGGGCTCATCGGCTCAGGCGGCGGAAGACTTTTACGTCAGCGTCTTTGGCGGATACTCAACCTTTGACGATGAGATTCCGTTTAGCACATCGCAGTACAATCCGGGCTTCCAAAAGTCCGGTACGCCGTTCAGCGGAAAAATTGCCGGCACGCCTGTTGGTCCGTACACAGTTCGTTTCACTCGTCTTGCCATACACACAACCGCCTATTTGTTCGGCACGTCGAAGCTTGCATGGGAGGACGACTTCGACAGTGGATTTGTCGTCGGAGCAGCGCTCGGGCGCAGTTTTGGCGAGAATTGGCGCGGAGAAATCGAAGTGGCCTACCGCCGGGCAGATGTTGCGGGCGGCGACAAATTTGTTAATGACTTCGATGGCCGCAACGGCTTTTCGGGTACGGGCACCCTCTACATCTATAACTATAATTACTTGGCGGGCACCATAAAAACCGTGTTTGCTTCCGGGGTGCCGTTTTCTGGAACGTTCCCTCCGACGACGTCTGGCCGAGCCTTCCCATTTGATGCTGACCTGCCATACCACACCACAGTAGCCGGCAACCTATCGAGCGACGGCGAGGCGCAAGTGTGGTCGTTCATGGGGAACCTTTGGTACGACTTCAACTTCATGGGCCTCAATCCGGATGGCATGGTTACCTTCATTGGCGGGGGATTGGGTGTTGCGAGCCTCGATTTCGAATACAGCGCTTCCATGGATACCTTGCTCGGTGGTGCGATGATCGCCTATGGCGTCGACGATAGCGCCATGGGTCTTGCCTATCAGCTAGGCGCGGGCGTCGGCTTCGATGTGGGCGAAGGCATGCGGCTCACCGCCCAGTACCGCTGGTTCGGCACCTCGGACATCGATGTGGGGCAGACGGACCTGCGCGTGGAAAGCCACAACGCGCTCCTTAGTCTCTCCGTGCCGCTCGGCAATTTGATACCCTAGGCGCGGACGCTAAGGTCTCTCATACAAGGGCCGCGGGTCACGCCGCGGCCCTTTCTTATGGGGCTTATGAGCTTTGTGGCATAAAGGGTTTGCCTGGCTCTTTTGAAAGCTCGTCTTCCACATAAGACTTGAGCTGGCTTGCGACTTCCGTGGGCTCGCCGTCCAGTTGCGTGGGGTCGATCACCGGCCCGAAGGTCATGTTGAACAGATAGCCGCGCTTGTTCAGAAGCTCGTTAAACAAGGTCATATCCCTCAGCTCTGCGCTCGTCAGATGGAAGAGGTAGTAGAGCAGTGAGTTCCTCCCGGTCATATAAAGCGGCAATACGGGCGTCTTGTGCCGCCGGGCAAGATTGACCGTGGTGCCGAACCAGTCCTGTTCACGGATGCCGCGCCAGGTCGGCAGCGCCAGCCGTCCGGAAGGGAACATGATAATCGCACCGTCATCCTTGAAGGCCCGGGTCATACGGCGGACCATCTCGCGCATCTTGGCCTTGGTGCGCGTGTCCACCACCCACTCGACGGGGATGATCATCTCTTCAAGGTTGGGATTGACCCGCAGCGCATCGCGGTTTGCAAAAAAACACATGTCGGGTCTGGTTTCTTTGAGCGCGTCGTACACCGCAATGCCGTCCGCGATCCCCGTGGGATGATTGGCCACCAGCAGGAACCGCCCCTCGCGGGGAATGTGCTCGCGCCCTTGCACGTTAAGCCGTACCGAAAGAAGCCCGCTTACGTGCTCCATGACTTCTTGCGCGCTCATCTCGGATACTTCGTCCGCCATCTGAACCGCGGTGCGGTACTTCAAAATGGGATAGATGATCCGCTTGACCAGGGCCCAGGTGACCGGGCGCTTCAAAAGATGACGCGCGCGCTCCTCGATCAGCACGTCCACAATGTGCTGGTCGCCTGCGGCGGCTGCCTGTTCATCGCTTGTGGCGGGTGAGGCCCCTAACAGCTCGCTGGTCATGGGGCGGATTTTTCCTCGTGAAGCGGGGTAAGATCAAGGCATGATCGGGCTGGGATTGGGACGGACAGCGGGCCGCCGATATTGCCTTTTGAGGGCGAATGCCGTCCAATCGCCAAGATTTTCTGGCAAGCCCAGGGTTTTTTGGCAAGCAATGGTCGATTCAATGACCCCAGCGCTAAAACCGCACGAGCCTGTCCCCGAGGGCGCCGTGATCCGCATGGTTGCGCCGGCCAATTTCGTGACCGAAGCCGACATCGTTCATGGCGCCATGACGCTCAAGAAACACAAGTTCAGGGTCGATCCGTGCCCGCACTTGTTCGACCGCGACGGCCAGTTCGGCGGCACGGACCGCGCACGCGCCAAAAGCATCATGGACGCGTTCACGAATCCCAACATTGACGTCATTCTCTGTGCGCGGGGCGGTTACGGCTCGCCGCGCCTTCTCGACCGCATCGATTGGTCCGAGATTGCCAAGCATCCCAAACCGTTTATCGGCTACAGCGACATTACAGCGATCCTGAACACGCTTGTGTTTGAATGCGGAATGCCGGCCTTTCACGGTCCCATGGTGCGAGACTTGCAGGACGGGGGAACGGTGGAGGATGAACAAACGCTTCGTGGCCTATTGGAAGCCTTGCGCGGCACTTACCAGGATTGGCCGAACCTTTGCAACGGTGCCACGGTTCTTCGGCGGGGCGAGGTCGAAGCGCCCATCGTCGGGGGCAACATCACCGTCTTGGCAAGCCTTGCGGGGACGGGGTGGAAGTTCTCCGCCGAAGGCGCCATTTTGCTTTTGGAGGACGTGTCGGAATATGTCTACCGGCTCGACCGCGCGCTCGTGCAGCTGCGCCGGGCCGGTATGCTTGAAGGGGTTGCCGGGGTGATCATCTCTGATCTTGTCGAGGTGGAAGACGGCAATGTGCCCTTTGGCAAGACAGACCTAGAAATGATTCTCGGCCATTTTCCGGGGGTTCCGGTGATCGCGAATGTGCCTGCGGG
>JANQMY010000322.1 GCA_028279895.1 Alphaproteobacteria bacterium
AAGGCGTCTGCGATGATCATCGGCTCGCTGCCGCCCGGCGTGATGACCATGGTGTACATCACCACACCGGATTACATCAATCTTCTGTTTACGGAGCAAGCAGGGAATATCATGCTGGTGGGCGGCATCTTGTGGATGGCCACCGGCGTCCTCATCATGAAAAAGATGATCAACTTTAACTTCTAACGCGGTCGGCGGAAAATGCTGGGACTTCTTGAAAAGCTGACAGATCCGGAGTTTATGGTGGCGGCCTTCGTTGCCATCGCCGCGTTCGCGACCACGCTGACGATCGCGTTGCCGATGCTGGAAGGCGACCGCTTGGGGGCGCGACTGAAGTCCGTCACCAATCGGCGGGAGGAGCTGCGTCAGAAACAGCGCGAGGCGTTCGCCAAGAAAAACAAGGGGCGCCCCCTGCGCTCGACACCGGTCGGCTTCATGAAGGAAACCGTCGACCGGTTCAATCTGCAGAAACTGATGGAATCGGACGATTTGCGGTCGAAGCTGGTGCAGGCCGGGTTTCGCGGGCAGGCCCCCCTGTTTACGTTTCTGTTCTTCCGATTGGTCATGCCATTCATCTTGTTCTTTGCGGCCTTGATCTATCTGTTCTTCATCAACAGCCACGGCATGGAATCCATGGGGCGCATTTTGGCGTCCTGCGGTGCGGCGTTTGCCGGGTATTACCTGCCGAACGTCTTTGTGGAAAACATCATTCAACGGCGCCAAGACTCGATCAACCGGGCCTTCCCCGATGCGCTCGACCTGCTTCTCATTTGCGTGGAAGCGGGGATGTCGATTGAGGCGGCGTTCAATCGTGTGTCCCAGGAAATCGGTCAGTCGTCGGTGGAATTGGCCGAAGAATTGGGCCTGACCACGGCCGAGCTGTCTTATCTGCAGGACCGCCGGCAAGCTTACGAGAATCTGGGCAAGCGGTGCGGTACGGCCGGCGTGAAGGCCGTGTGCACATCGCTGATCCAGGCGGAACGGTACGGTACGCCGTTGGCGCAGGCATTGCGCGTGCTGGCACAAGAAAACCGTGATCTGCGCATGTCGGCGGCAGAGAAAAAAGCCGCGGCGTTGCCGGCGAAACTCACCGTGCCGATGATCGTGTTCTTCCTGCCGGTGCTGTTCGTTGTGATCTTAGGCCCGGCCGTCATCAACTATTGGAAGATTTAGAGCGCCGCTCTAGTTCTGCTCGCGGACTTTCTTTTCCACATCCATGAGATCGCGCCAAGGGTCGGGCTGCGTCAGGATCTCGCGTAGATAGGCCACATTGTTTTCGGCAATTTCCGGGGGCAGGTCTGCCCGGGCCATGCGTTCCGCTTCGTCGAATTTGCCTTGCAGGCCGATCACCAGTGCCAGGTTTTGGCGCATTTGCGGGGTGGCATCTCCGGTTTCGACGGCGCGGCGCAAGAACACTTCGGCTTCCACGAGGTCGCCCCCGAGCGCCCGTGACAGGCCGTAATTGTTCAGCACCGTCGCATTATTGGGATCGAGGGCCAGGGCTGCTTCATAATACAAGCGCGCGCCGGAATGATCGCCCGACTGATCAAGGGCGATGCCGGTCGCCGATTGGATTTTCCAGTCATTCGGTGCCAGCTTGGCCGCCTGTTCAAGCACGACAACTGCTTCTTCAGTGCGTCCGAGGACGAGTAGCGTCTTGCCATATTCGGAACGCAAGGACGCGCTGCCCGGCGCCCGCGAAATGGCATCTACTAACACCGAATGCGCTTTTTTGGCGGAGCCGAGTTTGCGCAGATTTTCCGCGTACTGAAGGGCGGCTTCCGTGTTGCTTGGGTCTTGAGTGTACAGGTTCGCCCAGTAGGAGGCGTTTTGAACCAGATCCTTGCTGTCCTCGGGGGGCGCTGGCGCCGCCGCCGGCGGTTCCTGAGCAGCAGGCGCGCCGGTTTTTGCCGCTTCTTCCGGAGGGGCGCCGGCGCAGGCGGCAACCAGAACGAAAACCGAAGCCGAGCAAACAGAAACAAAACGCATGGCCGAAATCCCGCGCAAATGGTGACTTAAGAATTAAGAAA
>JANQMY010000340.1 GCA_028279895.1 Alphaproteobacteria bacterium
TCATGACCATGAGCGGCGTTTTCAACGTTCAGCGGCGCAAGGCGGAGTAAGCCGGCGGCTACCGCAAACTCTGCAGGATCAGCGGCGCGAAGCGCAGAAACACATCGTCGCAACGAAACGCGCCCATAATGCCGACCACGTCTTCGGGCAATTCCTTGGCCGGAAAGATCTCTGTACTGTCGAATTGCACCGCTCCCAACAGCAACGCCATGAAGCCGGTCAATACACTGGCGCCCTCACCCGCTTTTAGGGATAGGCAGTCTTCCAAATGGCCTCCCAAGGGCAACATGACCTCCATCATGGCGCGTTTGGCGCCGGAAAAACTTTCAATGGAAACGTTCTTTTCAATCACGCTCGACAGGCGCGACGACAAATCGGTAAACAGCGGATCGGACTGCGCGATGTTCAGAAACAGCCGGCAAAACGCCGCGTCGGACATGCCCTTTTTTGTCCCCGCCAGCAGCAAATCGCGCCACCGCACCAGGCGCGATACATAGAGCGCCAGCAGCAACTCTTCCTTGGTCGCGAAATAGATATAGAGCGTGCCTTTGGCCACCTTGGCCCGCGCCGCCAGCACATTCATAGACAGATGCTCGACGCCGGTCTCTTCCACAAGCGCTTCGGCCGCCGCCAGAATGGCGCCTCGCCGGTCGGATTTTTCCGCCGCCGTTCGAGCGCGCTGAAACTCTTTGCGTGGACGCATGCCTCTCCCTACTCCCAAGCCACTTGACATAATGACCGGTGGTCACCAATTAATTGACTATCGGTCATTAGATAGTTCTTCTCGCGCCCCTGTGCAATGGCGCGCCACATCACAGGAAAGACTTACCATGGCTCAGAAAAAAGTGGTGCTGATTACAGGTGCCTCGTCGGGGATTGGCTTGGTCTCCGCCCTGCAACTGCTCAAGAGAAAACACATCGTCTATGCGGGCGCCCGCCGCGTGGACGCGATGAAGCCCATCGCAGAAGCAGGAGGTCACCCGCTAGCGCTCGATGTGACAGACGATAAATCGATGGCGGACGCGGTTTCCCTCGTGATTGAAAAAGAAGGCCGCCTCGACGTGCTGGTGAACAATGCCGGCTATGGCCTCTACGGTGCGGTGGAAGACATTCCCATGGCCGACGCCCGCCGGCAAATCGAAACCAACATTTTCGGCCTGGCCCGCATGACGCAACTCGCCCTGCCGCAGATGCGCAAACAAGGGGCCGGCACGGTCATCAATATGTCGTCCATGGGCGGCACCATTCATACGCCGTTGGGGGCGTGGTATCACGCCACAAAACACGCGGTGGAAGGCTTTACCGATTGTATGCGCTTTGAGGTGGAACCGCTGGGCATCAACATGGTGTTGATCTGCCCCGGGGCGATCAAAACCGGCTTCAACGACATTGTCCGCAAGGAAGTGCTGAAGTCCTCCGGCAACGGTCCGTATGCGGAGCTAGCCCAGAAGATGGCCGACGGGGCCGCGCCCGACCGTGGGTCAGCTCCCAAGGTCATCGCCAATCTGGTGGTCAAGGCCATCAACGCCAAACGCCCCAAGACCCGGTATCGCGGCGGCCAATTCTCGAAATCCTTAGTCTATTTGCGCCGCCTCTTGCCGGACCGGGTTTTCGACCGGTTGGTCATGGCCGCCATTTAGGAAAACCCAAGACCATTTTCCCCTTGATCAAAATTGGAACACGTTCTAGAATATAGAACATGTTCCAATTTTGGACGGCAGGCCGCAGCTAAAAGACGGCCGTCGAAGGGAGAATGTGTCATGGCCCCTGCATTGGCCGAACAAAGCCTGCTGAATCCGCAGGTCCAGCAGTGCCCGTTCAGTTTCTACAAGCAGGCGCGGGAAGAATCGCCCGTCCACTACATGCCCGACATGGACATGTATCTGATCACCTCCTACGACCTGTTGCGCGATATCCTGAAAGATCCCGAAACCTTCTCGAACCGCATGCCGGAAGTGGGCGCGAATTCCATGTCCCACTACGAAAAGGCGGAACGCATCATCAAGGAGAAGGGGTTCGGCCGGTTTATACCGACCATCGTCAACAACGACCCGCCAAGCCACGGCATCTATCGCGGCCTGGTGGACCAGGCGTTCCGGGCAGGCCGCATCCGGCAGATGGAATCCTATGTGGAGCAAATCGTTAGTGAGCTGATTGATTCCTTCGCACGGGACGGATCGTGCGAGGCAATTTCACAATTCGCCGTGCCGGTGCCCATGTATGTGATTGCCGACCAGTTGGGCGTGCCGCGGGAGAATTTCCAGCGCTTCAAGGAATGGTCCGACGCGTGGGTGGCAGGCTTGGGCTTGCCGAAGCCCGAAGAAGAAATGGTTGAAGCGGCCGAACTGATCGTGGAAATGCAGCATTATATGATCGACCGCATTCACGAGCGCCGCAAAGAACCGCAAAACGACATGCTGTCGGATCTGGCCCAGGCCACCTATAACGGCGAACGCCCACTGAAAGACAAAGAGGTGTTGTCCATTGTCGAGCAGATCCTGGTGGCGGGCAATGAAACCACCACCAACGGCATCGGCAACGGACTGCTGACCTTGGCGACCAATCACGAGATGCAACACCGCATCCGCCAGGATCCGGAACTGGTCACCAAATTCACGGAGGAAGTGCTGCGCTGGGAATCGCCGGTGCAGGGGCTGTTCCGCTATACATTGAAGGACACCAACCTTGCCGGGGTGGACATCCCCAAAGGCTCGCGTCTGATGGTGCGCTATGCCGCCGCCAACCGGGACCCGTCCAAATTCGACTGCCCCGAAAATCTTGATATCGACCGGAAGAACAATGGCGCACATCTGGCCTTCGGCTCGGGCATTCACCATTGCGTGGGCTCGCAATTGGCGCGGGTGGAGATGCAAGCGAGCTTCAAAGCCTGGCTTGCCCGCTTTTCGTCTTTTGACTTGGACCAACCCGAAGATAGTATTCAATATCACATGAGTTTTGCGTTGCGGGGGCCCCAATCCCTGAAGCTCAAATTCACCGCCGCACACTAAGTGAACGAGGAACGCATGGGACAGCTTAACGTCAAACAAATCCGTGACCTGATGGAATATGAAGCCAGCCGGACGGCACCGCCGGAAGGTTTTCCCAACCTGCCCGATCTGCCGGGTGGGCGGTATACGGATCAACGGTTCTACGACTTGGAAAAAGAGCACATCTGGCGCAAGTCGTGGCTGTTTGCGGGCCATATCGACGAGATCCCGGAACCCGGTTGTTTCATGCTGTGGGAAAACGCAGGCCAGCCGGTGGTCATCGTCCATGCGGATAATGGCGACGTGAACGCTTTTTACAACACCTGCAGCCACCGGGGTGCGCCCGTGGTCACCGAGGCGAAAGGCAAACGCAAACTGCTCACCTGCCGCTACCACGGCTGGAGCTACACCCATGACGGCGACCTGGTGGCGATTCGCGATCCGGAAGATTTCGGTAAGGACTTCGACTTCACGTGCCGGGGCCTCAACAAAGTGCGCTGCGAACGTTTCGGCAATCTCATCTGGGTGAATTTCGATCCCGATGCCATGTCCCTGCTGGACTGGCTGGGCCCTATCGCCGATGAGTGGAAGGAGTTTCAGTTCGAAAACTGCCGGCTTGCTCAGCGGCACACTTGGGACCTGGATTGCAATTGGAAGATTGCGATGGAGGCGAACACTGAGGTCTATCACGTCAAAAGCATTCACCCGAACACGGTGTCGCCGATCCTGGACGACCGGCGGAACGTGAACACCTTCTATCCCAACGGCCACGGCCGGATGATTGCCCCCGCCCCCGGCGGCGAGAAACTGCCCGGCGGCATGCGGCCCGCGCCTCATGTGGGCGAAATCGACACGGTGGGCGAGATCGGCCGCACCTGCACCCAATCCTACGGGATTTTCCCGAACTGGGTGTCGCCCTTGAGCAATTTCTACATCCCGCCGCTCTTGTTCTGGCCCCTGGGCATCAACAAGACGCGGTTTGAGACCTTTACCTTCGCGCCCGCTTGGGGCGACGGCCCGGCGCCGGATCTATGGACGCAGGAGGGCAAGGAACTGAGCATGGTTTTGCAGGAGGACACCGAATTCGGCATTTGGATTCAGAAGTCGGTGGAATCCTACGGCTTCAAAGGCGTGCCGCTCAGCTATCAAGAAGCGCGCATTTATCATTGGAACCAATTCGCCGACAAAATGATCGGTATCGAGAACATTCCGCCGGAGCTGCGCGTCGCTCAGGTGATCGGCGATGAGTGGATCTACCCCAACGACCCCCGGATTGCACTCATGGAGAAGTCGAATGCCGTCAGTGGCGGTTGACCGCATCATCGACTTCCCGTCCGACAAGGTCTGGGCGGTGTTGGCCGATTTCGGCGCCTTCCGCGATTGGGCCATGGGCGGCGAAGGCTCGATCAAAGTCGAAGGCCAGGGCCCCGGCATGGTGCGATTGTTGAACGTGCCGGGCATGGGTGAAATTGCCGAACGCCTGGAAAAAGCCGACGGCGACACCCACCACCTGGTCTATTCCCTGTTCCACGGTAATCCGCTGGGCATGGAGCGCTACACCGCGAATGTGCATCTTTCACCCGAAGCCGGCGGCAAGTGCAAAATTTCCTGGCACGGAGAATTCGACGCGGTGGCCGATGCCGACCCGGCAACGGTGGGGGAAGGCCTGCGCGGCTCCTACCACGGCATGACCGACGCCTTAGAAGCGTTCCTTGCTGCGAAATAAGGGTTGATCGCGCCTTCGTAATCGCGTGACATGCCGCAAAACACAAGCGGAGGAAAGACATGTCACAGGACGGCCAGCAAACGATCTTCATCACAGGCGGGGCCAGCGGCATGGGCCGCGCCACGGCGGAGCTATTCGCCGGCAAGGGCTGGTTCGTGGGCATTTACGACGTGGACGATGCAGGGCTGAAAGACACCGCTCAAGCCATCGGCGAAGACAAATGTATCGCCCGGCACTTGGATGTCACGGACGAAAAAGATTTCGCGCAAGCGATGTCCGGCTTCAGTGAACGGACGAACGGCCGCATGGACATCATGTTCAACAATGCGGGCATCGCGCCCGGCGCATGGTTCGACGAGATGCCGCTCGATCAAATGCGGCAGATCATCGACATCAATGTGATGGGCGTGATTATCGGCACC
>JANQMY010000545.1 GCA_028279895.1 Alphaproteobacteria bacterium
TGTTCATTCGGGTCTTTCTCCTAGGATGTCTGAAGCTTGGTAACTCCAGTCTCCTCGGTCAGGCCCGAATGGACAACCTGTCGAAAGCTCACATCTAGGGTCTGTACTCGATTAGGGATTCCCACGGCCTTAGAGATGTGATTCAAGCTACTTGAGGATGGAGGCTTGAATGGGACGAGATCTTTTTTGGTTGAGCGATAAAGAATGGGCTCGGATTGAGCCTCATTTGCCGCGCGGACGGCGCGGTGCCCATCGGGTTGATGATCGGCGGATCATTAGTGGGATCGTTCATATGTTGAGAACAGGCGCGCGATGGCGGGATTGCCCTGAAGCGTATGGTCCGTATACCACGGTCTATAATCGGTTCAATCGGTGGAGCAAACAGGGGATTTGGGAAGACATTTTCTACGCTCTGACCGGCAGAAGCGTTGTTGTATCGACGACGGCGCTGGATTCCACCCACATCAAGGCCCACCGTTCGGCGGCGGGTGCAAAAGGGGGGATTTCGAGCAGGCCATCGGACGATCGCGCGGCGGACGGACGACTAAAATTCATGCCATAACCGACGAACGGGGCCGTCCCCTCGCTTTGGCGATTACACCTGGGCAGACCCATGATTTGGTTGGCGCCGCCTTGCTCCTTGAGCGGATCCCCACACCACGGCGGCTGCTGGCTGACCGGGCTTATGATGCAAACAAGCTGCGAGATTGGCTCTCGGAACGCGGATGTGAACCTGTCATTCCGCCAAACCCAACCCGAAAAAACCCACATTCCTATGACAAGATGGCCTATCGGGCCCGCAATGTTGTGGAACGCATGTTCTGTCGGCTAAAGGATTTCAGGAGGATCGCGACCCGATACGACAAACGCGCAGATATCTTCCTCGCCGCCGTCTTCCTGGCCGCATCAATCACATGGTGGACTAATTGAGTCCCGACCCTAGAAGCGCCTGAGGAGACGCTCCAAATATTCCAATTCCGGCAATGGCCGTGATTTGTCCGCGGCCCGGCGCTGCAGCTCTTGCAGGATGTCCCGCGCCCGCTGAAGGGCGCGTTCGTCCGGCACCTTTACCGAGTCGCCAAAATCCGGTCCGGCGCCGGCATTCGGCCGCCCGAGCGGATCGGTATTGCCGCCGGGCTGGCGGCCGCCGCGGCCGACACCGGTGCCCGAGCCCTGCAGTTGATCGAGGAGCTGCTGCGCCAGTTCTTGCGCGCCCTGCCGCAACTGATCGATCGCGCGGCCTTGCTGATCCAAAGCATACCCGCCTTCTTCCGACTCCAGAGCCTTGGCGCCGCGCTCGATAGAGCGTTCGGCCTGCCCCAATGCAGACGGTGCGTCCGTACCAGCCTCGCCCAATTGCTCAAGCAATTGCTGAAGGTTCTGCCCGACACCGCGCTGTTGATCTGCCAATCCTTTTAACGATTGCTCACCCCCCTGGCTGGGGTCACCTTCCGCAGAGCCCCGCTGTTGGTTCTGCTGGAATGTTTGATCCATCACACCCCGCAGGTCGCCGATCATGTCGCCGAGCTGGCCCAAGGCGTCCTGCATGGCTTGTTGAGACGGCGACAGGGTGGGGGCGAAATCACCCGCTTGGAGGTTTTGCAACAAGCCCTGAAGCTGGGACAGCAATTGACGCGCGCCTTCCCGCGCGCCAGTTTCCGCCAGCTCCTGGATCGATTCAAGCAGCTCGTCCAAATCCTCCATTTCGATCACGGCGGCATTTGGATCGGCGGGGGCCGGTGCCTGGCCGGTGCGCTGGAATTCTTCCAAGGCATGCCGCGCCAATGCTTCTAGATACCGGTCGAGCGCTTGCTTGAGATTCTCTACCAGCTCCGAAATCTCTTCGTCGCTGGCGCCACTTTCCAGCGCGTCCATGAGCGCTTGTTGGGCTGCCAGCAGTTCGCGTTCGGCAAGGGACTTGTCGCCGTCCTCGATTGTGAGGGCGACATCCCACAACAACTTCACCGTGGAGGTGGTCAAATCCTCGATTTTGGCGTCGAAGTCGTCTACCGCTTCCTGGGAAAAGCTGCCCGGTAGATCGCGCGCCGCGAGCGCGCGGTATTCAGTGAATTCCGCCAGCCGCTGCAGACGCCAATAGGCGGCCCGCAAGCTCAGATAGACCGTGGTGTCTTCGAAATAGGTTTCGTCCGGCGCGATGGTCAGGGCGTCAAGAAATTTGGCGATCGTTTTCGCGGGCAACATCTGATGCGCCAGGCTCTTGCGCTGCTCGATCACTGCGGCGGCCAGCGGCTTTTGAAACTGGCGTTCAGGCAAAACGATCTGTACGGGAATGCTTTTTCCTGTTTGACCGCGTTCGTCCTTCGCCCGCACCACCAGGTCCGCCTCCAGACCGGCCCAGGCATGTTCGGTTAAATTTTCGGTTGCGGTTTCTTCAATTTCGGCGGAGTCGAGCGCCAGAGGCGACAGTTCGACGGTATGTTCGCTGCCATAATATGTCGTAACGCCGTGGTTCGGATCTTTTAGGCGCAAGGACAGAGTGACCTCCGAGACGCCATAATCGTCGGTCGCTTTGTACGGTACGTTCAGGGCTTGCCGTGTGTCGGGTAAGACTTTGCCGGTCAGTGAAACCACCGGAGCCGTGTCCGGAAAGACATCCACGTCCCATGCGGCGAGAGAGAACAAGCCTTGCCGGACATTAATGCGCAGGCTCTCTTCGACAGTGAATGTGGCTTCGAAAACGCTGTCGGATTGGGCGGCGAAATCCGTCCCCGCGAGCTCCGCGTCGCTTATGTTCAAGCTTGGCGCCTGGGTGCTGCCGCTCACCTTGATGGAGACCACCGATCCTTCGGGCACACTCAATTCCGTATCCGCTGCCCCTTCCGGAATGGCACCGTCTTCCGTCAAAAAGAGCGGCGGCGTGTTCGTATAGGTGGGCGGGGTGATCCAGGCATCGATGCGCGTGATTTGCGTTGTCGTTTCTTTGGGGCTGGGCGCAAACGCGAGGGCGAGCCGATGCTGCCAGTCGCCGTAGGAAATGACGCCGGCAATGAACAGGAACAGGATGACGGCATAACGCAAGGCATTGGGATCGCGTGCCGGCAAGGCGCTGCGCGGCAGGGGCGCCTTCACCCGTTCGATCTGGGTTGCCAGGCGCCGCTTGTGTTCTTTCCACAAGGCGTCCGTTTGGGCGTTGATCGACACCGGCGCCATGGTGTCATGCAGGCTGGTAAGGACGCGGTGGTCGATGGCGTTCGCGTTTTCCAAATGCCGAAGTGCTTCGCGGCGGCTCGGCCGCTGCATACCTTTGAAGCCCAGCCACAATGAAAGCCCTGTGGCTGCCAACACGACCACAAGGCCAGCCGCGTGCAACGTGCCCGGCGTGAATGCCCAGGTGCCCAACAGGCTGAGGGCGAGGAACAGCCCGATAAAGCCGCTCGCCGGCCAAAGGGCCGACCAAATTCGCTCCCAGAGCAAGCCTGCCTGGGTTAGCTTAATTTGCCGCTCCATGGATGCACCGAAACGGCGCGCCGACGGTGCGGTGGTTTTTGCGTCGGTCTTCGTCACCAAACTACTTTCTGGCCTTAGCCCAGAAGACACGGATGGCTTTAAGGATGCGTTTATTTAGCCGTTTCTTCAAGCCACGGCGCCATCACATCTAGTCCCAACAATGCGTCAAGACTTGGGCGGGGCCGCACGACGGAAAATCGGTCGCCTCGCACCAAAACCTCGGGAATAAGGGGCCGCGTATTGTAGGTGCCGGCCTGTACGGCGCCATACGCCCCCGCCGATAGAAAAGCCACCAAGTCTCTCGCCTTTAGCGGAGGCAGGGCGCGTTCTTTGGCGAATGTGTCCGCGGTTTCGCATACCGGCCCCACCACGTCATAGGTGTGAAGCGGAAGATTGGGATCGCTATTGTCGACGGCAATAATGTCGTGGTGGGCGTCGTAAAGCGCCGGCCGGATCAAATCGTTCATGGCTGCGTCCAAAATGAGGAAAGACCGCTCGCCGTTCTCCTTAGTGTAGATAACGCGGCTCACCAATATGCCCGCATTGCCGGCGATCAGGCGCCCCGGCTCGAAAATGATTTGAGTTTTCAGGTCGCCCACGATGCGATTGATCAAGGCAGCGTATTCGTCCGGGTGCGGAGGAGGCGTATTGCCGGACTTATAGGGGATGCCTAATCCGCCGCCAAGGTCGATCCGGGAAATGTCGTGCCCTTGCTTTCGCAGCCGGCCGACCATTTCCACGACCCGCAAAAAGGCGGCTTCGAATGGGTCCAGTGCCGTGATTTGGCTGCCGATATGCACGTCGATGCCGACGATCTGAATGCCCGGCAAGCGCCCCGCTAGGGCATAAAGGGATTCGGCCTGTGCCCAGGGAATGCCGAACTTGTCCTGGGTTCGCCCGGTTGTGATTTTGGCGTGGGTTTTGGCATCCACATCCGGGTTCACGCGCAATGCCACCGGCGCCGCAACGCCTTTTTCGTCGGCGATATCGGACAAGGCATGCAGCTCGGCTTCGGATTCCACGTTGAATTGGTAAATGCCCACATCCAGCGCTTCGGCCAGCTCCTCCGGTTGTTTGCCCACGCCGGAAAACACGATGCGATCGGCGGGCACGCCGGCGGCGAGTGCCCGGCGCAACTCGCCCACCGACACGATATCGGCACCGGCGCCCTGGCGGGCAAGGGTGGCAATGACGGACGTATTCGAGTTCGCTTTCACGGAATAGCAAATCAGCGTATCCGCCGGGAATGGTGATTTGAATACGTTGTAATGGCGTTCCAGTGTAGCGGACGAATAGCAATAGAAGGGTGTGCCCACCGCTTCCGCAATCTCATTAATAGACACGCCTTCCGCATACAGAGTGCCGCGGATGTAGTCGAAGTGATGCATACGGGTTAAACTCTCACGCTACGCGACCGGTTGCCACGGCAGTATTTCCGACCGTTCTTCTTCTTCGCGTGGCGGTGGTACGTCCAGCGGCGCTTTTTTTCCGCAGGCGGACAAAAAAAGAGCCGCAGCCAGAGCGGCTAACACCGCTGATCTTACCGGAAGTCGTGCCATGTTCTCTCTCAATCTGTGAAACTTATTTCAGTGCATTCTGCCAGAAAGCGACCTGTTCGCGAACCCTTTCCGGTGCGGTACCGCCCGCGCTTACCCTGCTTTTCACAGAGTTTTCGACCGAAAGGACGGAATAGATGTCCTTGGTAATGCGGCTTTCCACCGATTGAAGTTGTTCAAGGGTCAGCTCGTCCAACTGGACCCCCTGTTTTTCCGCCATGGCCACCAAGGCGCCGGTGGTGTGATGCGCATCCCGAAAGGGGAGCTTCAGCACACGTACCAACCAATCCGCAAGGTCGGTGGCCGTCGAGAAACCCTGGGCCGCTGCTTGCTGCATGGTGTCCTTACGCACTTGGAGCGAAGATATCATGGCGGTCATGGCCGTCAGGCTCAGTTCGAGGGAATCGACTGCGTCGAAGACGGGTTGCTTGTCTTCCTGCATGTCTTTGGAGTAGGCGAGCGGCAGGCCTTTCATCATGGTCAGAAGGGCGATCGCCGCGCCATTGATCCGGCCCGTCTTGGCGCGCACCAGTTCGGCGGCGTCAGGATTGCGCTTTTGCGGCATGATGGACGAGCCGGTGGTCAGATCGTCCGGAAGGCTGACAAAGTCGAATTGGGCGGAGCACCACACGACAATCTCCTCCGCTAACCGCGACAGGTGCATAGCGCACAATGCGGCTGCCGTTACGGTCTCGATGGCGAAGTCCCGGTCGGAAACGGCATCGAGCGAATTGGCCATGGGGCGGTCGAAACCTAGCGTCTTTGCGGTTTGGGTGCGGTCGACGGGAAACGAGGTGCCCGCCAGCGCCGCCGCGCCCAAAGGGCTCTCATTCAGCCGCTTCCGGGCATCGGCCAGCCGCCCCCGGTCGCGGGCAAACATTTCCACATAGGCCAGGCAGTGATGGCCGAAGGTGACGGGTTGCGCCGACTGCAAATGGGTGAAGCCCGGCATAATCGTGTCGGCGTTTTGATCCGCCTGACCCACTAAGGCGCTTTGCAAGGCGCGCAGCCCTTGATCCAGGCGGTCGATCGCATCGCGCACCCAAAGCCGGAAATCGGTTGCCACCTGGTCGTTCCGGGAGCGCCCGGTGTGCAGGCGTCCGGCGACGGGTCCGATCAGTTCGCGCAGCCGCGCTTCCACGTTCAGGTGAATGTCTTCAAACTCGACCCGGAACGGGAAGCTGCCGTCGGCGAATTCTGACGCGATCGTGTTGAGCCCGGACAGGATTTGGTCGGCGTCCTCTCTTGAGATAATGCCGGTTGCGCCCAACATGTCCGCATGGGCGCGAGAGCCCTCGAGGTCCTGCGCGGCAAATCGCCGGTCGGTCTCGATTGACGCGTTGATCTCCTGCATTATCTCGCTGGGGCTGGCGCCGAAGCGGCCACCCCACATCTTGTTCTTGTTCATGGTACGACCCCATTCAAACTTTGGCCGAGCTCTGAAATGAATTTGTCCTTAAAGCACATTTTGACCGCTTTCGTCGCCCTTGGCGTTGCCTCCGTGTTGTACGTGCTGTTCTCGTCCATGGGCGGCGGCGGACGGTACGATTCCAACGGATTCGAAACTCGGGGCGATATGGCCCGCTTTGTCTTCGTTAGTGAGCGTCCACGCTTTCCCGGCGCTGCGTTCAGCAATGATGCGGGCGAGCCAACAAAGGTAGACGATTTTCGGGGCCGGCTTGTCCTCGTCAATCTCTGGGCCACCTGGTGCGCCCCCTGTCTGGTTGAAATGCCGGCGCTCGACCGGCTGCAGGAAAAGCTCGGCGGCGACGATTTCGAGGTGGTCGCCATCAGCCTCGATAAGGACGCGAACAAGGCGCGTGAATGGTTGGACACCAACGGCATTCGCCATCTTTCCTTCTACAACGATCAAACCATGAAGTTGCACGAAGACTTCGGCGCGGCCGGCCTGCCTACTTCCTATTTGATCGACCCCAAAGGGCGACTTATCGGGTATCTGGAAGGGGATGCAGCCTGGGATGCCGACGATGCCGAAGCGCTCATCAACTTTCTGAAGGAAACCAGGTCGTAAGGCCCGGCCCCCGGCGTCGCGCGATCGGTTCGGACCTTATCGGGTAGGAACCGGCACGTCGCCGCGATAGTCGTAGAAACCGCGCTGGGTCTTTCGACCGAGCCAACCGGCTTCCACATACTTCACCAGCAACGGGCAGGGACGGTATTTGGAATCCGCAAGCCCTTCATACAACACGTGCATGATGGACAAGCAGGTGTCGAGGCCGATGAAATCACCCAATTGCAGCGGTCCCATCGGGTGGTTCGCCCCCAATCGCATCGCCGTGTCGATCGCTTCCACGGTTCCCACACCCTCATACAGCGTGTAGACCGCTTCGTTGATCATCGGCAGTAAAATGCGATTGACGATGAAAGCCGGGAAGTCCTCCGAATACGCTGCCGTCTTGCCGATTTGCGCGACAACGCTTTGGAGGGACTGGAAGGTATCGTCGTCGGTGGCAATACCGCGGATCAGCTCCACAAGTTGCATCACCGGTACCGGGTTCATGAAGTGAAGCCCCATGAACCGTTCCGGCCTGTCGCTGGAAGATGCCAGGCGCGTGATCGAGATGGAAGACGTGTTGGTCGCAAGAATGGTGTCCGGGCGCAAAACCGGACACAGCTCCGTATAGATCGCCCGTTTCACTTGCTCGTCTTCGGTGGCCGCCTCGACGGCAAGATCCACATCGCTCATGTCATCCAGCGATGTCGAGGAATGTATGCGCCGCAGTGTGGCTTCGCGTTCTTCGTCGCTGATGGCGCCCCGCGTGACTTGGCGCGATAGATTGTGCTGAATGGTCCCTAGAGCGCTTTTGATTTGATCTTCATTGATGTCGTTGAGGACAACATCGTAGCCGGACAAGGCGCACACATGTGCGATCCCGTTGCCCATTTGGCCTGCGCCGACGATCCCTATGCGTTTTATCTCCATGCGTCCCGCCCATCAGCAAGAGGGATGAAATGCCGCCGTTTCATCCCTGTTTTTGCAGTTGCCGCTCCTATAAGCCGGCCTTTGCGAGCTCTTCCTCGAGCTCCGGCACAGCCTTGAACAAATCGGCGACCAGGCCGTAATCGGCGACCTGGAAAATCGGTGCTTCTTCGTCTTTGTTGATGGCCACAATGACTTTAGAGTCTTTCATCCCGGCCAAGTGCTGAATAGCGCCCGAAATGCCCACCGCAATATAGAGTTCCGGCGCGACGACCTTGCCGGTTTGACCGACCTGATAGTCGTTCGGCACGAAGCCCGCATCGACCGCGGCGCGCGAGGCGCCAACTGCGGCATTGAGCTTGTCGGCCACCCGTTCCAGCATGGCGAAGTTTTCGCCATTCTGCATGCCGCGCCCACCTGAAATGATGATCTTGGCGGACGTCAGTTCCGGGCGATCGGATTTGGACAGCTCTTCACCGACATATTCGGAAATGCTGGGATCGTCCGTCAGCGAAACGGTTTCGACAGACGCCGAGCCACCTTCTTCCGCGGCTTTGAAGGCGGTTGTCCGCACCGTGATGACTTTCTTCGCGTCGCTCGATTTGACGGTCTGCATGGCATTGCCGGCATAGATCGGGCGGACGAATGTGTCCGGGCTTTCCACGGCAACGATCTCGGAGATTTGTGCGCTGTCCAGCAAGGCGGCAATACGCGGCATATAATTTTTGCCGTTGGTGGTTGCCGGCGCAACAATCGCGGAATAATCGCCAGACAGGGACATCACCAGCGCGGCCATCGGCTCTGCCAGTTGCTTTTCCAGTGCCGGGTCGTCCGCCACCAGCACCTTGTCAACACCGGCCAGTTTTGCCGCTTCTTCGCCCACCGTGCCGCAGCCGGAGCCGGCCACCAAAACTGAAACGGGGCCACCCAAGGCTGCCGCGGCCGTGATGGTCTTGTGCGTTGCGTCCCGCAGCGAAGCGTTATCGTGTTCTGCAATTACCAATGTCGACATTAGATCACACCTGCTTCGGTTTTGAGTTTTTCGACAAGTTCCGCCACGGTTTCGACTTTAACGCCGGCTTCCCGCTGAGGTGGATCGGTAACTTTCAACACCTCCAAGCGTGGAGAGATATCCACGCTGTATTCTTCAGGTGTTTTTTCATCGATCGGCTTTTTCTTGGCCTTCATGATGTTCGGCAGCGATGCATAGCGCGGCTCGTTCAAGCGAAGGTCGGTGGTGACAATCGCCGGCATGTTCAGCTTGACGGTCTGAAGGCCGCCATCGATTTCCCGGGTGACTTCCAGCTTGCCGTCGGCGAGTTTGATCTCGGACGCGAAAGTGCCTTGAGGCCAGCCCAACAACGCCGCAAGCATTTGTCCGGTCTGATTGCAATCGTCGTCGATCGCTTGTTTGCCCAAGATGACCAAATCCGGTCCCTCGGCGTCGCAGATGCTCTTGAGAATTTTGGCTACCGCAAGCGGCTCTACGGTTTCATCTGTCTTCACCAGAATGCCCCGGTCCGCGCCCATGGCCAGTGCCGTGCGGATGGTTTCTTGCGCTTGCTGCGGACCGACGGACACGGCGATCACTTCGGTCGCGGTGCCGGCTTCCTTCAAGCGAACGGCTTCTTCAACGGAGATTTCGTCGAAGGGATTCATCGACATTTTGACGTTCGCCAGATCGACGCCGGTTTGATCGGGTTTGACGCGGATTTTCACGTTGTAATCGACGACCCGTTTAACGGGCACGAGGACCTTCATTGGCTGCTCTCCAACACGGTTTCTGTCTGCTTTTTTGTGCGGTCTGTCCCAACATAGGCCCAACCCATCGTCAAGTAGGTGGCTTCTGTCGGGGAACATGAGAACACAAAATCATTGTGCGCTGCGGCAAACTAATCCTCGGAACGGCAACTGTCAACGAAGTCAGCCGAACTGTGGCCCTTCGACGCGCGTTGCGGTTGCGAAATGCTTTCGGCGTTTGCGAAGATGATGGGCGCAAGCCGACATTGCGGCATGTCGACGCATCGATGGACAGCTTTCGCCGCTTGCCGATTAGCCCCTTGCAGAGGGCGGTTAATCCCTGAATAAGGGGCGGGTTATCTGCGCCACAGGGAGGAACAGGATGCTCAAAGCACTTTGCCGCGGAATGGTTTTGTCGGGGTTGATCGTTTCGGGGGCCGCGGCCCAGGAGCCTGGTCAAGCGACAGATCAAGAGCCTGTTGTTCAGGCGACAGAAGATGACTGGTACCCCTCCGAATATGGTGCCGATGACACGATCGGAGCGCTCAACAATCTGACGCCCGAGAAGGTCACGGAAGCGGCGTCGCTGGTCAAAACGGGTAAGACCTATCATTTGGGCGGCATTACCGGTGCCAACACGCCGGCATTCGGTACCCGTACATTCCAGATGGTTCTCTATCCCCACGGAGACGGCTCCGGCGGCGGCACGATGGGATCGCAAAAAGGCGTGTTCAATGACGACCTGCTGATTACATGGCTGGGGATCGGCACGCAGATCGACGGTTTCGGCCATGCCGGTATCGACCACAAATACTACAATGGGGTCCATGTCTCAGATTTGTTCACGCCGAACGGCCTAAAGAAATACGGAACCCATGAGATCCCGCCGATCGCGACCCGTGGCGTGTTGATCGATATGACCAAGTATTACGGTGCGCCAATTCTGACCGAAGGGACTGTGTTCAACAGTGCCGCCATTAAGGCGCAAGCCAAGGCGCAGGGCGTTACGATCGGCAAGGGCGATGTGGTTTTGTTTCATACCGGCTGGCAAAGCTTAGTGGAAACCGATCCGGCCCGCTTTATCCAGGCCCAACCCGGTATCGGCCTTGACGGGGCAACCTATTTGGCGGATCAGGGCGTTGTTGCCGTTGGTGCCGATACTTGGGCCCTCGAAGTGTTGCCGCCCGAATCCGAGGATGCTTTGTTCATCGTGCACACAACGCTTCTGGCGAAACGGGGCGTCCATATTCTTGAGAATATTCAGACGGCGGAACTTGCCGCCGACAATGCTCACGAATTCATGTTCGTGTTGGGCGTGCCGCGCTTTGAAGGGGCGGTCCAGATGGTGATCAATCCGATCGCCATCCGTTAGCCCAAATACACAATTCTCAGGTGGAAGCCCCGGACCGGAAGGTCCGGGGCTTTTTATTGTCATCCACTTTATCGACGCGTCGGCCACTCGTCTCGCGCGTGCGCTGTGCGCGTGCCGGGTGTGCAGCGTGCTCACGCGCATTTGAGCACATGTTCATGGGGCCGGCGGGCGGACACCCTTATGTTTTGTACAGACAAGAAACGTCCCGTCCTCGGGGGCAGAACGGCAGGCCGCCGAAAACACCCCGGGGACCATAGAAAGGAACGCATCATGTTTAAAAATGTGGGAAGATTCGCCATTGCCGGTGCTGCGTTATTTGCAACGGTGTCGCTCACCTCCACGGGTCACGCGGCGCCCTTGGTCCAAGCGCCGCTTTATCATGACACGAGTGCCGCCTCACTCGTGCATTCCGTAAAGTATAAGCGTGGCTATTATGGCAAGCGCTACCATCGAGGGTTTCACAAGCGCAGTTTTTATAAGCGAGGCTTCCACGGACGTAGCTTCCACGGTAAGGGATTTCACGGCCATAGCTTTCACGGGAAAGGCTTCAAGTCCAAAGGATTTGGAGGCAAGAAAGGCTTCCATGGCAAGAAATTCCACGGCAAAGGCTTTCACGGCGGATTTCACGGGAAAGGCTTCAAGAAATACTAAATCTCTCCGCCGCTGCAGCGGAACGGACCCGGTATGCAACGCATACCGGGTTTTCTTTTGAACGTCCGATCAGTGAACGTCGGCGGGATCGATCCGCGCGGTTTTGAGCGCCGTTGCCTTCGCTTTCTCCATGTCGTAGTGCTTGCGCGTCACGATGCGTTGGGCGTAAAGGCCGCCCCCCGCTTGCACATTCGTGACCGCCTTCCAGCCGCCGAACGCGTCAGCGGTCGTGTCGCGAATGGCGTGGAACAGGCGCGTGCGATATGCGCCGTCTACGGATTGTTTTGTGCCCATATATTTGCGGATGAGGTGGCCGGTCTCGTCGTTCTCGAGATCTGCGATGCCCGGTGCCGTCAGCACCGACCCGCCGGCGATGTCGTGCAAGTGGCGAACCATTTGGTTGTAATTGGCGGCGCCGTGATACTTGCCCGCATTGGTGTAGAGTTCGTCGGGAAAAGCGGCACCGTCGCTCGTGATCTGACAGTTGGAAATAGCCGCTTCCAGAGATGCGCGCACCAATGTCGCATGAATGATCATTTCCGAGATTTTTTCTTTCACGTGGCCGACGCGCTCCAGACCATTGGCCTCTGCAATCAATTGGGCAAAGCCGACCATCTCATCGGCACCGTCGGCCATGGAAGCAAGACCGCCCAGGCGTTCCCATAGGCCCAGCGAATGGGCGAACACGGCGGCATATTCGGTTTCCCCGTCCAGGAACACGCGATCATAGGGGACGAAGACGTCGTCAAAGATCACAAAGCCCTCGGGCATGTGATAATTGCCCGAGACGGGAAAGTCGCGCGTGTCCTCGTGGCGCGGTCCGTAAGTGGTGTTGACGATTTTGACCCCTGGCGCATTCACCGGAACCATGCAGGCGATGGAATAGTCTTCTTCGCCGGGCCGCATGGCTTTTGTCGGAATGGTCATCAGCTCATGGCCCAGTGAGGCGCCCGAAATGTGCAGCTTGGCACCGCGGATCACCACACCGTCATCCTTTCGGTCCACGACGCGCACATAGGCGTCGGGGTCCTGCTGGTCGGCCGGATGTTTGCTGCGGTCGCCCTTGGCATCTGTAATGCACTGGGTGACGCGCAAATCGTTTTTCTGCACGAAATCCACATATTTGTGGATCGCCTCTACCGCTTGCGGCCGCTTTTCCGATATCCGGTCGGCAGCGGTCAGCAGCGTCATGATGGAGGCGTAGGTGACGTGGGTCAGCAAGTCCACATCATGATGCGCCGCCACCTGGTCCCACAATTCCTGGGCGGACCCCGGCACCTTCATGTAATCGCTGATGGCATCGGGCTCCGGCTTGTAGAATCGGTCATAGGTGTTGGCGACGACGCCGACGGTTTGTCCTAAAAGCGCGTTCGCCGATATATCGTCCACACGCTGCCCCTCGAAAAAAGTCGCACGTCCGTCGTTCAGGGACGTTTTGTATTGTTCCCCTGTCATCATGGCGTTAAGTCTCCCGATTATCTTTATGCTGATTTTAAGATCTGTTGGCGCCTGGTTGCCAGAGCACGTCCCCGTCGCCTTGCGCGTTCACATAGCGGCTTGCGACAAACAGAAAATCCGACAGGCGGTTTATGTATTGCAGGGCCGCGTCGCTTACCGTTTCAGTTGCGGCAAGTTCGACCATGCGGCGCTCCGCTCGCCTTGAGATCGTGCGTGCTAAGTGCAACGCTGCAGCCGCCGGCGCGCCCGCGGGCAAGACAAAGGATTTGAGGGGTTCTAGATTTTCATTGAGCGTGTCGATTTCGCGCTCGAGCCGCGCGACCTGATCGTCGACGATTCTCAAAGGTTCATAGTCCAGCTTTTCGCCGGTATCCGGCGTGCACAAATCCGCACCAAGATCGAAAAGATCGTTTTGGATCCGTTCGAGCATCCTGTCGAGAGTGCCGTCCGTATGCTGGCGGGCTATCCCGATGGCTGCATTGGCTTCGTCGACTGTGCCATAGGCTTCGATGCGTACGGCGTATTTCGCCACGCGCTCTCCGGTCCCGAGGGAGGTTTCTCCGCGATCTCCGGTCTTGGTGTAGATCTTGTTGAGGACGACCATCAGCCACTCGTGAAGTAATAGACGCCCATGATGATAAGGACGGCAACGAATTGTGCAACCACGCGTAGGCGCATCAGTTTGTTGGAGTAGCTGCGCCCGAAATCTCCGCCCACAAACAGACTGTAAATGCCGACCAGTAAGACGCAGAAAACGACAAACAAAGAAACAGGGACGAGATATGTTGCCACGGAAAACTCCTTCGGCCTGTACGCGGCCTTATTCTATGTCATGTGGGGACATCCGTATCGCAAATGTAGGCCCGTCGCCACGATCACAATGGCGCATCTTGTGATTTGGACCAATTCGCGGCAAAAAACAGGGACATAACGTCCCGATACCGCAAATCCGCAGGGAAGGTGCCGTGCGCCAGTATGAGACGTTTTCCATGGTGATCGTGGCGGTCGCCCTGATCGCCTTTTTTCTGTGGCAGGGCGGCATGCCCGGTCAGACCGAGTCCCGTGTGGTGCGTGTGGTGGGAGTCGAGCGTTTTGGCGACGATCCGAATGAGAGCATTCGGGCTTTGTGCCTGGAAAACGGTGAAAAGGTCACGGCAAGCGATCTGGCGTTGCGCCGTTCTCTTGAAACGGGGGAGCGGCAGCTTCTGGTCGAGACACCCTATGGGGATGTGGATGTCATGGTGGTGGATGGGCCGACCGGTGCGCATTTTCGCACGCGAGGTGACGACACGGTTGAAAACAATCTTGTACGCCTGCCCGGCTGCGTGTAGCCCGCCAAAGCATTCTCAACTTGCAATGGCGGGTGGCGGTGCATCTTCGATGGATTTTGTCATCCGGGATTCGGCGCGCGCATAGGCCCCTTCCGCCGGGATCATGTCGAAGGCAGCGGCCAATCCGAAGGGTGGCATGTTGTTGTAGACGCATTCAAAGTCGCCGGCACGTACGCGGTAGGTCTCGTGCCAGATGCCCACATCGCCGTTCGATCCAACCGCCTTGTTAAAGTCGTTCCACGCGGGAATGTGTTCCTTTGCCTTGTCGACGGCATATGACTGCAACGCCTCGTAGGACTCCCAATACTGCACCAAAATCGATGTGCGTCCGGTCCAGGCCTCTACATGGCGCAAGCCGGAATCGTCAGCGGCGCGTAATTCTTTCAGCATACGTCCCATGGCGCGCGCCACCGGCAGCCATTTGTGGACCTTCCAAAACTTGTTGATGCGAAAGCCGATGAGGAACACGGCCAGCTCGTTGCGGCCGACGCGGGCGGTGACCCGTTGCGGAATTGGGACGCCGGGTTGAGGGTGAAGCGTTTCCATGGCACGAAACTCCCCTGTTATCTTAACGTTGTTAATATTTGCACTGAAGAAGCGCAGCGTCAACGTCGGGGCGGCTTGTATGCGATCTAGTTGCCCCGTTCGAGCAATCGGCGGGCGATGACTTCCGCCTGGATTTCCGCGGCGCCTTCAAAAATGTTGAGGATACGGGCGTCGCACAGCACGCGGCTTACCGGGTATTCCAGGGCAAAGCCGTTGCCGCCGTGGATTTGCACCGCATTATCGGCTGAGGCCCAGGCGACGCGCGCCGCCAGCAGTTT
>JANQMY010000349.1 GCA_028279895.1 Alphaproteobacteria bacterium
GTGTCGCTGTTGGACACGAAGGTGGGGTTGGATTGATATCGGAAGCCTGTGGTGACCGATCCGCCCACTTTGTTTTGCCGGGTTTGTTTGCGGACGCGCGACAAAACGGACTCCACATAGGCGGCGCGCTCCGGCGACAGGTCGCCCGACGCCAGCGCCCGTTCCAGATGGGGCTTGGCGGCTTCGTAAGCACCCATGCGGTAATACAAAATGCCTACTTCCGACCGGATGACTTGCTGGTCGGCATCCACCAGCAAGATCGGTTCCAGCACACCGATGGCGGCTTCGAAATCGCCAATGCGTTTTGCCGCCAAAACAAAACGCCAGACATGAGTGTAATTGCCGGGCTCTTGCAGAACGGCTTGGTAGGCAGAATCGAACTCGGCGCGGGCGCTTGCATCCCCGGATGCGGTCGCGTCGGTTGCCGCCGTCACTAAAGCTGCGCCGAAGACAGCACCGAGCACGAGCTGCCGCAGCCCTGTCGAACTTCCTGCCTGGTTGGGTATTGCACGCCGCACAAGAAGGCTCCCCTTGTCGCGGAGTGTAGGAGCGAACCGGGTTCAGGTAAAGCGCGGCGAAGGCCGAAAGCGTTTGAAAAACCGTGGAAAATGAAGGGCGGGTAACGGGACACCGTCGTGGCAAGGTTAGGTTGCCTGGTTCGCTGCGATCAGATGATCGACCAGCGCGTCACCCATAGACGGGTCGAGCGGTTGATGGCCCAGCAACATGCGGAAAAAGATCGGCCCATAGAGAAGGTCAGCGGCGAGCTCGGTGTCGAGTTCGGGCGACAGCGCGCCCTCCACGACGGCTTGGTCCAACAGATCCTTGCCGTCCGAGCGGCTTTTGAGGATCACATGGTTGCGGAAGGCCTTGGCCACTTCCGTGGTGGCATCGGCGGCAGCAATCAGTATGGCGGTGCTGCGCCCTCGGCGGGTCGCAAAAACGGCTAGCGTGGCTTTGACATGCTGACGCAAGCGGCGCAAGGACGGCCCACTGTCGGCCACCTCCGGCACTTCCGGCACTTCCGGCTGGGCTTCCATCAAGGCGGTCATCACCACGGCTTGGGCATTGGCCCAATAGCGATAGATGGTGGGTTTGCCCACCTCAGCGTGCTTGGCAATTGCCTCCATGGTCACCGCGGCAAGGCCGCCTTGTTCCAGCAACTCGATGGCGGCGGCTAAAATACGCTGCCGGGCCTTTTTGCTGCGCGGGCGGCCCGGCTTTCTTTGGGGGGTGGGCGTCATGGAGGGACGATTTTCGTTGTCAGGGCGTATTAATTACGTTACGTTCCGTTTTATAATTTTATCGGAATTTGCGGAGGAATACAATGACCGTTACCCCCTATCTCGCGGCTAAGGATGCGGCCGCCGCGCTCGACTTTTATAAAAAAGCCTTCGGCGCCGAGGAGCATTATCGGCTCAACGGTCCCGATGGGCGGATCGGGCACGCGGAATTTAGCGTCAATGGCGCCACCTTGTTCATCTCGGACGAATACCCGGATTTCGGGGCGCTCAGCCCCCAATCGATCGGCGGCTGCCCGCTCAAGCTGCATCTCTATGTGACCAATGCGGACGATACCATCGCGCAAGCCGTGGCGGCGGGTGCCACCCTCGTGCGCGAACCCAAAGAGGAATTTTTTGGCGACCGCAGCGGCATGATTACCGATCCGTTCGGCTATTCCTGGTTCATTGCCCATAAGGTCGAAGAGGTCTCGCCGGAAGAAATGCAGCGCCGTTGGAACGAGTCGATGGGAGGTTAGGGAAATTAGACTCTGGCAATTCGGCTCAAAACTAGACCCCAAGTTCTTCTTCCGCTAGTGCTGCTGTGTACAGGTGCCAAGAGAAAGGAAAGGGCTATTGAGCGACGTCGGGTCCGCCCAATTCTACGCTGACCTAATCCGCAATTTAATCCAGCAACCTGCGGAGACAGAATGGCTTGAATTTAAACTGAATCGAAAACCACCACCCGAAGAGGTTGGACAGTATATTTCGGGGCTGTCCAATTCGGCAGCGCTGTCGGGTGAGCGATACGGTTATGTTGTCTGGGGAGTATCAGATGAAGACCATTCAGTTGTTGGGACAACATTTGCGCCGGCCACATGCAAAAAGGGGAACGAGCAGCTTGAACCGTGGCTAGCACGTCTGCTTGAGCCGCGACTAAACTTCTCTTTCCACCAGGTCCAAGTGGACGGCAAACAGTTAGTCGTTTTGGAGGTTCCGCGCGCGGAAGGCCAGCCAACACGATTCGCGGGCGAAGAATACGTCCGGGTTGGTTCTGCTCTTCAGAAGCTTCGTCATAATGTAGAAAAGGAAAGAGCTCTATGGGACGTGTTCAATTCTCGCCCCTTTGAAAAGAGAATCGCGTTATCTGGCGTTACCGATTTTCAAGTGACCCAGCTTTTGGACAGCGCAAGCTACTTTAGACTTCTTGATACTCAGCAACCAGAGCAATTGTCTGAAACCCTGCGCATATTTGAAGCCGACAAGTTAATTCGTAAAAGTTCTGCAGGAAATTGGGATGTTACGAATCTTGGTGCAGTTTTATTTGCACACAGACTAAATGACTTTGAGCTTCTGGAAAGAAAAGCTATACGGGTCATACAGTATGCGGGAGAGGACCGAACTGAAACTAGAAGAGAGCAAATGGGAACGTGAGGTTATGCGAGTGGTTTCGAAGGGTTAACTGGGTACGTGAACGATCTTCTACCGGCTAACGAGGTCTTAGGCAAAGCCCTGCGGGAGGAGGTCCAGCTATATCCGGCGGTCGCTCTGCGTGAACTGATAGCTAATGCGCTGATTCACCAAGATTTTGAGATAACAGGCGCGGGTCCAACGGTTGAAGTGTTTGAGAATCGGTTGGAGATTACGAATCCCGGCCGCCCAATAATGGATCCAAATCGGTTCCTGGATTTACCGCCTCGATCGCGAAACGAAGCCTTGGCCTCATTGATGCGGCGTTGCAGAATTTGTGAGGAGCGAGGAAGCGGAATTGACAAGGTAGTACACCATATCGAGGCTTACCAACTTCCAGCGCCGAGATTTGAGGCGGCTGGCAATGGCATGCGTGTTGTCCTTTTCTCACCAAGGCCGCTTCGAGAGATGACACCTGAAGACAAAGTCCGCGCGTGTTATCAGCACGCTTGCCTGAAGTATGTTAACGGCGAGTACCTTACAAATTCCTCAATTAGGGCTCGGTTTGGCATTGCCACGAAAAATAGCTCTCAGGCGTCACGTTTGATTAAAGAGGCGGTGAGCAAGGGGCAAATCGTTCTATATGATGATAATGCTAGTCCGAAACACACTAAATATTGGCCATGGTGGGCAAAGGAGTAGGGAGTCTATTTGATTCTCAGGCCCCAAACTTTAAGCCAAGCCGGAATTTCAAAGAAAAAAGTCAACAAAATCAATATCTTATTGAGCGCCCCTCTATTTGACGGCTACTTGATTCATGGCGGCCTCAGCATCGCCATTTGCTAGAAAAAAATCCCTCTCAGTGCTGGTTCTAAGTTGCTTGGGTGACTAAAGGCGCTGCAGAATCAAAATCAAGAGATTACCTACTTAACCCCTTTAAAGTGTTCCACCGCCATCAGTGCACATGTCCATGTCCACCGATTGCCAAGTAGGTGAGTGCGATGCCGGCTACGAAGGTCACGACCGGCCAAGGGCTGTGCCCCCGCACGAAACGATCCGCCAAATGGATGGTGCTGACGAAAAGCAGCGCGCCGCCGGACAAGCCAAGAAGAATGCCTAGATTTTCTGGGCTCATGCCTTCAATGGCGTACACGCCGATCAGCGCGCCGATGGGCGTGGTGACGGCCGCCCCTAGGAAGGCAAGCACAAAGGCACGTGCCGCAGAGCTGCCCGTGCCGCGGATCAACAAAAACAGGACGATACCTTCCGAGAATTCGTGGATGATGAGACCGCTGGCGGCGGTGAGCCCCACCATCAATTCCACCGAAAACGCGGTGGCGTAGACAAGTCCATCCACAAAAGAATGGAAGGCAATCGCGATGAAAGGGGCAATGGCCGCCACGCTGGTAAGCCGGCCTTCTTCGGGGTGGTGGTGCCCGGCGACCTTGTTAAGGACGAACAAAGCCGTAAAGCCGATCAGCACATAGAGCGCCGCATCGTGCGACAATTCCCAGCTTTCCGGGATCACATGCACAAGGGCCGCGGTGAGCAAAATGCCGGCCGCAAAGCCGCTGAAAATGGCGTCGTAGCGGCTGACCCAGTCGTGAAACCGCCAGACAGTGGCGATGCCCACCGTGCTCACTATAGCGGCGATCAAACTTGCCAAAATGGCCGGTTCTGATAGTGCAATCAAATCACCCAAGGTGGAGCCCCCGCAGCCGGTGTTGTGATATGAGGACGCCGTGCAAGGGATTTCGTTCTTGCGCGTTCGGCTGGCCTCCGAAAAGGAGCTAGTTATATTATAACATATGGATTGACCTCAACCGTTCACTTGAAAAGGGATCACGCATGTTATCGGGCCGTTCAAGCGTGCTTTCATTCGCACAGTTCACGACATCTTTGGTTTTGGCGGTTGCCTTGGGTGCGGCGTCACCGGCGTTCACAGGTGAGTCCGGTCACGATCATGATCATGATCACGCTCACGAGGCGAAGGACGATCATGATCACGACCATGATCATCGCCACGAACACCGGGATCACGGCGCCCATGAGCACGGCGTGGCAGACCTTGCCTTTGCCGCGGATGGGCAGAAGCTGGTGGTCGAATTCCTGTCTCCCGCGGCAAATATCGTGGGTTTCGAACATGCGCCGCGTACCGACGAACAAAAGCAGGCTTTGGAAACCGCAACGACCCTATTGAAACAGGCGGATGTCCAACTGACCATTGACGAGCGGGCAAAGTGCACCCTGTCGGATGTGACCGTCACGCCGCCTGCCTTCGACGACCATGGGCATGATCATGACGCGGATCATGATTCCCATGCGGATTTTTCAGCCGCCTTTACATATGAATGCCAAGCTATCGATCAGCTTCAATCGATCACTGTCAATCTGTTCGAAAGCTTCCCGGCCATTGAAAAAATCAAAGCAGTCTATCTTGCAGAGAATGTGCAATTGGGCGTTGACCTGACGGGCAAACAGTCGTCGATTACATTGCCTTAACGGCGACGCACCCGAACGGCGAACACAAGGAAAAGCGTGACGGCTGATACCCTTCAACCTGTCGTAGAGATTGAGAATCTGGCTTTTGCCTGGCGCCGGTCCAAGCCTGTGCTGGACATTCCGGCATTGCGGATTGAAGCGGGAGAACGCGTTTTCCTTCACGGCCCCAGCGGCAGCGGCAAAAGCACTTTGCTGGGAGTGTTGAGTGGCGTTTTGGTGCCGCAAAAAGGGACGGTAAACGTGCTGTCCCAATCCCTCGACCGGCTGTCGCCCGCCAAGCGGGATGCTTTCCGCTCGGAGCATTTGGGCATCATCTTTCAGATGTTCAATTTGCTGCCCTATTTGTCGCTCATCGACAATGTGACCTTGCCTTGCCGTTTCTCCCAGCATCGCCGCCGGCGGGTCGAGCAAGAGGGAACCTCGCTCGATGCGGAAGCAGAACGCCTGCTCCAGCGGCTTAATCTACCCGCCGATACGTTCAGCCGCCGGGATGTCACCGAATTAAGCGTGGGCCAACAGCAA
>JANQMY010000368.1 GCA_028279895.1 Alphaproteobacteria bacterium
ACGGCGACGGGACCCAACCGCCCTTGGAACCTGCCATGGTTACGGTGCCGTGCGTCCACGAGGCCGCCGGCCGCCCGCACCGGGGTGTGGTCGTGGGTAAGGTGATGGCGGGCAAGGACGTGGAATTGCCGGACGGCTTTAGCGTCTATTTCGACCGCGACGTCGCCCGCCTGGCATCACCCGCCCTTGTCCAGGGAACCGTCGGGTGGTGTTTGGTCATCGTCTTGCTGTTGGCCGCCGGTGCGTGGGCGATGGGCTTGGGGCCGTGGTGGTGGTGGTCGTTTTTGATGGTTGCGTTGGGCGTGTGGACCGGTGGATTTATCGTCCAGTTTGCGGTCGGGTGGTCGCTTTCGGTGCGGGGAAAAGTGCCGGGGCCCGGTCGATGAAAAGCACACACATGACCGCCAACGCCACCTTGGCCGCGATCTACTTGGATGCGTGGGACGCGTTGGAACTGTTGATCCAACTAAGCCACGACCGGTTCGTGACCACCAGATCGGTCGCGGTGAAGGAGGCCAATAGCGACTTGCGCACCCGCCGGCGCAACGTGCGCGATAGTTTTTTCGGCTGTTACCAGGACGCGGAAACATGACCGGTGGTCTTATGGAACGATCTGGAAAACGCCTATCCGCGGAAAGCGTGGCCGAGTTGATCGCGCCCGGCACCATTTGGAAAACTGCCCGGATCGACCGGGGGGCGCGCTATTGCACCCACAGTGCACCCACAACGCCAATATCCGGGGGTGAAAAGTCTTGAGACGTTTTTCCGAAGACAAGCAAAAACAAGGGTTTAAATGGTGGGCGTGGCTGGGATCGGGCCGCCGCCCCCTACGTTGCGAACGTAGCGCTCTCCCAACTGAGCTACGGCCCCAAAAACCGCCATTTTTCCTAACGGCAGACCAAGATTAAAAGAGCGTGGTCCATGCCTGTCAAGCTGGCCGCGCCACCCCCGGGCGGCCGCCCCGGCACCCTTGCACCCGGGCTGCCAAGCGGCTAAACCAGAGTCCTCATCCCCCGAAATCACACAGAGATTGGGCTTCTATGATTTCTCTTGTGCTGCTTATCGACCAGATCCTGCATTTCTATGGCTGGGTCGTGATCATCGCCGTGGTTCTGAGCTGGTTGGTCAATTTCGAAGTGATCAACGTGCGCAATCAGTTTGCCGGGGCAATCGTGCGCATGTTCTACAGCTTGACCGAGCCCGTATTCCGCCCGATCCGGCGCTTCATGCCCGACCTTGGCGGCATCGACATTTCGCCCATTGTGGTTTTGTTCGGTATCTTTTTCCTAAGAAGTCTTATTTGGGAGTATCTCTTGCGCGGCCAGGTGTAGCCCAGGGGCTGCGGCCCCCTTATCGATAGTGGCTGACCCGTTGGATCGCACCAACAACGGAGTATTCGTTTTTCTTCCGGTGACCCGTAGCGCCCGGCAAATCAATGCTATCTGCCCGGCAGGCCAGGGCGACCAAAACGTTTGCATTTTTGAACTGCCGCACGCACGCAGGACCGACCGACAATCACTGCAGGGATCAAACATCTCGCAAAGGTTTGGAACATGAAGGCGAGCAACCTTGTCAGCGCAAAAGCGCGAAACGAGTCCCCGTATGTTTCGGTGGCACCCGGCCCGATCTGCGATCCGGCGACCGGATGGATGGAGAACCATTAAATGCCCGATCCGATTATCATCTCCGGCAAAGAGTTCGCCGCCGGCTTGCGCGGCCGACTGGCGGGCGCCGTCGATACCCTCAAAACGGAACGGGACCTTACGCCCGGTTTGGCCGTTGTACTGGTGGGGGACGATCCGGCCAGCGACATCTATGTGCGCAGCAAAGGCAAGGCGACAGTGAAATTGGGCATGCATTCGGTCGAGCATCGCCTGTCGGCGGAGACGTCCCAAGCCACGTTGATCGGCTTGGTCGACGAGCTCAATCACGATCCGGCGGTACATGGCATCTTGGTCCAAATGCCTTTACCCGATCACATCGACAGTACCGCCGTGATCAGCGCGATCGATCCCGACAAAGACGTCGACGGCTTACACCCCATCAGTGCCGGACGCCTGGCGCAAGGTCTGTCGGGGCTGGTGCCGTGTACACCTCAGGGCTGCCTTTTGCTGATAAAGCATGTGCAGCCCGACCTGTCCGGATTGCGGGCATTGGTGATCGGGCGATCGATCCTTGTGGGGAAACCCGTCGCTCAACTCCTACTCAACGAAAACACCACCGTGACCATAGCCCATTCACGCACCAAGGACATGCCGGAACTCTGCCGTCAGGCAGATATTCTGGTCGCCGCGGTCGGGCGGGCGAACTATGTGCGCGGCGACTGGGTGAAGCCCGGCGCCATCGTGATCGATGTGGGAATCAACCGCATGCCGGGCGAGAACGGCAAAGACAAGCTGATTGGCGATGTATGTTTCGACGAAGCGGTAGAAAAAGCGCATGCCATCACGCCGGTACCGGGGGGCGTGGGCCCCATGACTATCGCCTGTCTTCTGCGCAACACTGTCATTGCGGCGTGTCGTCAACATCGGATCGACGTGCCGGATATCTGAGGATGTAACTATGGAAACACGCCAACTTGGCCAACTCTGGCCCGTCAGTGAACTGACCATCGGCGGCGGGGGACTGGGCCAGATTTGGGGCAAGACCGACCGCACCGAAGCTGTGGCAACTTTGAAGGCGGCCATCGATGCGGGCATTACACTGATCGACATGGCCCCCCTCTATGGCCGAGGCGAAGCAGAACGTGTGGTCGGCGATGCTTTTGGCGGAAAGCTTCCCGACAGTGTGCGCATTACGACCAAGTGCTTTCTCGGCAGCCCGCCTGCCGACAAGGTAAGGGAAAAGCTGGACCTGGCGCTCACCCGAAGCTTCAACGCCACCCAGCTCGACCGGGTCGACCTCTTCTTCCTGCATTCGAACATCTGTCCGGACAACTACACCTACATGCACAACACGGAGTATCAAGACCGGTTTGCCACCCAGTGGTCGCTCTATGTGGAACAGGTGATTCCGGCCATGGAGGCACTGAAGGCTCAAGGACGGATCGGCGCGTGGGGCATCACCGGAACGGGCCTGCCGCGTTCCATCATGGAAGCTCTTCGTTCGGAAATGCCGCCAAGCGCCGTACAGGCCGTGACCAACCTTATGGACAGCGCCGGCGACATGCGCAATTACGAGGAACCGGCAGAGCCACGAAACATTATCCGCACCGCCAAAAACAACAGTGTCGGGGTTTTGGGCATTCGGGCGGTCCAGGCGGGCGCCCTCACGCACGAGATCGACCGGGACCTGCCGGAGGGCAGCACGGAACGGCTCGATTACCTCAAAGCTGCTCCTTATCGCGCCCTGTGCGCTCAGCTTGGGGCGAACCCGGCGATCCTGGCCCACCAATATGCCCTGTCGATGGAAGGTGTGGATACGGTCATTCTGGGCGTGAAGAACCGCCAAGAACTCAAGGAAATCGTGGACGCTGTCAATGAAGGACCGATCGATCCCGAGGTGAAGCGGAAGATCGACGAATTGCGTCTCAATTTCCAGATTCCCCGCATGCCGATCGACGATCCGGATACTGACGAAATGGGGATATCCTAAGACTCTTAAAGCCTGTCGCGCATAAGTGGGAACCGGTCATGCGCGACACGCTTTAGAAGGGTATCCGCGCGCCGTCCCAAGCAAAGGTGTGGCCGCTGTCGTCAGGCGTCAGACCGTTGATCACCGATAGAAGGTGACCGGCGGCGTATTCCGATGCGAACAGCTTGTCTTCGGCAACGCCCGCCTGAAAGGGCTGAGACAGTGTTGTATCCACCGTCCCGGGATGCAGCCCGACGCAAATCGTGTCCTTGCGGTTGCGGGAAACTTCGATCGCAAGTGTCTTGATCAACATGTTAAGGGCCGCTTTCGACGCGCGATATCCGTACCACCCGCCCAACCGATTGTCGGAGATGCTGCCCACCCGGGCACTCAGCGCCGCAAACACCGCTTTGGACTCCCGGGGCAATAGGGGCACGAAGTACCGGGCCGCCAAAGCGGGGCCGATCGTGTTGACCTGAAAACTAGTCGCAAGCCCGTCTCCAGTCAGAGCGCGATAGCTTTTTTCCGGCCCGTTGCCCTGGCCGTCATGCAAGAAGCCGGTTGCCACGATCACCAAATGGCACGGCCCCCAAGTGGCAACCCGTTGGGCGGCCCGCACAATAGAGTCTTCATCCGCATAGTCGATAGCACCGCGTACAATCTTATGACCGGTCCGCGTTTGACCGGAGCGCGAGAACGCAAACACCCGCTCTACATTACTTTGCGCATCCAGCAGATCGACCAGTGCAGAACCGATGCCGCCCGAAGCGCCCAGCACCACCACATTCAACCTGTCGCCGAAAGAAGGCAGAAGTGTCATGGGGTGCGCCTCATATCGCTGTCAAAACAATTGAGATATAGCGCAGAAGGCCTGGAAGAGAACCGGCCGGTCTATTCTGCCGCGGAATCCGCCGCGTCGTCTTCCAGCGGTTTCAGCATGCTTTCCAAATCCCGCTGTAAAGCATCGCCCTTCCATGACGGAATCCGGTAGGCCCAGCCCGCGGTTCTGGACACGATCAGGGCCGCTTCGGCCTCGACATCTTCGCGCGACTTCAGACCTGTGCTGGGGTCGACCGGCTGCGCCGTCGACTCGCCGCCGCTGGGCACAACACTTTCGGGCAGAAGGTCGGCCGACACTTGGACCCAATGATCGTCACCAAGTTTGAGGGCCGCGATGGACAGCCTGAGGCCATCGAAGGTTTCGTAAGCCAGTTGGGCGCCCTTGGAAAAATCGAAGTCCGTCGCCGGCCTGACGTCGTCGAATTTCACATTCGCAAGCGCGGACCCGAGTTGATTAGGTGTAGTGTCACTCAGCAATTCGCGGCCTTCCGGTACGCTGTTCAACGCGAAGTTCTCGTCCGATGCCGTCGCGCGCGACAGAACGAAAGGCGCGCCGTCCAGTGGGGTCACGGCAACCTTCTCCACGCGCTCGCGAAACAAATCGACCACATTCCGGTCCAGCCAATCGTTGATGTCCTGTTTGACGGACAGGTCGCCACGCGCCACATAGGTCTGATTTTCGCCCGCCCGGCGCACATAGCGCGCACCGTCTGAGCCCGGCGCACCGACCCCCACGCTGTCTCCGACAATCAACGCCCCGAAAATATCGCCGTCGGCGTTTTTAAGTTCAACTTTGACGCCGGCGCCGCCCTGCGCCGGATCGACCAGCCCCAACATCTCATGCCAATCGGCGCGGGCCGTTTTCGCCTCAATCGCTTCCGTCTCTAAAAGCTGGATCAGCAGACCGCGGATTTCTTCGACTTTCACGGCGAAATTGAATTTTTCCGGCGCGAACCACTTGCTGGAGCCGTCCCACTCCATGCGCACAACACCGTCGTCCTTACTGGTGATGATCACTTCGCGCAAAAACTCTGCTTGGTCTTCCAAGTCCGGAAAGAAAACGAAAGGCTCAAAATTCGCTGTCGTAGCTTGCCGTTCAGACGACACAGCATAGATGGCCGCAACCACCATCAACACGGTGAGGGCCCCCAATATCAGAATATGGCGTCCTTGGCGGGTGCCGAAGAAAGAGGGCGATTGCGCCTGCGGATCATTCGATGTCATGCGCGCCTCCCCACCTTATCGCCGCGAAGAAGCCTGGGCGCGCCGCCGATTGCGGACATAAAACAAGCCTACTGCAAACAAACCGACCATCAGCGGCACAATACCAATGTTTAGGATGCGCAGTTGATTGCCCAGCGCATCGATGTCTTTTCTCAGATTGCGCTGCACATCTCGCAATGCCGCTCGGCTTTCGGCAAGCTCACGCCGAAAGCGTTCCACCTCTGCCTGCTGCTGCTCCGACAAGGCCGCAATGTTGTAGGCGCCTTCCAACCCTTCGGTTTCCGGTGCCTGACGCTGGAGGTCGCGCAAGCGCGCTTCGGTCGACGCGATCTTGGCGTTGAGTTCTTCCTCTTCGCGCAGATATTGAGTTTCTGCCCGGCGCCGCAAATCGTCCACCACCTTAAAAGGGCGCTCCGACGCCGTCCGGCTGCGCAGACTGATCAGCGCATCGGACCCCATCATATTGTCGATGGCGTTCACCACAAAGCTAGAGTTATTGGCGACCGGTTGTGCGATCGTCTGCCCCAAGAAGTTTTGCTTCTGAACCCAGAAATTGTCGTCGAACAAATCGGAGTCCGCCACCAAGATCACATTGATACCATCGGCCGAATTGGCGACATGCGCCGGCAGCGGCGCGGCGTCGCTTTCCGCTTCCGCCTCAACGTCCGCCTCTCCCGTTTCTTTGAGCGGCACCCCGTCGGGATAAGCCGTGGCCGCTGCGCCGGAAATACGCACACCCAAGGTCAACTTCTCGCCCCCCGGCACGTAGCCGGTCAACAGCCGTTGAGGATTGGGCGCAAGTTGAACCTGCGCCACATCGATCAACATGGCATCTGCCGTGGTCTGAATGAGGGGTTTGACGTCGGTCGTTTTCTCGTCGAGGATTTTGATGTGGCCGGCGGTACCAAGACCCAACTCTTCAATATCGGCGGTCACCAAATCATCGGCCGCCACGTCCTCCGCCAGAAGACTCATCCAGACGACATAAAACACTTCCCGGCGTGTCGGGCCGGGCGCGATGACCCGCTGCGCCCGGTTGGCGTCCGCCACCACCTTGTCCAGGGGCATTTCGATTCCCCAGGCGGCCATAAGCGGATCCAGCGTGGAAGACGTAATGGCATTCGGATCAGGCTGGCCGAACTGGCCGGGCTGTGCGTTCACCTCAGAATGCGGATCCAAGAAAACCACCGCGCGCCCGCCACGGAGAACAAATTGATCGATGGCATAGAGCGACGCCGCCGGCAGCGCGCCGGGATGAGCGATCAACAGCACCTGGATGTCGTCATCGATGCGGTCGAACCCGCCCTCCAACTCGACCAGATCGAAATTGTCGTCAAGCGAGCGGTAAATCAGAAAAGGTTCGGCACGGCCTTGCTGGGCAGCGGCCACACCGCCTGGTCCCAGTTGCAAGGGCAGGCTGGAAATCAAGCCGACCTTCGGTTTCACCAGAGTGGTGAGCTTGTGCACCATTTCCGTCAGGTCGTATTCTAGGTAAGGCTCTCGCTCCCGAAAAAAGAACGGAATGGTCTCGCTGCCATTGGCAAGGTTGGTCCCTGCCAAACCGAAAAACAGTGTCTCACCGCTTTGGGTGGGCACTGCTTGAATGCCATAGGAGGCCGCCAAGTCTTCGTCCGGCGAAAACGGCTCCGGATCGATGATCTCCAGATTGAGCTTGTCGCCCGCCACCGACTTGAATTCGGTCAGCATGTCGCGCACCCGCGTGCCATAGGCGCTGATCGTCGGAAAACCGGTTGCCAAACGTTCGGAATAAAAGAAACGCAGAGTGACCGGCTCCTCAATGGCCCCTAGTGTTTCCTTGGTGCCGTCGCTGAGCGTAAACAGACCGTTTTCCGTCAGGTCCAGCCGCGCCTGCCGGAGTGCACTGTTCGAGAACACATTGAGCGCGAGGAACAGCACGACACTCAGCGCAATGATCAGCGAGGCATAAAGACGACGGGACATATCAAACCGCCTTCCGCAAATCGATCAGCACAGCATTGACGGTCAGCCAGACCCAAATGAGCGAGCCGAAATAGACGATATCACGCAGATCGATCACACCCGATTTAATCGCATCGAAATGGGTGAGGAAGCTGAAGGACGCCACCGTGCTCACCAGGGCTTGCGGCGCCCAGCCGCTGAAGAAATCAAGCACCATCGGCAATCCGCTGACGGTAAAGAGAAAGCATACCACCACGCTCACCACAAAGGCGATGACCTGGTTTTGCGTCGCGGCCGAAATGCACGACCCAATGGCAAGATAGCCGCCGGCCATCAGGAAACTGCCGATATAGCTTGCAAAGATCACCCCATTATCCGGGTCGCCCAGGTAATTGACCGTAATCCAAATGGGAAAGGTAAGCGCAAGCGCGATGCCGGCAAAAATCCATGCGGCCAGAAACTTCCCCAGTACCGCGGCCCACAAGGGAATGGGCAAGGTGAGCAACAACTCGATTGTGCCCGATTTACGCTCCTCGGCCCATAGGCGCATGGCAATCGCCGGTATGAGGAAAAGGTACAGCCAAGGGTGAAAGTTGAAGAACGCCGACAAATCGGCCCGGCGGGCTTCGTAAAACCCACCCAAATAGAAGGTGAAGACACCGGTGGCGAACAGGAAAATAACGATGAAGACATAGGCCAGAGGCGTGGCGAAATAACCGGTCAACTCCCGTCTGAAGATGGCGAGCAATCCGGTCATGACGGCCGTCCCGCCAAGTCGGCATCCGGTGTCGTCAGGGTGCGGAACACCTCGTCCAGCCGCCCCTCTTCGACATAAAGGGCTTTGACGTCCCAACCGGCACTTGCGGCGTGACCGCTGACTTTTTCGATCAGGATAGCGCCGTCCTTGGGCAGCAAGGTGAATCGGGTTTCACCATGAGTTCCTTTTTCCAAGACGACATCGGCCACCCCGTCGATTTTCTTGAGGGCATCGGACGGCGCCTCACCCAACTCTTCCGGAAGCGCGATGGTGACGGCATTGTGGCGCTTGGATTTTGCGGTCAACTCCGCCGGCGTGCCATCCGCGACGATCTTGCCCTGATCGATGATCATGGCACGCGTACACACCGCCTCCACTTCTTCCAATATATGCGTGGAGATGATGATCGCCTTCTCTGCCGCCATCTCGGCGATCAGACCCCGCACAGCATGCTTCTGGTTCGGGTCGAGTCCGTCCGTCGGCTCATCCATTATCAGCACCGGCGGATCATGCAGAATAGCCTGCGCCAGACCGACCCGGCGTTTAAACCCCTTCGACAGGGTTTCGATCGGCTGATAGAGCACATTGCCGAGGTTGGTCCGGTCCGCCGCGCGATCCACGGCCTTATTCGCCTCATCCCCGGTAAATCCACGCACCGACGCGACAAATTCCAAAAAGGCCAGCGGCGTCATGTCCGAGTAAGCAGGCGCACCCTCGGGCAGGTAGCCGACCGACCGGCGCGCCTCCAAAGGCAGGCTGTCCACGTCGAAGCCGCACACCGACACCGATCCGCTGGTGGGGGACAGAAACCCGGTGATCATTTTCATGGTCGTGGACTTCCCGGCGCCGTTCGGTCCGAGAAACCCCAACACCTCACCCTTTTCCACGTCGAAGCTAATGCCGTCCACGGCCATAAGCGGACCGAACCGTTTGACCAGTTCTTTGACGGAAATCATGGGGGATGGGGGAGACGTCATGTGCTCTCGAAAGATTCGCGACTCAACGCACCGGCGCTAGGAACGGAGGCTAGATAGACAATCCGCCTGCCGGGATCAAGAGCAGGCACCCAATGGTTTTGATAAAATGGACCGGGCGGCACCCACATGAAGTGAGGCCGCCCGGCAGGTGAGGAGACAGACATTTGTTGGCTTAGCCGACCGGCGCAATTTGCAGACCCGGGGGGGCTGGGGGGGCTTGTAAACCGGACCTAATTGTGAGTTCCGATCGGCGCCGCCAACGATCTCAATATCGGAGTCCTTTGGGGCAGGCGCTGGGCCAAATCTAGGCATAATTGTGACAAAACCGAAATATTGAATCATGGTTAAAAAGGCATGAATTTCAGGGGCTTAGCGAGCTCGCCCCACGCCGCTGAGGATAAAAAAACGGCTGAAATCAGCGGCGACACCGCTTAACCGCCGGCCCGCCAGCGGCGGTGCAGCCACAACCACTGATCCGGATGCTCGCGCACCCATCCCTCCACCATCTCGTTCACCTTGGCCATGTTCGCCTTGATGTCGGCATCCCGGGACTCGGTTTTCTGCATCGGCACCGGCTGCGAAATCGACAGACGGAACCGTCCACCCGGCAAACGTTCCACTCGGGCCCCATAGACCGGACAGTCGAACCGCCGGGCGAGCTTGGCCAGCGTGGGCGGCGTGTGAGCCGGCCGTCCAAAGAATGGCAGCACCGGGCCGCGGGTGAAATGTTGATCCACAAGAATGCCCACCTGCCCCCCTTCACTGAGGACTTTCGACGCGGCCATGGCCGCGCCCAGACCTGACGGCAGCAATGTCCCCATATTCTGACCTCGAATACGGTGGATCAGCCGATTGATGTAGGGATTGTTCGGACGCCGAAAGATGACTGAAATCGGCAAGTCGTACTGCGCAGCGCAGACGGCCAACAATTCCCAATTGGCCAAATGGGCTGTGAAGACAATGGCCGGGCTGCCGCTGTCGCGGAGTGCCAAAAAGTTTTCGATGCCGTGCACTTCAATTCGGCCGCAGCGGTCCGGGAACTGAGGATCATAGTCCCAAATGCGGTCCAGATGGGGATATTCCGCCGCCGTCCGGCCCAGATTGTCCCAAACGCCCCTCAGGATGGCGTCGATCTCTTCCGTAGACTTTTCCGGAAAGGCGGCCGCCAGGTTGGCCCGCCCACGCCGGCTGACTTTGATACGCGGCCCGATGGTGCGCGCTACCCAGCCGCCAAAATTCGAACTGGCCTGCCATGGGAACAGCCGCGCAATGGCGAAGGCAAGCCAGGCAAAAGCCGCCACCAACCATTGGCCCGCACGCACCAAACCTAAATAAATTGTTGCCAACGCCGCAACCTCACCAGAAAGACCGGCGCCTTGCGGCACCACCTTTCGCTCTTTTTTCCCCTCAGGAGTCAAATGCCATATTTCGACCGATTTGAAACCCCAATTCCGTCACCTTGCCGAAGCACAATGTGTCTCATAAGACAACCAGTTGGATTGGCGCACCCATGCGAAAGCTTTTCTTGATGATGATGGCATTGTCCATGCTCCCGGTCGCGGCCCACGCGGAAATGGACGGGTATGGCAGCGTCGTCGCCGCGAACGCCGTGATGCTCGGCGGCACCACCATCAGGTTGTGGGGCATCCAACCCCCGCCCGCAAGCGCGGTCTGCGACTACGAAGGCACGACGGACAATTGCCGCACCCTCGCGGTTCAAATGCTCCGTGAGCTGACGCAACAACACCCCATCTATTGTGAAGAGATCTCTTACGAGGCGGAACAGTATATTTCCGGCCGCTGCACCCTCAGCCCGGCCGATCTGGGCAGCTTGCTCGTGAATGCGGGACTCGCACGCGACAACCGTGCCGAATCCGGCGGGATTTACACCTTCGCCGAATCCAACGCGCGGGCGCGCGGGCCGGCCTCTGGGCGCCGCAAGCGGCTGTGATGGAGTAAGCCATGGTGTATCTGCTCGCCCGCGCCCTTATGTTCCTCAGCGTCACACTGGGCGGTTCGTTCGCATTTCTGGCGATGACAACGCCCGGTAATTCCGAGACCGTCCCTCTCCTGTCTTATGGCTCCGAAGAATACCGCGCGATTGAATCGGAGCTCACCGGACGCCTCACAGAAGTGCACTGACCATTCTGCCGCGTATCCGCCAGTTGAGAAATTCCCCTTTATTTCCAATCGCAAAAGCCTTCTTATGACGCCCGAACAAACAGTGGGGTGCCTTGGTTGGTACCGACGAGAAAGGGGCCAATATGATCAAGGCAGTGATTTGGGACTTTGGCGGGGTGTTGACCACAAGCCCCTTCGAGGCGTTCAACCGCTACGAAAAAGAACACGGCCTGCCGGCTGACTTCATTCGCGGCATCAACGCTACCAATCCGGATTCCAATGCCTGGGCCCTGTTCGAGCGCAGCGAGATCACACCCGCCGAATTCGATGCCAAATTCGCCGAAGAGTCCGACGCCAAAGGCCATCGCGTCCCAGGCGCAGATGTCATCGCATTGCTCGCCGGTGATCTGAGGCCGGCCATGGTCTCCGCCTTGCGCACCGTGTCGTCGCAAATGAAGACCGGCTGCATCACCAACAATGTGAGCGCCGGGGAAGGCGCCGGCATGGCCCGCACCCATGAAAAGGCCGAAGCCGTTGCCGAGGTCATGAAGCTGTTTCACGAGGTGATCGAGTCGAGCAAAATCGGCATCCGCAAACCCGATCCCCGCATCTACGAAATGATGTGCGAGCGCCTGTCGATCGACCCAGGCGATGCGGTCTATCTGGACGATTTGGGCATCAACTGCAAACCCGCGCGGGCCTTGGGAATGACCACCATCAAGGTCACGGATCCGGATGTCGCTTTGCGTGAGCTGGAAGAGGCTGTGGGGTTCACTCTGCACGGTTAGTCACGCCGTGCACTTGTCGCATGGCCGGACGGATCATTGCTGAGACGTTCCAGAACCAACCAAAGCAGGGGGACCAGAATCAAGGTGAGTGCCAGAGCCGTTGTGGTGACGGTGAAAACGATCCGGCCCGCTTCGGCGGTCAGCTCGAAGGGCGCCAAGGTCCACACCCAAATGGTCGCCAGCAAAGCGAACCACATGACCAGCCAAGGCCACCACACCATCCGCAGATGATACAGGCCCGGCGGCATATCGGTTTCGCTGTCGTCTTCCGTGAAGCCCATGGCGCCCATGGCATGTATCAACATGGTCGCCGCCAATCCGACCGACATCAAGAACACCGGAATATCGGCCGGCAGCGCCCCCGCCCGGCCGAAAGGCAGGTTTGTCAACATCAATCCGGCGAAACTGACCAGCATGGCAACGCCGATGACAGGCGCCCGCCAGTCGCGGAAGATGGCCCACAACAAAATCAGCAACCCAATGATGAGCGTGGGCCAAGTTTGGTAGATGCCCTTCATCGACAGTATGGGCTCCACCGCACTGAGGCTGGCGGGCCCGGTAAGCGCCGAGACCGTAATACCGTCTACGGGATTCTGCTCTACGAAACGATCGATCGCCGAGTTGACCTGCGAGACGGCGCCCGGCGTTGGGTCGCTGAGAAAGATCCGTATGGGGAATACACGGCAACCGAAATTATATTTATTGGCCGTCGTGAGGGATCCTAGGATTTGCACCAATGCCGTGTCGCTGCTGGGCACCGAAATCTTCCTGAGATCGTTCCCCCGCCAGCCGGCCAACATGGTGCGCACTTCGAACGGCAGGGCCTTTACATCGGCTGTTGCAGGCAGGTTCGAGAGGCGCCAGGACAGACGGTCCATATAATCGATCATCAACGGGTCTGCGCATGCATCCTGAGATGTTTCCACAAAGACCGTGCCGGGATGGGCCGACCGGGGAAACCAGGCTTCCAATAGATCGGGCTGGTTCGTTCGTTTGATGGCCAGCCCTTCTTCCACGCTAAACAGCCGCCAGGCCTTGACGTCTTCCGGTAAGGGGAACGTCCTGGAGTATAGAATGAGGCTAGCCAAGATCGCCACCAAAGGCACCACGACCGCGCTCGCGCGCTTAACCGGCCGAAGCCTACGGCGCAAAGAAGAGCCCTTGCTGGGCGGATGGGAGGGCCCGCGCCAGCCCAGGAGGGCAGGCAGCAACACCAGGGTTGCCAACATCGTAAATGCGAGACAGATCAAGCCAAAGACGGCCTGGTCACGCAATGTGGGCAATTGGAAGAACGACCATGACGCGATGAAAAACCCGAAGATCATGAATTTGACCAGCGGCACACCAAATGCGGCGCGGGTTGCCCGGCCCGCTGCTTCGTCGGCGCCATGGCTCTTGCGCTTTGCGTCTTCATAGCGGTAAGCGCGCAAGCCCCCGTCCAACACACCCAACAAGAATATGATCGCGGAAATCGGCAGGAACGACGCCGTCAACTCAATCCCGAGAACGTGAGCAGTGCCAACGGTCCAGATAGAGGCAAGCGCCGGACAAAACATCACGAAGGCGGTCGATCGCGGCGTCACCAATACGAGAAGGCCGATCGCAAGAAGGCCCAGGGAGGCGACCACCAACAGACGGCTCGTATACCAAACGGTGGTTTCGTCCGCCACTTCGAACGGTCGTCCCTGTACGGAAATATTGTACCCCTGCGCCGCGAGAGGGTCGCGGATTTGACGTTCGAAATTCATAGCGATCTGCCGGTAGGCCGACGGGCTGCCTTCGGCGAGCATGGACGGATCCAGTTCTGCGATCACCAGTGACGCTTTTTTGTCCGCCGACACCCACCGGGAAAAGTGATCGCCGCGAATGATGCGCCGCTGCATCTCCGCAAAGTCCCAGCCTGCCGATCCCTCCTCCGTCTCGATGTGCTGTGCGGCCACAGGCACCTGCAGCGGCCCGGATGGCGTCTTGAGGACTGCCGTCGTATCCGCGCTGAGCATTGAGCGCACGGACCCCAACATGACACCGGGAATCGATTCCAGCCGCACGGACAGCTCTTCCAGCTGATCCAGATAGCCGTCGGTCAAGACTTCTCCTTCCGGCGCCGGTACCGCGATCATGAGGGGATCGGACCAGGACGGCACATCCTGATAGGCAAGCTGGGCAGAGACGATCGGATGATCCAAATCCAACGCTTCGTTGGGGCGCGGAATATCTACCTTTACGTCCAGGGCATAATACGCGCTGACGAAGGTGAGCGCGCCGATGATCGCGAAGGTGGCCAACCTGCCATAGGTAATCCACCATTCGATGCTTCTCGCGACCATCGCGTCCGTCTGTCCTGCCCTTGTTTGCCGCGAAAGTCGGCAAACTTGTCACGCACTTTGCCCCTACATCCGACCGGGATAGCTACAGACTATTCGGGTTAACAACGTTTTAACGGTGTCGTTGTTACAAAGAAAGTTGACGCTTGTGTCATTTTTCCTTGTTTTCCGCCGAGGCGATTACTAAATTTGTCGACGCACGTCTTTCACAAGGTCCGGGCGCCGCGACGCACCGGACGTCGGCCTATGCAACTCGGAGTTTCGCATGACCACCATTCAGATCACCAAAGACAATGCTTACAATGCGGTCGCCCCGGACGATTTCCCCGCGATGATGGAAGTCGAGCGTTACGGCGAGCGATCGACCGCGTTTGACAAGATTATCTCGGCGACGCACGACCATTTCTGGGATCCGCTGGATAAGAAATATATCGACTTCGACCAACCCTTCGACATTCAGACCCAGCCCATCTTGCCGGAAGACATGGTGCCGTCGCTGCAGACCCGGGTCGCCGACATGCTCAAACCGGAACAGCGCGTGCCCTACATCAACGCCAATGCCCGCTGGATGCTCTCGGCCATTCTGCATGGGGAGCAGGGTGCCCTTTCCCTGTCCGCAAGCTTGTGCCACATCCTGCGCGACCCGGGCGCTCAGGAATACGCGGCCAACCAGGCCCGCGAAGAAGCGCGCCATGTGGCCGCCTTCTCCAAATACATTCAAGCCCGTTGGGGCACGCCCCTGCCGGTCGGTCAGACGCTCGGCGATCTGCTGAACGAGCTGGTGGCCGCACCTGAGGTCTACAAAAAGATCGTCGGCATGCAGATGCTCGTCGAAGGCCTTGCCATGGGTGCGTTTGCATCGCTCTATTCCAAGTCGACCGACCCGCTGCTCGTCCGTTTGACCCAGTTGGTCATGACTGACGAAGCGTTCCATCACAAGTTCGGGAAGATTTGGGCGGATCGGACCATCCCGAAAATCTCCGAAGAAGAACACAATCTGATTGAAGATTGGGCGGCGAACTGCTTCCAAGTTCTGCTTTTTAACCTGGTCAACCCGGAGCAGATGAAGGTGATTTACGCCCCCTTCGGTTTGGACTGGCAGGATGTGATGAAGGCGCTTGAAGAAGCGATCACCGACGACATGCGCCGCGAGCGGATGCAGGAAAGCACGGACATCTTCCGTGTCTTGATCAAGACCCTGCTGAATGCCGGTATCATTACCGACCGCACCAAGCCCTTCTATGCCACCTACGTGGACATGGACGAACTGAAGGCCGAAGGCGATGAAATGGTTGGCGACGAAATAGCCGAGGAAGGAATAAGATTCCTCAAAACCGTCAACTTCGGCACCAACGAAGACCCATTGAAAGGCGTTGCCGCCGAGTAATCGCGTAACAATCCCTCAGATTTCCAGAGGTTCCGGCCAACAGCCGGAGCCTCTTTTTTGTTTCTGCGATCCGCGACCGTTAAACTGTGGCGATGACAGACCTTCCGCTCTTCGGTGCACCGAACGAAAAGGCAGCGGCCCTGGCACGCGGCATCACGCGCATGTTCGCGGCCATGAATTGCAGCACCATCTGGGAAATGCCGTTGGCAAACGGACGCCGCGCGGATGTGGCCGTGCTGCACCCCAACACGGATTTCACCTTGGTGGAGATCAAGACAAGCCTGGCCGACTTTAGGGCAGACAATAAATGGCCCGATTATTTGGACTTCTGCGACGCGCTTTTTTTTGCCGTGCCTGAAGACTTTGACCTAACTTTGCTGCCGCAAGAAGCCGGCATCATTGTCGCCGACCGGTACGGTGCGGAAATCGTACGGAAAGCACCCGTGGAAAAACTCAACGCGGCCCGCCGCAAGGCTGTCACCCTGCGATTTGCACGCCTTGCCGCCTCGCGGCTGCAACGCATCATCGATCCTGAGTTGCCACTGGGGCCCGATTAAGCAGAGGAACTGCCATACCCCCGAGACATGGAGGGCGCCTGCTCGAACAGAGTGAAGCCGAGCTCCTGGCCGCGCATGATGTTTTCCGCACCGAATGCGCCACACAACACCAGATCGGGAAAAGGAGGTTGCATGGACAAGAGCCAAGCCATCACTTCTTGCGCGCTTTCCCCGCCCCGCGTGAGCCGCTCCACATCGATCAGCAGCAGCGCAAAGCTCTCGACCAGGTCCGGGTCAATGTCCAACACCGATACGGAATGAAGCCCAACCCCGATCCCAACGTCGTTCAAGAACGATTGGATATAGGCAAAATCCCTTTGGTTGCGTTGGACGTCACCGTGACGCACCGCCACCGTAAGACGCTGAGCGCTGTAATCAGGCCACACTTTGGAAAAGGACAGAAACTCGGTGCTCAACAGCGTTGCCAGCCGAAACTTTAGAATTGGCGGCCGTTGGCATTCGGCCAAAACACCGGCCACGCCGCTGAGAAGCCGGCGCTCGGACAGCATGGTCACGCTGTCTGCAAATGCCTGGTTTTGACGCACATCCACACCGGGCAGAAAGTACCGCTCTAGGGAGTGCGGGGGCATCTCGATCAAGTCATAGACGTGCTCGCCCGCATTTTCTTTTCCCAAACGGACGATACGCGGTATGTCGATCAGTGCACGGACGGGAATAGGTCCCAAAATCGTTTCTATCGAGGCGTTCGGTCCGGCGGCACCCTCGTCCAGCAGCAACGCATCGGGTTCTTCGGATTCGTGGTCCGTCTTTCGACTGGCTTTTTTCGACCCGACGTCGAACTCAACCGTGCGGCCAGTGGGTCCATGAGGCACCCCTTGCTTCTGCCGCTGCACCGCATCTCGAAAGTCCTCGTAAGAATTCTCGAGATCGAACCACGTACAGAATGTTTTCACCCCGGGGCCACGGCCGAAATTAATGTAGCGGTCTTCCCGAAACGTATGGAGCAGCTTATGGACCACACGCTCAATCAGAGCCAGGTCCACCCCCATCAGCAGGATAAAGACGATATCGTCATTCTGAAGCCGGAAGAATTCGCCGCCGCAATTGCGGAGCAAAGGCTGCACCAGCTTATGGACAAATTCGATGTCGCGCTCGTCTCGGTGATGCTGTTCAAGTTGCGATAAGCGCAACATCACGGCCTTGCGGCCCTCTCGGTGATGGCGCAGTTGCTCCACATAATCGATCAGCCGGCTTTCGGCATCTTTTTGTTGGTATTGGCTTTTCAGCACTGGACTCTCGCACTTGTTCGAACACGGCGAGGGTACGTGATGGCCATTACCATCCTCTTAACCATATTCCGCAAGGCTGGCGTTGCCCGGGCTCAAGCCCTATGATCGCGCGCCATGGCCAAGACACCTACTGACAAGACCGGCCTTGCCGAATTGATTGACCGCTTCACAGACAAGCAAGTCTTGTGCGTGGGCGACGTGATGCTCGACCGGTATGTCTATGGCGCGGTCAAACGAATCTCCCCCGAAGCGCCCATTCCGATCCTGGCTATCGACTCCGAACGGTCGATGCTCGGCGCAGCAGGAAATGTGGTCCGCAATATTGTGGCGCTGGGCGGCCGGGCTTCCCTGCTGGGCGTCATCGGAGATGATGATGCCGGTCATGAGATCCTGCGCCTAATTCAAAACGAAACCCGGCTGGAAGCCGACTTATTGACCGTACCGGGCCGGCAAACCACCATAAAAACACGCTATGTGGCCAGCGGCCAGCAATTGCTGCGCACCGACTCGGAAGATTCGGACCTGTTGTCTGCTCCGTATGAGGACAAACTGCTGCGGGCGTTCGAAGCCCAACTCGACGATGCGGCTATCGTGGTTCTTTCGGATTACGCCAAAGGCGTCTTGTCTCCGCGCCTGCTGCCCCTGCTGATCGAGAAAGCACGGAAGGCTCAAAAACCCATCATCGCCGACCCGAAAAGCGAAGATTTCGGACTGTATCACGGCGTGACCGTGTTGAAGCCCAATGCGATTGAAACGGAACGTGCAACCGGACTTTCCTGCGCGACAAACGCGCTTGCCGAGACCGCCGGCCGGAAAGCGCTTGCCGACGCCGGTGCAGACGCTTTGGTCATCACCCGTTCGGAAAAAGGCATGACCCTTGTGACCGACACGCCCCCGCAAGCTTGGCATTTCAAACCCCAGGCAGCCGAGGTGTTCGATGTATCCGGGGCCGGCGATACGTCGTCCGCCGCCTTAGCATTGGCGATGGCTGCAACGGCCACCTTCGCCCAAGCGGCAGAACTGGCAAATCTGGCGGGCAGCTTAGCAGTGGCCAAAATGGGCACGGCCGTGGTGACGCAGCAAGAAATGACGCACGCCCTCCAAGCGCAGGCGTTGGAAGGCGCCGAGTCCAAGATCAAGTCATTGCAGCAGGTAGAAGAAGCGGTGGACCGCTGGCGTGCGAAAGGCCTCTCGGTCGGCTTCACGAATGGCTGTTTCGACCTGCTGCACCCCGGCCATGTGTCGCTGCTGGCGCAAGCCAAGGAACAATGCGACCGGCTGGTTGTCGGGCTGAACACGGACGCATCCATCAAACGCCTGAAGGGGGAAGATCGGCCCGTGAACCCGGAAATGGCGCGTGCGGTGGTGCTGGCCTCGCTTGAAAGCGTCGACCAAATCGTTCTCTTTGCCGAAGACACGCCCCTTAATCTCATCGAGACGATCCGTCCGGATGTTTTGGTCAAAGGTGCCGACTACACCATCGAAACGGTCGTCGGCAGCGACGTGGTGCAGAGCTATGGCGGCCGGGTGTTTCTGGCAACGTTGAAACCCGGCCACTCCACCACGAGCACAATCGCGAAGCTCTCGGACAAGAAGGCCGCATCATGATCATTGTCACCGGCGGCGCCGGGTTCATCGGCTCCAACATCGTCGCCGCTCTGGACGAACAGGGCGCCCGCGATATCGTGGTCTGTGACTGGCTGGAAACGAACGACAAATGGCGCAACATTGCGAAACACAATGTTCGCGACGTGGTGGCACCGGAACTGCTGCCCGACTATATGGAAAAACAGGCACCCAGAATCAAAGCGATCATCCATATGGGGGCAATCTCTTCAACGACCGAGACCGACGTGGATCTGATTGTCCGAAACAATATTCGGCTGTCCAACGACCTTTGGGACTGGTGCACGGAACGCCGTATTCCGTTCATCTATGCCTCATCCGCCGCCACCTATGGCGGGGGCGAGCACGGCTTTGACGACGACAACACCCTGGAAGCGGCTGCGCAGCTCCACCCCTTGAACGCCTATGGCTGGTCGAAACACCTTTTCGACCGGCGTGTGCTATCGGATCTCGCGGCCGGCCGGGCGCATCCCCCGCATTGGGCAGGCCTCAAATTTTTCAACGTCTACGGGCCGAATGAATATCACAAAGGCTCCATGAAAAGTGTGATTGCTCACATTTATCCGCAGGCGGAGAAAGGCGAAACTGTCTCTCTCTTCAAATCCCATCACCCCGACTATCCGGATGGCGGGCAAAAGCGGGATTTCGTATTCGTGAAAGATTGCGCGGACGTGGTGCTGTGGCTGATGGAAAACCGTAAGGCCTGCGGCCTCTTCAATCTGGGGACAGGCAAGGCCCGCACCTTTGAAGACCTTGCCAAGGCAACCTTCGCAGCCCTCAATCGGGCACCCCAGATTTCCTACCGCGATACCCCCGTCGAAATCCGCGACAAATATCAGTATTTTACTGAAGCGAAGATGGACCGGTTGCGGCACGCCGGTTACACGAAACCGTTCACGGAGCTGGAAGACGGTGTGGCCGATTACGTGCGCACCTATCTTCAGGCGGACGACCCTTACCGCTGAACGTCATGAGCGACAGACCGAGCTATACCCTCGCGGGATTCGCGCATGTGATCGGTATTATCGTCGCAGCCTCGCTGGCGCTCTCCATCGTCATGTTGCTGGTCATGACATCGCTGTCGATCGCCACACCCAATCTCGCGTGGTCCACCTTCGGGCTGACTCCGTTTTGGCTGGCGCTCATTTTGTATCTGAGCATCGCCATCGGCTGGGCCTTGGCCTATGACAAGTATTTCGAGTTCCCCGAAAGCCGCCATGTGTTGGCGATTGGGGGTGCCGTCAGCCCCCTGATCTTCGTGCTTCCCAATACCGCGATCTGGCTGTTGGCACCGGATCTCATTGCGGTCAACGCCGGCGATCTGCCATTTTTTCCGCGGCTGTTCGTATCATTGGCCATCTACATGGCCCTCGCCCTGACCGCAGGCTTACAGATTTTCGGGATTGTGATTGCGCTGCGTTACTTCATCAAGCTGAAGTTGCCGCTTTAGGGGCATCGCCGCCCAACGTTTCGTCGGCCCCGGTCAATGCGCGGGCAAACCCCAAGGCATCGAACGGCTGCAGGTCTTCGATGCTTTCGCCCACACCCACGGCGTGAATCGGCAGGCCGAACTTGTCGGCAACCGCCACCAGAATACCACCCCGGGCCGTGCCATCGAGCTTAGTCATCACCAGCCCGGTAACGTTCGCCAATTTGGTGAACACTTCTACCTGGTTGACGGCATTTTGCCCC
>JANQMY010000394.1 GCA_028279895.1 Alphaproteobacteria bacterium
ATCCCGGGACACGTCTGGATGATCATGAAGCGATCTCAGTCCATCGTTCCAGATTTCCCATAACTTGTCCGTATGCGCCGTCTCACCCATTATCATTTCCTGAAGAACCACCTTCACGAGGATTGTGTTATTTCCGAGAGTTTTTGTAATCGCCTCCATGACGGAATCGTCACTTGTCGACCATTCTTGGATTTGGGCCGAACTCTTGCGGATGACTTCGCTGAGTTCATTCACGACCGAAGAAATCGTGGCATCCATCAGTTCTTCACGGTCCTTGAAATGCAAATACGCTGTGCCGCGGTTCACGTTTGCCAACCGTGCCACACTGGAGACGCTAACCGCATCCACCCCTTCGCTGGCGATCAGCTCCTTGGCCGCATCCAAAATCGCCTTTCGCGTGCGATCGGGATCTCTTCCGTTATCCGCACGTTCCTGTCGAACGACAACCATTTTGCACCACTCCTCTGACCAAACATCTGATTAACACGGTTGTGCAATTATTTAGCGGATAAACAGGCCAAATCACAGGCATTATTGTCCGATGAGACAAGATGACCGCGCTGAATGCATCAATCCCGCGCTTTTTCCGCGGGTTAACCTAAATCTCGCAGTTCTCGAAGCAGCCTTTCCCGCAGCTTATACTTCTCGATCTTCATGGTCGGTGTCACAGGAAGCGAATCGGCAATGCGGATGTGTTTGGGAAGCATAAACTTGGCCATTTCCTCCTGGCACCATTGATGAAGTTCGGCCGGGGTCAGATCTTCGCCATCATGTAACACGACATATGCAGCAATATCATCCTCGCTCCCTTGCTCCGCCGGGACCGCGAAGGCCGCAGAATGGCTAATCTGTTCATGTTTGTTGAGTTCACTCTCGACCACCGTCGCGGCAACATTTTCACCGCGCACACGAATGAAGCCCTGTTTTCTATCCTTGAAGTAATATGCCCCATTTGCATCCATACTGACGATGTCTGAAGGGAAAAATTGTCCTCCTGTTACTGCTTCCGACGTTTGTTCAGGCTTATTGTGGTACTCCGCAAAAAGGATATCAGGAAGCTTAGGCAACATCGCCAATTGCCCGGGTTCCCCAATGCCGGCACAGGCTCCCTCAGATCCGATCACTGATGGTTCATATGATGCAATTGGCATCCCCATGAATCCCTTTGGCACCTCCGATGATCCATCCACCACGGCTGCCGCGCCGGTTAGCCCAATCACGCGATCGATAATTTGTTCCTTTGAATATCCTTTCCAAAGATGTTCTGGTGTTCCCTGTTCTCCAACAAATTCGTCTACCAACCCGGTAAAACCCATTCCCAATTCGGTAGAGCCATATCCTACCGCCGCGAAATCGAATCCAAATCTCTGCGACATGCGACAGTGCTGGTCGGGCAAAGGCTGCATATGCGCGCGAATGATGGAGTTTTCGCGGTCTGTGGGCGTTTCGGGCTGCTGCATAATCCAGTCACACATCACGTCCAACAGAAGAGTAATGCTGGCGCCGGTTTTATGAATACGCGGCCAGAATTCCTTCGGGCTAAACCGGTCCCAAACCCCAATCGACGCCCCCGCCCACAACGCCCTGGTGACATTCGAGAAAGCCCCACCAATGTGGTACATCGGCAAGTCGCAATACAGCACATCGTCCGGATGTGTCATAACGCTGAGTGGAAGGCACAAATTGTGCAACCATGCATGGCGATGAACGACCCCCTTCGGATGCCCTGTTGTTCCCGACGTATAGATGATGCTTGAAAAATCCCTTGGACCGATAACCAGCGGGAGATTGCCGTTCGTACCGGCCACCACCTCTTCAAACGTGGTCGATCGAAAGGTTGATGCCGGTGACAAATCCGCACTCACCGCATCGAAATCATGTTCGTCGCGAGCAGGCTGATGGATAATCAAATGCGGTGGATGATTCAGCCGATCTGCTACGTCATTCACAAATGAAAGTGACGATTGATCAACGACAAGTAAAGTCGGCCGTGTGTCATTAATCACATAGGCCAGCAAGTCGCCGGTAATTCGACTGTTGATTGGACAATAGAGCGCCCCGCATTTCCAAACAGCCAACATAGTGCTTACCGCCACTAGAGCATTCTTGGTCAGCAGGGAGATCTTGTCGCCTTTTCGGACACCAAGCGACTGGAGGGTGTTCGCTATTTGGTTTGTATAACGATCAAATTCACCGTAAGTGAATTGCCTGTCTTGTTCTCCGTAGTAGAAAAAGTTCCGTGTGCCGGCCGAGGCGCACCAGGAGTTCCATTTCTCCAAGACCGTTTGTTCGTCTTCCGCGAACTCCTTAACCAGGTCAATCTTGTGCGCCATAAGTCAAAAACATCCAAAAGCACTGCAGGTCTGGCTCAATTCCCGTCGCGTGGTCACTGGGTGCCGGCCTTGTCCCGTATGAAAGCAGCAGCCTTCTTCACGGCTTCCTTTCCTTCATCAACCGCACTTGCATAAATCTGCCAAGCATGGAACACGCCCGCCCATTGTTCCACCGCAACCTCGACGCCGGCTTCCTTTGCCTTACGTTCAATGGTCAGGCTATCATCCAGAAAGACTTCGGTATCGGAGACCTGGATCAAGATTGGCGGTAGGCCGTTATAGGAACCGAATACTGGTGACGCATACGGATTTTCCGGGTCGCTCTCGCCGCCAAGATACTGAGCGGCCATACCGAGACCCATCTCCTGGCTCCCCACTGGACTCTTATCCGCATTGGCAAGGTAACTTTTGCCAGAGCACGTAAGGTCTGCCCATGGTGAAAACAGGACGGCACAAGCCGGAAGCGGGCGGCCTTCGTCTCTCAGCTTCAAGAGCAAGGCCAAAGCCAAACCACCGCCGGCTGAATCACCGGAAACGGCAACTTGCGCCGGGTCAATGCCCTCCCCCAACAGCCAGTTATAAGCGCGCTCTGCATCCTCAAGGGCAGCTGGAAACGGATTTTCCGGCGCCAACCGATAGTCGACGGTAAGAACACAGGCAGAAGCTTTCCGAGCGAGATGAAGGGCAACATCCCGATGCGTTTTCGCGGAGGAAACAACATACCCGCCCCCATGGAAGTAAAGAATGACGGGTCTATTGTCCCCCTCTTTCGATCCGACCCACTCGCATGGAACCCCGTCCGCGTCCGCCGGGACAACTGAGTCCGAGGCCAACACTGAAAGCTTGCTGCTGAGCCCTTCGAGGTCACCACGCATCTGTTCAAGCGTGGTCTCTTGTGACCAGCCCGATTCCATTGCTTTAAAGTGTTCTAGGACTGTTTGGACTTGTGCTTCCGACACTCGCGCCTCCATGTTTGACAGAAAATGGCCGGGCAGGCGGTGCAAGCCACTCCGGCCCGGCCAGCCTGACGAGATCAGGGGAGGAACCAATTGTGATGCGCATTGTAGGTCATCAGCGCATTTTTGATCTTTAGACGATCATATCTTCGGCACGATATAAGTCAACATTGTTGTTTATTATATGAACCGTCTGTTCTCCTTCCAACATCTCTAAGAGAGTTCTAAACCTGTCAGTCCCCCACTTTCCCGCCATTGCTGAAGCATCTCGTAGAAACCCACGGTTCCGGCCGGGTGAACATTAGCGAAGAAGCCGTCCGGATCGTCCGGCGTCCCTTCGCCATTGAAGTAGCTGGGCGTACACTCCACCCAAAACTTGTTCATGCTGAAGGAAAGTGGGCTGACTTCGGCCACATAGTCCGCCACTGCTTTCTCGCTCGCCTCAACCACTCTCGCGCCACGCGTGCGGGCCTCTTTCAACGTGTACGCGACATGTTTTGATTGCTCGTCGAGGATAAAAACAAAGTTCGTTGCGCTGGCGTTCTGACCAAACCCCATAAAGACACAATTCGGAAACCCACGGCTGTGCAGACCATGGAATGTTCGCATTCCACTAGACCAATGGTCGCTCAACTTCATCTGCCGACGGCCGGTAATCTCAAATCCCGTGCGCCGGGTGAAGGCCGTTCCCACTTCGAACCCGGTGGCAAAGATCAGACAATCTAAGTCAAACGCCTCCCCATCGACGACGGCAGCATGGTCCGTAAATCGTTCGACGCCGTCCCCTTTCGTATCGACCAAGGTTACGTTCGGCCGGTTGAACGTCGGAAGATATTCATCAGAAAACAAAGGACGTTTGCACCATCGGCGATGCCAAGGTTTTAGGCCTTCTGCCGTCTTTTTGTCTTCAACGATCGCATCGATCCGGGTACGGATCTCATTCATTTTCTTGTCGTCAAGAATCTCGTTAATATATTCCCCTTCTGCCTCTGACAGTTCCCGGCCAATAATGGCCGCCGCCCAGGACGCTGTGGGATCCAGCAGCCGGCCAATTTCCGTAAAACCATCACCCACAAGATCAACGTCTTGAGGGATTCCAGTAACAACCCGGTTGAAATTCGCAATTCGTTGCGCGTGCCATCCCGACTTCAAGGAACGTTCCCAATCCGGCTCCGTCGGACGGTTCGCACGCACATCGACAGCGGCAGGCGTCCTTTGAAACACATACAAATGCTTAGCCGAAGCCCCAAGATGGGGAATACACTGCACAGCCGTCGCGCCGGTCCCGATGATGCCGACGTTCTTGTCCGCTAACCCTATGAGATTGCCGTCTTCATTACCGCCGGTATATCCGTAGTCCCACCGGCTTGTGTGGAAGGTATGCCCTTTGAATTCATTGATCCCAGCAATACCAGGAAGCTTAGGCCGGTCAAGCGGCCCATTTGACATGACGATAAAGTTTGCCCGCATTTCATCGGCACGGTCGGTCGACACGATCCACTGTTCAGCATCATCATCGAAACGGACATCCGTCACAGCGGTTTGAAAACAAGCGTTGCGATAAAGGTCAAACTTTTTGGCGATTCGGCAAATGTGTTCGCGTATCTCGTATCCGGGCGAGTATTTATGCTTAGGCACATACCCGACCTCTTCAAGCATCGGAAAATACACGTAAGATTCCGTATCGCAGAACGCTCCCGGATACCGGTTCCAATACCACGTGCCACCAAATCCGCC
>JANQMY010000403.1 GCA_028279895.1 Alphaproteobacteria bacterium
TTTTGTTTGTTTTCCTCATCCTGAGGAGGGCCGACAGGCCCGTCTCGAAGGATGAAAGTGACTCTTTCAGCAGCCTGCTAGTGCGGCGGACGGTCTTTCCGACCGCAAAGACATATCGTCCTTGTTGATGCGCCCCCATCGTCATATCGCGACCGTCAACCTTGAAGCCGCAAAACACCCCAAATCACATGCCACCAGGCATAGTATGTCAGGCGGAACGCGTACATGGCCGCAAAGTCGTATCGTTTGTAGAGAAACAATTCCACACAGCCGAAGGCAAAGACATGCACGGCCAGCACGGCCGCCTGAACCGTCAGTACACGGCCTTCAAGATCAGCCCCTCCGATCTGAAACACCGCTTCGATCAGCGAAGCCAACAGGATGGCGGTCCAAACCCGCGCCGAAAGGCTAAGCTTTGCCGCCACAGTCGTGAGAGCAACCAACAGCACGGCGAACGGAATCACATGCAAGGCCAATTGCGCGAAAAACCCCATGGCCGGATAGAACGCCAAGGCGGCGGGCAGCGGCACATTGATATCCGCCGGAAAGGGGGCGACCAGATCAAGTGCGGTGATCGCCGCCATAAAAGGCAGCGCCGCCAAGGCCGCAACGGCGAAGCGCCGCATCTCTCCGCCGCGCCACACAGAAAAGCCGAACCGCGTTTGCAGCGTATAGAGCGCACCGATGCCAAGAAGAACGATCAGCGCCGTAGCGACTGTAGCGTTTCCAGGTGAAGTGTGTAACGGTTCACCGTCCGGAAACGCGCTAAGACAAAGACTTAGGGCACTTTTGTGATGCTATGAAAACCAAAAGTGCCCTTGCGGCGGGGCGCCGCCGAAGAACCGATGAATGTTGATCTTCGGATCGTGAGATAAGAGCGCCACGGCGACAATTGCGGCCAACGACACCACCGCCAGGGCAGCAACCGGAAACGAAATGCGATTTTGATAGGTTTTCATCTTAGAAATCACATTCCAAAATAGTCTCGACCGGCAGCTCCGCCATGCGGTCGACCGCAAACAATTCCAGGACCGCAAAAATCTGTCCGAAGAACACAACAGAACGACAAGACGTCTTTGTCATTCCTTCAAATTCGTATATTGCTAGGGAACCACAGCTGCAGGGAGGGGCCTATGAGAAAGTTTGGCATACCACACATTGTTTTGGCATTGGCCGGCATGGCGCTGCTGAGCGCCTGCGGACAAGAAGACACGGCCACGGCGCCGTCCGATACCAACGGCGCAGCACAAGAAGCCAGCGCTGAGGTGAAAGCACAAATCGAAGCGCGCCAAGCGCAATACAAAAAACTTGGCGCCGCATTCAAAACCATCAATGACAATTTGCAGTCCGGCAGCCCTGACGTGGCCGCCATTCAAACCGCGGCCGCCAGCATCCCGGTGGAAACCGCCACCATGGCCGACTGGTTCCCGGAAGGCACGGGCCCTGAGTCCGGCGTCAAGACCGGGGCACTGCCGGCCATTTGGGAAAACCGGGCGGATTTCGATCAAAAGATCGCGGCCTTCCAAACCGCTGCGGCAAACCTGAACACGGTCGCCCAGGGCGGTGACGTGGCCGCCATCGGCGCCGCATTCGGCGCGACCGGCGGGACCTGCAAGGCCTGTCACGACAATTACCGCCTCGACGATTAGGACACATGGCCGCCGGCACAACGCGGATCGTCATATGGGACTGGGCCGTCAGGCTGGTCCACTGGCTGGCGGTGTTGCTGGTGCCGGCGCTTTGGTGGACGGCGGAACAAGGCTGGATGGACTGGCACCAGCGGCTTGGCTTGACCTTGTTCTGCCTGATCGTCTTTAGGCTGTTCTGGGGCTTTTTCGGCAGTTGGACGGCCCGCTTTCTTCCCATGATCCGGCGCCTTGGCGCTCTTCCCGCCTATGTGAGATCGGCGTTCGCCGGGCGGGATCACGCCACCTTCGGACATAATCCGCTCGGGGTCTTGAGCGTCGCGGCCCTGCTGCTGGCGCTGTGTGCCCAACTTGGCACCGGATTGTTTTCGGTCGATGTGGACGGGCTGGAATCAGGGCCGCTTGCGATCCTCGTCTCGTTCGATCTGGGCCGTCAGATAGCGGAGCTTCATGAGCTCAACTTCAACATCGTCGTGGCGCTGGTTGGTCTGCACATCGCCGCCATCGCCTTTTATCAGTTTAGACTGCGGGACAATCTGGTGGGCCCCATGGTGACCGGCCGCCGGGCCCGCGAGGACTTTGCCTCCGACGATCCGCTGCCGGAGGTGCGGGCGAGGCCTGTTGCGCTCATCGCGAGCGGGCTGCTGACGGCTGCCTGCCTTTACGCAGTTTTGAACGCCGGCTGACGAAAACACCCGGCTTCTGAGCACCGGAAAAATTCGCTGGCGAAATCTCGAATGCTTCCGCTACAGTGACCGCATTCAACAAAGGTGATTTTTATGAACATTCACGACCTCACCATGACCGGCATTACCGGCGAGGACATCAGCTTTGCGGATTTCCGCGACGAAGCGATGCTGATCGTCAACCTGGCCAGCCAATGAGGCCTCACGCCTCAGTACACAGGTCTGTGTACCCTACAATCTGAAAATAACGGTCTCACCGTTCTCGGCTTCCCCTGCAACCAATTCGGTGCACAGGAACCGGGCACGAACGAAGAGATCCTGGAATTCGCCACGTCCAAGTACAACGTCAACTTCCCAATGTTCGCCAAGATCGAGGTGAATGGGGCGAACGCGGCGGATCTTTACAAATGGCTGAAGTCCCAGCAACCGAACGATGACGGTTCGGAAGACATTGGCTGGAACTTCACAAAGTTCCTGGTGAACAAGGACGGCCAAGTGGTCAAGCGCTTCAACCCGCAGGTGACGCCGGAAGACGTGGGCGCGCGACTGGGCGGGCTGCTTTAAAGAATATTGCTAAGCCATCCCACTCCCCCGGCCCAACCACCCCAAGGGTACCCTAGTTCGGGTGGTTGGGCCGGGGGAGTGGGATGGCCCGGCAATACATCAATAGACTGAGACCTAATCCACCAGCTTGCGCACCTGATCGAGCGAGGGGATGCCGGGCAGCGGCAGAATGACCGCGTCGTCAAAGCCCGCTTCCGCATACTGATCGAGATCCGCTTTCAGTTTTCCAAGATCCGTCTCGCCGCTCACATTGATGGTGGTGACGATCGCCCGCTTGCCGCCCGCCGCGCGGTATTCCGGCGCCACGGCGCACACCTCGTCGGGGGTGCGGTGCATGCCCGAGGCGATCCACACGTCGAATTCCCTAGCGGCGCGCGCCACCCCCTTGCCCCAGGTGCCATAAGCCAATTTGGGACCGCCTTTGATGGCGGGCCAGGGCGCGTGATTGGCGCCGCCCGTGCCCCCTGTTTCGAAGATGTCCCTCAAAGTGGCAAGCGTTTCATTGAAGGCCTTGAAACGGCCGTCGTAATCTCGTCCGTAGGCGTCGTAATCGGCCTGAGTAGAGCCCGCCCCCACGCCCAGAATCAGCCGGTCGCCGCACATTTGATGGAGAGTGAAAATGCGATGCGCCACTTCCATGGGGTGATAAAGCGGCAGCTGCAAAATGCCCGTGCCCAGTTCCACCTTGTCCGACAGGTTGGCCGCCACGGTCAGGGCCATCAGCGGGTCCGACATCATGAAGCCGCGGCCGATGGCTTGTGCGGACCAAATACTGTCAAAACCCGCGCCGAGATAGGCGTGCACTTGTTCCGCCAACGCGTTGGTGTTGGCCCCGTCCAGGATCGGCCCGAACAAAATACCCATGCGCATGCGTATTCCTTTTCTGGTTTGTCTTTCACCTCCGCGACGGCTCAGTGTAGCAATTTTGCCGCGGAACGAACGCCCGGGCACACGACTTTCACATATGCGATTATGGTGCCAGGAACACGCCCCGGCATGGCGATGTGAGTTCCGGATTTCAATCTTCAGAAATGGATCGCGCGCCCCATGGTTCCACCGGGCGCGCCAATGGCCTAAAAAACCTTATGGAGGGGAGCCGTCATGATTCTGGTGAGGCCGCGTGACCGGCGGTAAGTGGTTTTTATTGTTCGGCGTCTGGCTGCTCTATGGGTCGTTCGGGCTGATCATGACCAGCCTGGCCCCCATGGCGTCTCTGATCATCGACGATCTGAGCATGTCCCACGGCGCCATGGGCTTGGCGATGGGCGCCTGGCAGGCGGTGTATATTCTCGCCGCCGTGCCCGCGGGTATGTTGCTCGACCGGCTGGAACCCAGGCTCGCCTTGGCCATCGGCGGCACGCTGATCGGCCTGTCCGCCGCCGCGCGCATCTTCGCCGTCGATTCGACGGGCTTGGTTCTTGCCGTGATGTTGTTCGGGCTGGGCGGCCCGATCATCTCCGCCGGGGCCCCCAAAGTGGTCGTGTCCGCCTTCGAAGGCCAGGATCGCGGCCTGGCCATGGGCATTTACATGACCGGCCCGGCGATCGGCGGTGTCATTTCCCTGACAGCCACCCATGCCGTTCTGCTGCCCATGTTCGACCAGTCCTGGCGCGCGGTCATGGGCCTGTGGACGGGCGTGACTTTTGCCGCCGTGCTGATCTGGCTGGTGCTGACAACATTGGTCGGCACATCAAAACCACAGAAGCCGACCGGCACGCAGCCCTCTCAATTGCGGGTGATCTCGGAACTCATCCGTAAACCGACGATTATGATCGTCTTGCTCATGAGCATCTTCGTGTTCATGTTCAATCACGGCCTTAACAATTGGCTGCCGGCCTTGCTGCAATCCCATGGCCTGTCGCCGGTCAATGCGGGGTATTGGGCGGCCTTTCCGACGGTGATCGGCATTATTGGATCGCTGATCATCCCCCGGCTTGCGACACCGGAACGGCGCTTCAATATCCTGATTGCGCTCAGCGTGGTGGCACTTCTGGCGAGCCTGCTGCTGCGCTTTAGCGAGCCAAGCTCGTTCGTCACCGGATTGCTACTGCAAGGCATCGCCCGGTCCAGCCTGATGACGGTGCTGATCTTGTCTCTGGTTGAATTGCCCGAGATCGGCGAACGCTATGCCGGGGTGGCCAGCGGGATGTTCTTTTCCGCGGCAGAGGTGGGCGGCGTGTTGGGGCCACTCACCCTTGGGCTTCTCTATAGCCCTAGTGCCGGCTTTGCCACCGGCTTATGGCTCATTTCCGGCATCGCCAGCCTCATGGTCGCCGGCGCGATCCTACTGCAGCGGCGGGTGCGCGGCACACACGCGGAACCTTGACAATTGGCTGCCGAAGGCCAACATGTGCGGCATCGACACCCCTATGGGAGATACGCTTCATGACAGCCATTGTAAGCATCCCGGCGGGCGGAGATTTCCGCGCGGCCTAAACCGCTTTTAAGCGTCACCCGCGCCTTTCTCGTCCGGCCGTTTCGGCACCGCCGCAAGCCCTGCTTGCCGCGGCCGGTTTTGCATATCCGAACAGACTTAAGTGGACGAGACCCGTGATTTCTCAAAACGACCGTCAGGCATTGAGCCTGACCGACTACGGCTGGACGCCGTATTTCCAATCGCAACTCGATATGGACGACATCGGCACCCTGACACCTGTGCGCATTACGGCTGTGCATCGCGGCCATCTGGACGCGGTGGGCCCCGACTATGCCGGACCTATCCCTCCGTTTACGGAGGACCCGGAAGACGGCGACGCTGTGCCCACCGTGGGCGACTGGCTGCTGATCGACCCGCAGAGCAAACGCGCGCGGCGCATTCTCGGGCGCACCAGCCTCTTCAAACGGCGCGCTGCGGGCAGCGGACGCCGCACCCAATTGATCGCCGCCAATGTAAACACCTTGCTTATCGTGTCGTCCTGCAATCAGGACTTCAATGTAGCCAGACTCGAACGGTATTTGGCACTGGCACGGGAGGCACAGGTCACGCCGGTGATCGTGCTCACCAAAACGGATTTGACGGACACCCCGCAGGACTATGCCCGGAAAGCCCGAGGGCTATTGCCGGGCCTGTTGGTGGAAACAGTGGATGCGCGGGATAAGCACAGCCTCGGCGGCCTCGATCCGTGGTGTGCCACCGGCCAAACCCTGGCCGTGGTGGGATCGTCCGGCGTGGGCAAATCGACGCTCACCAACACCTTGCTGGGCACCGAGGCCATTGCCACCCAGGGCATCCGCGAAGACGACGCCAAAGGCCGCCACACCACAACAGGCCGGGCGCTACACAGACTGCCGTCGGGCGCTTGGCTGATCGACACGCCGGGCATGCGGGAACTTCAGTTGACGGACGTTCAAGACGGCCTCGACGAGGTGTTTGCCGATGTGGTCGACCTCGCCGCCCAATGCCGTTTTGCCGATTGCAGCCACGAGACCGAGCCCGGCTGCGCCGTTCAAGAGGCGATCGATCAAGGCAGGTTGGCGCCGGAACGGTTAAAGCGCTACCGAAAACTCGTTGCCGAAGAGCGCTTCAATAGCGAATCGCTGGCGGAGCGGCGGGCCCGCTTCAAGGCCTTCGGCAAGATGGTCAAATCCTCCATGAAGGCCAAAAAACGCCGACGAGGAGATCTCTAGCCGTCATCAACTCAGTTGTTTTTGTTTTATGTATATAGCGTCTCTGATTTTGGCATTGATGATTGTGATGAGCTTTCTAGCGCAGGCGATGAGGGCGACCATGGGCTTTTTTCCACTTTCGATGAAGGCTTCATATTTTGCTCTGATGGCTGGATTGTGCTGCCGTGCGGTCATGGCAATCATGAACATGAGGATCTTGATGTGGCGCCGTCCGCCTCTTGTTGAGCGGTAACCGTTGGACTTACCGGTGTCGTTGGGATGAGGCGCGAGGCCGGCAAGGCTGGCCGCCTGTCTGTTGGAGATCTGCCCCAATTCTGGCATCAAAGCGGCCAAGGTAAAGGCGGCGATATGGCCACATCCTGGAATGGCTTCGATGGTTTGAACGATTTGTTCGGTTTGCGCATCCTGCCCGAGACATGCCTCGATTTCCGTTTCAACGTCTTCGATGCGGCACCCCAGGTCGTCGATCAGGGTTTTGATATGGCTCTTGTCGGGACCGTTTCCCGGCGCTTTTAAGCGGCGCTTATAATCGGCCCGGCATTGGACAAGATCGGTGCGCAGGCGGACAAGTTTCTGCAGATCTTCAAGGGCCTGAGATATGGGCTGCCAGAGGGGTAAACTCTGATGACGTTCAAGGCCGTAGGTTGCCAGGGCCTCGGCATCCAGGGCATCGGTTTTGCCGAAGGCCCTCAAAGACCGGACAAAGGCTTTAGCCTTACGGGGATCGGCTCGATGAACGGCACAACCTGCTTCATGGGCTGCCGCCAACAAAGGTGCCTCATAACCGCCCGTGGCTTCACAGACGACGAACACGTCTGTCTGGCGGTGGGCGAACAGCCTTTTGAGAGCACATAATTTGTTTTCAACGGTTTTAAGCTTTCCCGTGGACGTGTCGAAGACGGTGATGGTGTCTTTGGCAACGTCACAGCCCAAGACACGCGGTTCGACCGCGGGTGAATTTATGGCCGGATGGGTCAATGGATGATATCCTCTTGTCTGCTTGTGATTGTCTACGGGTGTGAGCCCAACCAACTCATCAAGCGATTGAAGGGAGCGCGAGGGCAGCTTTGATGACGGCGGGTGTCAAACCCCAATCGCGAGACGGCTGGCCCTCACGCGCCGGGTCTGTGGTGGCCACCTCAGACCCGGCACCCCATCGTCGGGGATTCGTCATCTATACAAAACTTCAAACAGACAATCGCGAGCGGGCTTTTTT
>JANQMY010000420.1 GCA_028279895.1 Alphaproteobacteria bacterium
GTTTATCAGCCGCAAGTCCCAGCGACGTAGCTTCGTCGCTTATGGTCGCCCAACACTGCAGAAGACGCTGCTGAAAACGATGGCCCGCCGCCGTTAGGCGTCGCCTTTGAACACCCGGTCGATATTGCCGCCCGCTTGAGATGTCAGATAGAGCAGGTAAATCGACAGGAACAGCATGCCGCCGAACAGCGCCAGCACCGCCAGGCCTAGCCCCGCCGGTGTGAAATTGTTGCGCCAGGCCACCCAGGTGGCGGACAAGATCAGGAAACACATAAAGTCCAGATTGAACTGGCCCGGCCAGGTCATGGCCGCAATGTCGCCGAAGAAAATCGGCGCCAGATTCCAACCGTGATTGAGGCCCACAATCGCTGTGTACACCACAATGACCACCAGCATCGCGGCAAGTAGAAGGCGGAATGGCAACATGACGTTTCCCCTTTTTGACCAATGCCCACGTCATCGCGGGTACTGTCTGAATAAGATAGGCCCGCGCCACTATGCAATTACCTGCAGGGTAATGGCATTGCTGGCCTGAGCGGTAATGGATCCCATTCCAGGGTGTCCGGTGCCCAGACTCATAAGCCAGGTGGACGGGGCGCCGCCTGCCGCTACACTGCCGCCATCGGAACCTAAGAAAGTGGAGGAAACGGCCATGTCGTCTCAACTATTTCGTCTAGAGGGGGATGTGGCGGTGGTCACCGGCGCCGGCAGTGGCATCGGCGAAGGCACGGCCCATGTATTGGCGGAGGCGGGCGCGCGCGTCGTGTGTACCGGCCGGCGCGAAGCCGAGATCGATCGGGTCGCGGGCGACATCCGCGCCAAGGCGGGCGAGGCCCTTGCCGTCCCTGCCGACGTGACGAAGGATGAAGATGTGGAGCGCGTCATGCAAGCGGCCATCGATCAATGGGGCCGGCTGGACATTTTGATCAACAACGCCGGTGGTTCGCCCATCCAAGCGCCACTGATAGATCTGCCCCGCGAGGAATGGGACGCCACCATGGCGCTTAACCTGACGGCGGTGTGGAACTGCACCCGTATCGCCGCCCGCCACATGAAAGAGAATGGCCGCGTGGTCAATGTCTCGTCCGTGGCGGCCCGTCATGTGGTACCGGGCAGCGGCCACTATTCCGCCGCCAAACGCGCCGTCAACTCCCTCACTCAGTCTTTTGCCTATGAGTTAGGGCCACGCATCCGCGTCAATTGCGTCATGCCGGGATTGGTCCCCACGGCGATTGCGATGAAAGCGTTGCAACTGACCGAAGCCGATCTGCCGGCCGTTGAAAAACGACTTAGGCTACCGGCGGGACGGCTGGGCACACCGGAAGATTTGGGTGCCGCCATCCTTTATTTCGTTTCGCCCGCGGCCCAATGGGTCACCGGCGAATGCATCGCCATTTCGGGCGGCGCGGCGATCGCAGGGTCGCTTTAGGTCCTGTCAACGCGGCCAGTCAGTACATGTGCTGGCCGCCATTGATGGACAAGGTGGAGCCGGTGATGAAATCGGCATCGTCGCCCACCAAAAACAACACACCGCGCGCAATGTCCGATGCGCGCCCCAGTCGGCCAACCGGGATGCGCTGCACGATTTTTTCCAGCACATTTTCCGGGACCGCGCGCACCATGTCGGTATCCACATATCCGGGTGCAATGGCATTGACGGTGATGCCCTTGGCCGCCCCTTCCTGGGCGAGCGCTTTGGTGAAACCATGAATGCCGGATTTTGCCGCCGCATAATTCACCTGACCGTATTGCCCGGCCTGCCCGTTGATCGAACCGATATTGACGATGCGGCCGAAACCTTGCTGACGCATGGTGTCGATCACGCTGCGACACATGTTAAAGCAGGACCCCAAATTGGTGTCGATCACATCCTGCCAGCAATCGCGGTCCATGCGGTGCATGGTGTTGTCGCGGGTGATGCCCGCATTGTTCACGAGAATTTCGACCGGCCCTTTGTCTTTCTCGATTTGCGCGACGGCGGTTTGGCAGGCTTCGAAATCCCGCACATCCACCTTGTAGACCGCAATACCGGTTTCTTGATTGAACACCCGGGCAGCCTCGTCATTGCTGCCGTAAAAGGCGGCAACGTCATACCCTTCCTGATTGAGAGATTCGGCGACCGCAGCTCCGATGCCACGCGTGCCGCCCGTCACGATTGCGACCCGGCCCATGGGACACTCCTTCGTGTAGAGACAACAAACGAGTCATAGGCTAGAGCACGCAGGTGACAGTTGCGCGTCAGACTGATCGGCCGCCGGGCCGGATTTTGATCGGATTAGCCGGAGGAGAGGCGCAGACTCTTATTCGAATTCGAGAATCACTTCGTCCACCGCCAGGCTGTCTCCTGGGCCGGCATTGACCTTCGACACCACGCCATCGCGTTCCGCCGGCAAGACATTTTCCATCTTCATGGCTTCGACGACGGCCAGCGTTTCGCCGGCCTTTACCTCTTGTCCGACTTCCACATTGATCGACACGACCAATCCCG
>JANQMY010000440.1 GCA_028279895.1 Alphaproteobacteria bacterium
AGGGATTGACGACGGCGGCGATCGTCGCCATCACGCGCGCAAGAAGGCGCGCCGTCTCGTCGAGAACCTGGACGGCATGGGCATCGCCGCCATCGGAGAGCTCGAAGATTTTGGGAACGTTCGCCACGGCGCCACTGAGTTCCTGATAGCGCGCCTGCATTCCGATCGAGCCAGCCTGTCTTTCAAGCGCTCCTGTCTCGAGCGTTTTCGGATCGAACGGATCGGCGCCAAAAGGCAGAAATCCGAGTTCGCCGGCTACACCAATGGCGCCGCGTACCAACTTGCCGTTGATCACAAGGCCCGCGCCGATGCCGGTGCCAACCGAGACGAAGACGAGATCATCGATGTCTTGGCCGCATCCGGCCCATTGCTCGCCGATGACAGCCAAGTTGACATCGTTTTCAACCTGGACGCCGATGCCCAGTTCGGCTTCGACCAGTGCAGCAAAGTCTATATCGTCGAGACCTTTGATGTTCGGCGCCATCAAAATGCGCCCGGTTTGCCGGTTAGGAACGCCGGGAACGCCGATCGTTGCGAAAATCAGCCGCGCCGGATCGATCATGTGCTGTGCCGTCAGCGTTCTGCAAAGCCGGGCGATCTGGCGCGCCACTGCCGCCCCGCCTGCATGATCGGTCGGCTCGACGGTCTCGGCAATGATCCGGCAGCCGAGATCGGCGAGCGCGACCCGCACCTTGGTCCCGCCCAGATCGACGCTGGCGATGTAAGCGGCCTCGGGCACGAGCTCATAGGTTACCGCGCTGCGCCCGATATGCCCGCTGGTGCGACCGGTTTCGCGGATCCAGCCATCGGTTTCGAGCTGTTGGACAATCTCCGAGACCGTTTGTTTGGAGAGGCCAGTCTGTTTGGCAATGCTCGCCCGAGAAATCGGGCCGCAATTGGTGATCGCCTGCATCACAGTGCAAAGCGAAAGACGGCGGGAGATGTTTCGTGTCTCGGTCATGGCTCATTTAGTTCGTTCTACGTCGGAACTAAATACCTTTGGTCGAAATCTGTCAAGTGGTCCCACGGATTGGCTCTTCGGCCAGTCGGTTTGTTGCCGGAGCAAAGGGACAGTAGCGCGTCATTTCTCAGACGCAGACATCACTTCCACAGGCGCTCGCTGCCGGCGGAGATACAGCGTTCGCTGGCCGGGGAGTGGCAAGTCTTTGGCTCGTTGTTGCAATCCACCGCCTGAGATCGGCGGTTCTTCTCGAAGAAGCGACAGACGTAACTGAGCGTGTTATTTGTGCACCCGTCCGGCGATGATTTTTTGTTTCGGCGAATGCTGGGCCATTGTTTGGCGCGCCATGTTGAACGCGAACCGCATGTCTGTTCTGTCGGTGTTAAATCAGAAGAATTCAGATCACTGTTCTTTACCGAACGTCACATGGCATGGGCTAACGAACTGCTATGAACTACCTGTCGATTTCCGTTTCTGGCTTACCGCTGCCCTTCATTTGCCAAGCAGCCAGCGACCGCATGCCGTCCTTGGTGGTCATTCGGAATCAAAGACGCCATGTCCGCTTCGGGGATCTTGCGGCCGAAAACGTCGGTCGCGGCGTTGGTCAACTGACGCTCGGCGCTGGCTGCGTGGCCGATCTTATTCGGCCACATCGGCAACATGTTGCTGGATTACCATGAGCACAGCTTATGCCGCCGCTTGGAAAAGGCCCTGCTGCTGACGACGTTTGAGGGCCCCCACCTCCCATCAAACAGGGCCCCGGATGGAAGGCCGGGGCCCTGTTTGATGGGAGGTGGGGGAGCATGCATGAACCGCACAATCAAAGAGGCCACCGTCCGTCGCTACTACGACGACAGCCACGACCGGCTAAGGTCCCACCTCACCGATTTCCTCGCCGCCTACAATTTCGCCAAGCGGCTCAAGACCCTCAAAGGCCTCACACCATATGAACACATCTGCAAGCTCTGGACCGAACAGCCCCAACGCTTCAAACAAAATCCAATCCATCACATGACGGGACTGAACATTTTAGTAGCGCCAGCAGGGCGTCGGCATCCGAAACCATTGCCGGCCGCAGGACGGCGCCAACGCACGATGGAGCATCTTTGGCCCGTCGGGCTGATACGGCCCGGACGCATCGAGATCGCGACCGAGCTGGGTCGTGCTAAACGACTGCTTGGGTCTGGCGGTGCCAGCCGAGCGTGGCGGAGATATGGGTCGTGGCATCCAGCACCTGCGCGCGCAGCAAGCGCGCGCGCTCCTCATCCAGACCGTCCATGGGACCCGCGACGCTGACTGCCGCGACGACTTCGCCTCCGCCGCGGTGAACTGCAGCAGCGAACGAAAATGCGTTCATGTCCAGGTCTTGGGTCGTTTCATTGGTACCGGTACGGCGGATTTCGGTAAGAATCGCCGCGAGTTTTTCGGGGTCTGTCACGGTGTAGGGTGTGTACTCTGGCAACGTACCGTTCAAAATCGTGTCCTGGATTTCCTGCGGTGCGAAAGCAAGCAAGATCTTGGGAGCGCCGCCGACATGCAAAGGCCCATGTCGGCCCACCTGGGCATAGAGATTGTTGGGCGCGGGCGCGCGGCGGGCAAATATCGTCAAATGCTGCAAGCCATCGCGAACGATCAAATTGACATTTTGTCGGCTTTTTGCAGCGAGTTCCTCAAGGTAAGGTCGCGCCGCATTGATTAGTGCTGAGTTGTCTTCAGCGCTTGCGGACAGAAAAAATGCCTTGTAACCGACCGCGTAAGTGCGGCCATTAGGAAGTTTCTCGATATAGCCGCGTTTTTCCAGTGTGTAGGCCAGGCGAAAGACAAGGCTTCGTGTAAAGCCTGTACGACGCGCCAGATCGGAAATATTGCTTTCGGGATTGCTGGCGATCGTCTCCAACAACGTCAAGGCACGGTCGACGGCGGTGATGGTATAGTCTTTTTCTTCGCTGTCTTCGAGCATCGATCGTCTCCTTCTATTGACCCTATTGACCGCTTAAAAGGTCAAGTCTGGGACTTGCTGGATAATTGGTTGTGAGGTTTGGCCTTTGAGGCCGGGTTGTCGAGGCCGGTCTGGGCCTCGTATTCCTGGCCGCGCTCAGGGCCGATCTCGACCAGGAATACGAGGC
>JANQMY010000453.1 GCA_028279895.1 Alphaproteobacteria bacterium
GTCGCCCTCATCGCCTGCGCTAGAAAGCTCATCACAATCATCAATGCCAAAATCAGAGACGCTATATACATAAAACAAAAACAACTGAGTTGATGACGATTCAGGCATTCTCGGAAACGCTCTAGGATGCGAGTTCCTCTTGCGTGCGGAAGCCATACCAATCCCGTGTCGGCCACAGGAAATCGATCCGTGTACGGTGAATAAACCATTCGCCGTCCACTTTCTTGTAGATGTCGTCATAGATGCCATAGAGGATGATCGGGTTCTCGGCGCCTTCCGTGGTGCGAAGGTCATGCAGATACCACCGGCCATTGGCCGTATGATCGTCGATGATGCGGATCCAGGGATTGGTGACCGCATGAAGCACCCCATAGACCGGGTTGTCATAGCCACCGAACATACCGGCAAACCGTTCTTTGATGGTTTCCCGCCCGACCCAGTGTCCGCCGAATTGTTCCGGGAATTCGCACACCGCATCTTCGGTAAACAAAGACGCCAGTTTTTCCACCTCGTGGCCATCGTAATAATGACTGTACAGAATGCGCAGCTGCTTACACGATTCGATGACCAGCAGATCTTCCAACGTGACAGATACCATGTGTTCCTCTCTCCCCTTGGAGCGTTTTGGTTGAAAGCCGGGGGTCCCCCTATCCGCTTAGGCAGTCGCTTGGCCCCGGGCAATCGGCTAAAAAAGAGCCTGCATCACCATACACATTGGACGGCGCCGCCGACACGGGGAGCGCCACAGGGAGAGAACAGTGGGCAAAGCGACAGATCATGAATCCGTATCGATTTATCAGTTCAACCAGGACGAAATCGACCAGATGCTGACCAAAGCGGGCGAATGCGTGCTCAATTGGTGCACCAAAGACGAATGGCCGGTGGGCGTGGTGCATTCTTTCGTGTGGGCGAAGGGCAAGCTGTGGCTCACCTTTGCGGCACACCGGCACCGGGCATCGGCTATCAAACGCAATCCGAAGGTCTCGGTGGTGGTGTCGAGCCGGGCCCATGACGACCCGGCCGGACCCCATGGCCAGGTCTGCTGCAAAGGTACCGCCGAATTCCACGACGATAGGGAAACCCTTGAATGGTTTTATCACCTGCTGGCCAAGAAAGTGTCGCCGACCGACAAAGCGGGCGAAGACGATTTTTACGACCTGCTGGATTCGCCGCTGCGCACGCTGATTTCCGTGACGCCGGTCAAGTGGATCACCTTTAACAGCGCCAAATCTTTTGCCCACCGCGCCGGTACGCTGGACGAGAGCGAGCTGTCCGCACCTGCCAGCGCCGATCTGGAGCGCATGCCGAAGGAAATGGCCAAGCGCGGCATTAAGGTGGAATAGGGCGTTTCCGACCCCAGGACCCGGCTTTGCCGGCACGCTTAGGCACTGTACTCTGGTCCGCTATTCACAAACGGGGGATGCCATGAGCGAGGAATTCCGCACGATCAAATACGCCGTACCGCAGGAGGGCGTCGCGCGCATCACACTGGCGCGTCCCGAGAAGCGCAATGCCCAGACGCTGGAATTGCTGTCGGAGCTCAATGCCGCTTTCGACCGGGGGGCGCGGGACGATGCGGTCAAAGTCATCATCCTGGGTGCCGAAGGCCGCGATTTTTCCAGCGGCCATGCGGGCCCCGGCAAGCTCGACTTCAAGACCTACCAGCCCGTGGGCACCTGGTCAGGCTACGGCGCAGAAGGCGCCGAGGGTCAATGGGCGATGGAGCAAGAGTTCTTCTACGAGTTCTGCATGCGCTGGCGCGACCTTCCCAAACCCACGATCGCGGAGGTCAAAGGGTGGGTGATCGCCGGCGGGCTGATGCTCATGTGGCCGTGCGACATCGTCATTGCCGCCGACGATTCGAAGTTCACGGATCCCGTGGTGGCGTTTGGCGTGAACGGCGTTGAGTATTTCGCCCACCCTTGGGAAGTGGGTGTGCGCAAGGCGAAGGAAATGCTGTTTACCGGCGAAGTGATCACGGCCGAAGAAGCCCGCGCTTTGGGCATGGTCAATCATGTGGTGGCGGTCGACGAGCTGGAGGCATTTACGACGGACATGGCCGTGCGCATTGCCAAACGGCCCATGATGGGGCTGAAACTCGCCAAACAGTCCGTGAACCAGATGCAAGATGCCCAAGGCTTTCGCACAGCCCTACAGGCGGCCATGGGCCATCAGCAATTGGGCCATTCCCATGCCCGCATCGTGCATGACGGCATTCCCGTCGACCCCGAAGGCCAAAAGCTGGTGCAAGACGTGCTTGCGAAATGGAAGAAGTAGCGGCGCGCCGGAAAGGGCCCTAACCGGTTTTTGACGGGCGGCAATCGATTTGTGGTGCGGCGGAGGAGTGGAGATTGACGTTCAGCGTAGCCGTATTTCCTTATCTGAAAACATCTGGTCCAATCCAGATCGGCAAGAGCCGTTTTCGGTCTACCAATGACGTTGCAGGCTTGCCGCCGGATCAGGCCAAAGCAGTTCAGGAAATTGCCCAGATGTTGTTCGTGAAGGATCACTTCAGGGTCGAGTCGGGTTCCTATGCGATCGTACCAAACATTGACCTAAATCGTCCCGGAAGCGATTTGGATCGATTGATCGAGATACAGACAGTCGTTGCTTATTTGTATTCCCAGCCGCACGAGATTTTCGACACCCTCTTCCTCACGCCCGAGGATTGTACCCTCCATTTGCTTACGCCGGCCAAAGTCAGCGAGTTCTTAGTCCGTCCACGGCATCATACCGTTTCGGTATGTCCCACGGCCGGACTTCCAGCGAGCGATAAACGTCACGAATTGCAAGGCTACGAGGGCTTTTACAATCTGCGCAGGCCGTACTGGGTAGAAGTAGGTTCGCGCATCTACCCATCAGCGCCTGACGTTACCTTAAACATCTCGCAAGATTTGGCGATAAATCTGGATGTTGGGCATCACGGTCTCAGAGATACCCTGTCACCTATGCAGTTTCTTACTGACCCCGGAAACTCAATGGCGCAACGCATTCTCACAGCGCTTCAATGGTACAATTTCGCCAATGAACAAACAGCAGGACCTGATCGGGCATTGCTAAATCTGGCCATCGCTTTTGAAGCGTTGCTCTTGCTGCCAAAAGACGCCAAGACCGAGCGCCTTGCGGATACGATTTCGCTGCTTATTGGTCGCACCGCACGAGTCGATGAATGGGCCCGGCAATTCTACAATGCGCGATCGCGCGTCGCTCACGATGGCCGGGCACAGGACTTGCATTTCAGTTCTTCGGATCTGGGCCGGAAACCAAGCGATCGCGCCGCACCGTTAGTGCTTTATGGTCGGCAAATCTTTCAGTTGTGTGTCGCAACCTTGATCACCAGCGGTGAGCTCGCAAAACGTGCCGATATGGGTGAAAAACTGATTACCGATAGCGAGCGGCTGACAGCAATATGCAAGATACTCTCAAAACCCGAAGGAACTCAAAAAGAGCGTTTTGAAAAAGTGGGAACGCACGTAGCGGCTTTACAACGCTACAGATTTTTTGAAAGCGGTGCGATCACAATTGCAGAAATTCTGGGTGCGGTGCGCGCTGTCTGCCGCAACCTTCAGCCGTTGAACCCAGACATTCCAAGCGACGCTCAAAGTGCTGTTGCCAATTGCGCCGCAGCGATAACGGGGCGTGATGAATTTGAGCAGTTGGATGCGCTTAGAACTCTTCACGAGACGTCCGAGACACTAGACCCAGAGTTTGTCTCGTTTGAGACAGAAGTCATGGCACAAATTGTTGAATATGCCTGGATGACGACATTCACTGAGTATTACAGGCTACGCGACAGCCGAACAGCGGACAAGTCTTCATCCAAAGAGGGCCGTGCGAGTGGCGAATGACAAGGTAGAAAAAGGGGAGTAGACCCCCCTTGCTGCTCTACACTCCTGCATGTTTCTGATTTCTTCTTCGGTTGTCGACAGTATTACGTTCACGGTCTGACTTTCAATGAGTTGATAGATGGACTCTGCTTTCGTGATGCCGGGCACAAGCTGGTGCAAGACGTGCTGGCGAAATGGAAGAAGTAGCGGCGCGCCCTTCCGCCTGTTGAGGTTGGGATGATCAGCCGGTGATGCGCGTATCAGAGCTCCGACCTGAACGCAGAAGCTCAGTCCGCCACCACATTGTGTTGATGCCGATAAACATCAACCAAAACCCAACGATGATTTCGGTCAACGATATCGGTAGCCAATAAAAGTTGCCGGACCACTCCATCTCGCTTGTGAGGATAAGATCCGAAAGGCTCCACGCGAAGATCAGCAGCGTTCCAACTATTCCGGCTACAGATAATATTCTTGGAATGAACCTGGATTTCATAAACAACCAAAAGAAAATGGTTGAACCGAATGCGTAGAAGGATATCGCAAGGTAGTTTGCTGAATCTTGGGCATGAAGGAGAAAACGGCGCAGAATAGTGGCTTCATCACGGGTGCCGGCGCCGACCAGTTCAGGCTCGCGCATGATGTCGACAACCATGAGCCCCAGAAAGGCCGTTAGACCAAAGAGCGCCGCTTCGGCCGTTCTTGCCAGCAAAGCGAACAGCGCGAGGTTTCTGTCGACAGGTGTCAGAATGACGTAAAGGGCAAAGGCCAACACCAATGTGAACCACGCTGCCGCCAGTTGAAAAACGAAACCAAGATGGAATTGATGGGCCGAAAAAAAAGATTGATCCGTTGACGGAACGATGTGCTCAGGTGTGGTCAAGTCTCCCACCAGGAACACGCCCAGCCCGAAGATGCTGGCAACAAAGACATACAAGAAGCCCGCGACGCGCACGTAAGCGCTGGGGGGCTCCGTCTCACCTTCACGCTGCACAGCGCACTTTCTCCACTGAAATCATCACTCTGCCCAGCATATTCATACATTTTTGATGAGCAATTGCCTAAATTTGCAGACCATCTATACATATACGCATGAATGGGCGATATGCGAATTTCGATTGGAACCAGGCGCGGGCTTTCTTGGCAACGGTGGAGGAAGGGTCCCTGTCGGCTGCGGCGCGGGCGCTGGGCTCGACGCAACCGACCGTGAGCCGACAAATATCGGCATTGGAGCAAGCCCTTGATCTTGTGTTGTTTGAGCGTGTCGGACGGGGGTTAACGCTCACCTCCGGCGGATCGAAACTGGTCGACCAGCTTAGGGTGATGGGGGAGGCGGCTCATCAGATTTCTTTGCAAGCTTTTGGGCAAACGCAACGCATTGATGGAACCGTGTGCATCACCGCAAGTGTCGGCGCCGCGGTCTTGCTTCCGCCCGTTCTAAAAAAGCTGCGTGAGTCTCACCCGGGCATTTGCGTTCACTTGGCCGTTTCGACGGCCGCAAAAGACCTGCAGCGCCGCGAGGCCGACATAGCCTTGCGTCACGTCGAACCCGATCAACCGGAACTGTTGACGCGGGAAGTAACGCGGCAGCCGGTCACGTCGCGATTGTATGTATCGCCTGCTTATTTGGACCGGTTCTCCCGTCCGCTAAAAAAGGACGATCTGTCTACGGCTGATTTTTTGAATTTTGAAGACTCCGACCGCCTGCAAAGAAGGTTGAGAGAAATTGGGCTGCCGATTGCAACGGAAAATTTTAAGATCGTGTCGGATGACTGGATGATCATGTGCGACTTCATCAGAAAAGGGCTTGGCATCGGATTGCTGCCTGAAACGATCGGCGATCACGATCCGTCGTTACAAAGGGTCCCCTTTGAGATGCCGCCGGTCGCCGTTCAAACTTGGATTACGGTTCACCGAGAACTTCATACAACACCCCGTATTCGCGTGGTCTACGATCTGTTGTGCTCGGAATTGGCCGATTAAACGTCGCTTAAGTCGAAAAACGGACCGGGTGCTGTTGTACGCGTCGTAGTCCGTCCACGGCTGGCGTGCCTATAACGCGGCGGGGAAGTCGGGCAGCGCCGGACGAGCGATCAAGGAGAGATCATGAACAGAGTTTTTCTCGCCCTGGGCCTCATGATGATGGTGGTTCTACCGCTTCAGGCGAAGGCGGAGGGCACCGGCCCGATGCTCTATGCGGTAACGTTTCACGCCGATTGGTGTGGCAGCTGTAAAGTCATGGAGCCCGAGGTGACCAAAGCGCGCGCCCGCGCCGACCTGAACAATCAGAACGTTTTGTTCGTCACGCTGGACCTGACGGATGCCACCACACGCCATCAGGCGGGCCTCATGGCATCGGCGTTGGGCTTGGATGAGTTCTACGCGGAAAATGCCGGCAAGACCGGTTTCATCCTTCTGGTCAATTCGAAGACCGGCGAGCATGTGGGCAAAATCACCAAAGACATGAAAGCCAACCAGATCGAAGCGCTGGTTCAGGAAAAGATCAAGTCGCTTTAGACGAAGGTCGACCACCACCGGTAAAGCCGCCCTTAGGGCGGCTTTTTTTGGGCCGATGATGAAGCCCCCCAAGGCGATAAATAGTCCTTAAACAGACGATCCTTCGCACCCCACAGGCCCTCCTGACCGGCAGCTCAGCACCGCCAATCGAATAATGGCGATTCTTTCTTTGCCGCGACGCGGCGGAAACCGTTATTTTCCGGGTAACACCCAATGCCGCTAAGAAGGATCCCGTTGTGTTCGAAACACTTGCCAAGCTGACCGCCAAGCCCGCCCTGTTCGCCTCTTTCGATACGGGCGCGCTGTGGACCGACCCGCACGTTTCCGAAATGATGCTGACCTGCCATCTGGACGAAACAAGCGCCCTGGCCTCGCGCCCGGCCGGGCAGATCGACGCCATGGTGCACTGGCTCGACCGGCATCTCGGTTTGGCCGGCAAATCCCTGACCGACCTTGGCTGCGGCCCGGGCCTCTACGCGGCGCGTTTTCACAAGGCAGGCGCGCGTGTCACAGGGATCGACCAGTCCGAACGATCCATCGCCTACGCCAAAGCACAGGGCCTTCCGAACACGGATTTCCGCGTGGGCGACTACAACATGGGCGCGGTGCCGCCGGCGGACATCGTGACGCTGATATATGGCGATGTGTGCGCCATGCCCCGCGACCGCCGTGCGTCGCTTTTTCAGCGCATCCATTCGGCGCTCCCCGCGGGCGGGGTGTTCGTGCTGGATGCGTTCGCGGCATCCTGCTTCGACGCTTTTACGGAAGCGGTTGTCGTTGCGGCGGATTTGGACGGCGGCTTTTGGGCGCCCCCGCCCTATTTCGGCTTGAAAGCCACATTTCTCTATCCCGACGCCACCACCGTTTTGGACCGGTATCTGATCGTCGAGAAAGAGCGCAGCCGGTGGGTCCACAATTGGATGCAATACATGACACCCGGTCAGCTATCGAGCGAACTCATGGCGGCGGGATTTGAGGTGGGGGGCGCCCTCGACGTTCTCACCGGCGACACATGGCGCGACGACCAGGACATGTTCTGTCTGTTGGCAACGAAGATCTAGCAGGCTGCTGAAAAAGTCATTTTCATCCTTCGAGACGGGCCTGTGGGCCCTCCTAAGGATGAGGAAAACAAACAAAAACCTCATGGTGAGGAGGCGCGATAGCGCCGTCTCGAACCATGGAGACCTAATGTCATGACTTTTTCAGCAAGCTGCTAG
>JANQMY010000454.1 GCA_028279895.1 Alphaproteobacteria bacterium
GTCGCCCTCATCGCCTGCGCTAGAAAGCTCATCACAATCATCAATGCCAAAATCAGAGACGCTATATACATAAAACAAAAACAACTGAGTTGATGACGAAAAAGAACCATTCAATCTTTCCTGATTTCAAAATTCCAGGGAAAACCCTATGTCCGATACACTGCCTTCTTTTTCGCTCACCGACGCGGGTGGAAATCAATACAGCTTTCCCACCGGGCGGCCGGCATTGGTCTGCTTCGTCAAAGAAGACTGCCCCACCTGCAATTTGGTGATGCCGGTGCTGGACGCGTTTCACCGCGCTTGGGGCGACAAGGCCGATATTCTCGTGTTGGGCCAAACCAAAGACGGTAATGCGGTACTGGCTGAACGGCATGCATTGGCCGTGCCGATCTTGGATGAGTCCGCGTGTAAGGTATCGTTCGACAATGACATCGAAACGGTGCCCACGGTGCTATGGACTGATGGTGGCGGGGCGCAGAAACATCAAGTAATCGGTTTTGCCCGGGAAGAATGGGAAGGCCTCGAAAAACAGATCAAAGACGAACTCTCTGCTTCGGACGCAGGCATTGCTTGGGCCGAACTGCCCGAGTGGCGTCCGGGATGCGGCTCCAAATCGGTCGACCCCATGGTCGCGGACCGCTTGCGGGCGGAAGCCGACAACAGCCCCATTCGCGCCCGGAGAATTGAGATCGCCGAAGCGGATGACGAGTTCGAATTCATGTTCGACCAAGGCTTCTCGGACGGCTTGCCCTTGGTGCCGCCGACGCCGGAGCGTGTCTTGCGCATGCTTGACGGGACGCGGCGCGGGGCCCAGGAAGTGATCGCCGTGATGCCGCCCAATATGGGCGAGGTGACCGTGGAAAAAGTGGCCATCAATGCGGTGATGGCCGGCTGCAAGCCGGAATACATGCCGGTGATCATCGCGGCTGTCGAAGCTGTGTGTACGGATGAATTCAACATTCACGGTGTCAACGCGACCACCATGGGCGCGGCGCCGGTGATGATCATTAACGGGCCCATCCGGCACAAGCTTGACATGAACATGAAGCTGGGCGCGCTGGGCAACGGCAATCGCGCGAACGCCACCATCGGCCGGGCGCTGCGCCTGGTGGTGCGCAATGTGGGAGGCGCCAAGCCCGGCGGGACGGATCGTTCCACGCTCGGCAATCCCATGAAGTTCACCATGTGTTTTGCGGAATGGGAAGAACGCAACCCGTGGGAGCCCTTACATGTGGAACGCGGCTTCAAGAAAGACGACAACGTGGTCACCCTCTTTGCCATGACCAGCGGGCCGACCCTGATTGTGGACCAGGAATCTCGCGCGCCCGACCAAATGGCGGGCACGCTGGGCCTGGGCCTCGAAAGCGTGTTTCACCCCAAATATCACGGCTGGCCGATCGATACGGTTCTGGTGGTTTGCCCCGAACATGTGGACACGCTGATGGCCCATGGTGATTACACCAAGAAACGCTTGCGGGAACGCATTCAGGAGGTGACCAAACGGCCCTTGCGGGACATGATCGGCAACGAGATTTCGGGCGCCGGCCTAAAGCCGGAAGCGGCTGTGGACTTTCCTCCCGAGAAGCTCGATTCGCTGGTGCCGAAATTCTTGAGCGAAGACTATATCCACATCGTGGTGGCGGGGTCCGATGCGGGCAAGTTTTCGGGGGCATTCCACGGCTGGGCCACGGGGGAAATGGGATCTATCTCCGTCTCCCGGAAAATCGGCGATTAAGGTTGGCGCAAGCGCGCGCCGCTGGCAATATGGACTTAGGAGTAATTGAGAAAGGAGAAAAGGATGACAACCATCCTGGACCCCACAAATGAAGCGGTGCCGGTGACCCGTCAGGTCACGCCGCGCACGGGCAAAGTGTCCGGCGTGGTGGGGCTGATGGATATCCGCAAGCCGCGCGGCGACGTTTATCTCGATGCGTTGGAAGGCATGCTGAAAGAAAAGCTGCCCGGCATCGAAGTGAAGCGGTTCGCCAAGCCCACCTTCACCAAACCGTGTCCGGACGATTTGCGTCTCGACATCAAAAGGGAGTGCGACTTCGTTATCGAAGCCCTGGCCGATTGAGGATCCTGCACAACATGCAGTTTGCATGACACGGTATGGTTCGAAATTCAGGGTGTTCCCTCGGTCTCCATCGCGTCTACGGAATTCGTTGATGCGGCAGACACACAAGCAACCGCATTGGGCATGAAAGACGCCCGGTGTGTCTTCGTCGAGCATCCGATTCAAGATGCGACGGATGATGAAATGCGGGCGAAAGCCGGCGACACGGTCGACGCGGTCATCAAGGCCCTGACGGAGTAATCAGCGAACGGCCGATTTCTCAGGTCGTCATCCCGGGCACACCGCAGCACATGGTGGTGCGGTGTAGACCCGGGGTCTTTTCGTCTTCTGGCTTCTATGACTATGGCCTCCGAGCGTCCTCGATCCGGCGGCAGAGGTCGTCAAAGCGCGGGTCGGCCTTGAGTTGAGAGAACCATGCATTGACCCAATAGCGTTCATTGTCATCGTCGGGGCCGCCCCGGTCCAAGATCTTATGGATGGACGTGCGCACATAGGTCCACCAGTCCGGTTGGCGCCCGTCAATGTCGGTAAAGCCGTATTCTTTGGCTAGTTCCCAGCTTGCGTAAACGCCGCCGGTTTTCTCCATCACCTTCGGATCGGCGGCCAGCGCGGCCACCGCCCGGCCCACATAACAGGGGGTTTCGGACTCGCTGAAGCCCATTTCTTTCTTTGCGGCGTCCTGCCAGTTGGCTTCGGTGACGCCGAGTAGATCCAGCATAGCTTCCGACCGCAGGAAACCCGGTGTAACGGCAACAGAAGCAATGCCCTTCGGCTTCAATTCGGCGGCCAGCGCGAAAGCCAGGCGGATCGATTGGTTCTTGGCAAGATCGTAGAAAAACGAACCGCGGTAACCGGCGTGATCGCCATCGGTGATTTCAACGATGAGGCCCGTTCCCTGCTCAATCATGAGAGGCAGGGCGAGCCGCGCGGTGATCATATGTGTACGGACGGCCGTGTCCAGCAGCTCCAGGCCTTGTTCCAGATCGGTCTCCCAGGCGGGCTTCCAGTCGGACAGGCCTTCGCCGCCAATATCATTCACCAGAATGTCTAGTCGGCCGAAATCCCGCTTCACCCGGTCGAGCAGGGCACCCACCTGATCGATCTTGCTGTGATCAGTCCGGATCGCAAGGCCGGTGCCGCCTTCTGCGGTCACCAATTCGGCGGTTTCTTCGATCGTTTCCGGCCGCCCGATGGGTGAGGCGTTTTCCCGCGTGCTGCGTCCGGTGCAGATCACCGTGGCCCCGGCTTCGCCCAGCATTCGCGCGATGCCGCGCCCGGCACCGCGTGTGGCCCCAGCCACAAGTGCGGTTTTGTTGTGCAATGGCCTCTTTGCAGTCATATCGTGGTTGTCCCATCACATCGTCATCCGCCAGCTTGGTCCACTACTGTCCAGTTTAGCATAACTTGAGTTCCCATTGGATTTGTTGTTGGTTTTTGTTTGTTGGTGGTTTCGCAGTGGCGCTGAGGTTATTTATGTCC
>JANQMY010000479.1 GCA_028279895.1 Alphaproteobacteria bacterium
ATGTCGATATCGTCCGAGGCAGGCAGCCAAAACTCGCGGGTGGAGCCGATCCAGTCCGGATTCTTCAGCACCTCCTGCTGCACGAAATAGGCCGCCGACGGCGTCAATATGGCCATCATCTCGCGCCGGGCCTGGCGGTCTTCCGCCCCGCCAAGCCGGCTTTCGAGACCCTGACGCACCAGCGCCCGGAAGTTTACGGCGCGTATCGTCTCTTCCAAGGTGCCGCCGTCGGATTCAAACTGATCCGCTGGCAGATCGATCGGTACCGAAATCTGAGTTTGTGTGAAAGCCGAGTAGCCCTGCGCCCCGATGGAGACAAACAAAACCAACAGCATCCCCGTGGCCACGGCAATCGCCGTGCCGCCGAACACTTTCAAGCGGCGCTCCGCACCCCGGCGTCGCTTCACACTCCGTTGGAACTTATCCGACCGAAATACCGCTTCTGCATCCAAGTGTTTGCTAGTCATATCTTTCCTGATAGACCTCCATAATCCGCAGGCCGACAATATTGAGAACGAGGGTAACCAAGAACAGCGCCAATCCCAGGGCAAAGGCCGACATGGTGGTGGGGCTGTCGAACGGCTGATCGCCGGTCAGCACGGTGGTGATTTGCACCGTAATGGTGGTAACGGATTCCAACGGGTTGGCCGTTAGATTGGCCGCAAGCCCGGCCGCCATCACCACGATCATGGTTTCGCCCAATGCGCGGCTGATCGCGAGCACCATGGCGCTCAACAGACCGGGCAGCGCGGCGGGCAGCACCACTTTCAAAATCGTTTCACCTTCGGTGGCGCCCAAGCTCAGCGCAGCATCGCGCAAGCGATAGGGCACGGAGCTGATCACGTCGTCCGACAAGGAGCTTACGAACGGGATGATCATGATGCCCATCACCATGCCGGCCGCCAACGCCGACTCCGAACTCACGCTCAACCCCATGGATTCGCCGAAGGTTTTGATCAGTGGCGCCACGGTGACCGCGGCGAAAAAGCCGTACACCACAGTCGGGATGCCTGCCAGAATTTCGATGATGGGTTTCACCGTCGCCCGGATACCGGGGTGGGCGAATTCCACCATGAAGATCGCCGACATGAGCCCCACGGGCGCCGCCACGAACATGGCGATAGACGCAATGATGAGGCTGCCGGTAAACAACGGCACGAAGCCGAAGGCCCCTTCGGCCACATTCTGATCTTCCCGGATCGCGTTTTGCGGGCTCCAATCCAGGCCGAAGAAGAATTCCTGCGCCGGCACCACGGCGAAGAACAGCAGGGCTTCCGTGGCCAACGAAAAGACGATGCCGATGGTGGTCAGGATGGCCACCACGGAACAGGCAATCAGCAGACCGAGAAATATGCGCTCGCTGAGATTGCGGGCCCGAAACCCGGCATGGATTTGGCGGTTGGCGTAAAAGCCGAACAGCACCGCCAAGCTCATGGCGACAACGCCCACCACCCAGTTGAACTGAGTGTTCAAGCGCAACATCTGGTCCGCTGCGGCTTGCTCTACAGCGGTGATCACCTGACGGGTTTCGATACCCGCCGCCACCGCGTCGATGCGCGACAGGGTAACGGAGCGGTTCTTACCTTCCGTATACGCATCAGGCAGGTTGGCCCAAACGATCGCATCGATCAGCGGATATTTGATGATCAGCGCGATGAGCACAAAGACGACGGCCGGCAATAGCGTGCACAGCGCCACCCACCAGCCGTGATAGGTCGGCATGGAATGAAGCTCGCGCCGGCTGCCTTGGCCGACCGACCATGCCTTCCGTAAACCCGCAAAGAAGCCGATCACGGCCATGGAAATGACGACCGATAGAGTAAGCGACACCGGCATAAAAACTGGCCCCCAATGTTCTGAACTTCGCGTGCCTCACGCCGCGAAGCTTGGAACCATTCTGATCAGGCCGCAAGGCGCCGCCCCTTGAGATGGATCAATCTGAAGCGGGTTACACAAAAAATTCACGGAAGTGTCACAGTGCGGCGGTGCGGTGTGTTTCTGGGGGAGTGGGGTGGTCAAGCCGCCATTAAACTTCACCGGCGCAAAATCATCCGTACACCTTGCTCGCCACTTTCATAATAGGCAAGTTGGCCGGGGATACAGCTGATCACCTGGCCAGCCAGATATCCAAACACCGCGTCCACCGCCTCATCGAGCGGCATGAAGGTGTCGTCTTCCTCGAATCCGCCGCCGATGCAACACACGGTTTCAGGCGCCCCCCACGCGCGCAGCTCGGCACGCACCCGATCCGCCGTCCATTTGGCGCAATCGATGCGGAACACCGTCAGCGGGTCGAAGGCATGGGCGAATGTCGCGCTGAGGCTCGGCCAACCTGCCTTCGTGGTCGCCCGTGCCCGCCACCGCCGCGCCGCCTTCTTATCCAGAAAGCCGGCCAGGGCGGTGAGATGGGAGAGGGGATCCGTCGTCATGGGGTGCTTGTGCCCTCGAATAGCGAAACTGTCACTCCGGAAACGCGCTCGAAGAAAGACTTAACATGCTGCTGAAAAAGTCATCTGGCCCCTTCGAGACGGGCCTATCGGCCCTCCTCAGGGTGAGGAAATATAACAAAACCTCATGGTGAGGAGGCGCCAAAGCGCCGTCTCGAACCATGGAAAGAT
>JANQMY010000485.1 GCA_028279895.1 Alphaproteobacteria bacterium
AAAACGGTTGAGACCTTGGCCGTTCTCAAAACGGCTGACGAGGTCGAACGCTTCAACTTCCCGGCCAATAGCGTGGCAAAGCCCACCCATCTCAGCGGGGCTGTGGTGTTCGTGAAGCAAGAGCAGCCGTCGGCGCAAGAGCGGATGCAAATGCAAGCTTGGCTAAAGACCAATTTCTTCTACCTTAACCGCGAGCCGAACTACAAAAATCTCGAACCCAAGGTCATTGTCGAGCCGTTTATTGGCGAGAACCATCAGTCACCAGACGATATCAAGATCTTTTGCTTTCATGGTGTGCCGAAGTTTGTCCAGATCGACTACGGGCGGCACGGGACCCATTTGCGGGATCTCTATGATCTGGAAGGAAATCGGCTGGACGTAACGTTTCGGCATGCGCCCGCACACCGAGATTTTCCGTTCACAGATAAGCTAAATGACATGATCGAGCTTGCGCGCAAACTGTCCCGGGGATTTTATTTTTTGCGCGTCGACCTTTATGTGGTGGGCGACCGGCTTCTCGTGGGGGAATTGACCAACTACCCGACAAATTGTGTCATACACTTTAAGCCGCGCAGCATGGACGAGGTGATCGGCCGGCTGACGGAAGATCCCACCATTCCCTTCAATCCACCATTGGCCGGGTGACCGCGGTGCGTTCGAGAACAAAACCCCAAGACATCCGCTGGACCGTGGTGATCCCCTATTACAATGAGGAAGAATTTCTTCCACGGACCCTGGACTCTCTCAAAAAGCAATCCGTGTCGAGCTTTAAGCTAATCTTGGTCAACAATGGCTCGACGGATCGTTCGGAGGAAATCTGCCGTAAGCTCTTGGAAGGACGCCAGCGGATTGAAACGACCTATGTGAACGAGTCGACTCCCGGGCAAGTCCATGCACTGGAAACCGGTATCCGCCATGTGGCGACGGACTATGTGGCGATTTGCGATGCGGATACCTACTATCCGCGTCACTATCTTCAGCAAGCTTCAGAGATGTTCGCGTCGTCTTCACCGGCCGTGGTGGCGTTGATGGCGGCGAACGTTCGTGGCGACGGCAACAGTCTGTGGGGGCAGTTACAAAGGGCGAAGACGATCCTTGTGGCCTCCATCCTGAGAGGTCAGGCCCATACCGGGGGATACGCCCATTTGTTTCGGACCGAAGTGTTGCGGCTAGCCGGGGGATATTCGAAAGAGCTTTGGCCTTACGTACTGAAAGACCACGAACTCATGCACCGCATTTTCAAGTTCGGGCTGGCCAAATACAGCTTCCACCTTTGGTGTTCCCCTTCCGAACGGCGCAGCGACCGATCAGACGTCCGCTGGACGCTTTCGGAACGGCTGCTTTATCACTTCACGCCTTATTCAATGAAGGATTGGTTTTTCTACACATTCTTGGCCCGCCGTTTTGAGAAGCGCAAGCTCAGTGAACTGAAATTGCGTGACCGGTCTTGGGAGACCGATCAAAACTAATCCGACAGATTATTCCGTTGGCGGAGCAGCTTTTCGTAGTGATCGAACAGCCTCTCGAAGTGGCTCGACATGGTGACGATCCTCGTATCGGCGGCGTGTCGTGCGGCCTGGTGCATGGGAGCTCGGTCTTTGCGGATCATGTCGATAATGGCGTCGCGGCAGGCTTCCGGATTGCCGGTTTCATAGGTGATGGCATAGCTGTTTTCGGCAAGGTCGGCGGCGCCGCCCCGATCCGGCACGATCAAGGGCAAGCCCGCGCAGAGCGCTTCGGCGACAACCAATCCGAAAGTTTCCGCGGCACCGCCATGCAACATGGCGTCTGCGCTGGCTAAACTTTGCGCAAGAAGTTGGCGGTCCCGGATCGGGCCTGCCACATAAGCGCCGGGCACTTTGGCAGCCGTGCGTTCCACCCATTTTCGCGTCGGGCCGTCGCCGATGAGGAAAAGCCCCACAGCATGTTGCTCCCGGACCTGTTGGAATGCTTCCAACAGCATGCCCAGGCGTTTTTCGGGGTGGTGCCGGCTCACAGCCACCAGCAGCGTGGCCTGCGGATCGTCCAGCCCGCAAACAGCGAGCATTTCACGACGCCTGTCGCGCGAGGCAAGGTTCGGTGAAAAGTCCGCCTTGTCGACGCCAAACGGCACCACATGAGGGCGGGCCATACCAAATCCGGCAAATCGATCGGCCAGCCAATCGCCCGCCACGATCGAGGTATCGAATTCTTTCGTCAGGGCGCGCAGATACCGCCAGAACCACCAGAACATACGATCGATATTCTGAATACTGAGCCATTTCTCTAGGAGTGTATGTGGATAAACGGCGACCGGGTCTTGATGTAGGATCAGCGATTTGACGGCAGAGCCGGGCCATTTGGCGGCAATCCATCCGCCTTTCCATGTGGAAGACCCCTCCACAATATCCGGTTCCGCCCGATCCAGTGCGTCAAATGCCTCGCGTGCACTGACGAAAAGGTGATAGCGGTGATCGACGGGAATGCGCGGCGCTTTCACCCAAGCGATCTGTCCGCCCGGCCGTTGCTCTACATAGGTTTTGGCACCGGGCGCAATCACCGTCAGTTCGTGTCCTAGCCTTTGGCACGCTTCGAACTTTTGGTGGATGTATGTCCGCACGCCGCCGCCCTGTTCGCTGTAGAATTCGGCGACATCGGCAATCTTCATGGGTGAGGGCCCTTTCCGGGCGCCCTGAATTCAGGCGCAAAGAATCGCGAGGGCAAAGCCTAATGGATCGGCCGGACGGGTAAAAGCTAGAGCGAGAGGCTTCTACGCACTGCGTCGGGCAGGCCAAAGAACGCCGGCGACAAACGTTTTTGCGCGGGCTTTTGGTCGCCGGTTTCGATGACCTCGGAATATTGCACCATGAGCTGATGCATGACTTGGTCCCAATCATAGGCCTTACTTAAGCGTTGACTGGCGCGTGCCATATCGGTGCGCAGCCGGCTGTCTTCAATGAGTTGGCCTGCGTAAAAGCAGAAATCTTGCAGCGTATCCGGTGCACAGAGGAAGCCATTCGTACCGTGATCGACCAGTGAGCGGCTGCCTGTGGCATCGGCGCACACCACCGGCAACCCCGTCGCCATGGCTTCGAGCGTGACATTGCCGAAGGTCTCTGTGGTACTCGGGTTCAGAAATACATCGGAGGACGCATAGGCGCGGCTGAGATCATCGCCGCTGAGAAAGCCCGTGAAAACTGCCGCCGGAAACTGTCGTGCGAACTTGTCCCGCTCGGGCCCGTCACCGACGACCAACACACGATGGGCTTTGCCTTGGCGGGACAGGGCTTCGCTGGTATTCGCGAACACATCGAGACCCTTTTCCAGCACCAGACGGCCAACAAACGTGACCACTACTTCGTCGTCTCGAATGCCGAGGGATCGGCGCCATTCCATGCTGCGCTTTGACGCATGGAACGTCGTGCCATCAACGCCGCGGCTCCAAATCCGAATGTCGCGGCCCATTTTGGCACTGCGCATTTCTTGAGCCATGGACTCCGACGGCGCATAGACGCGCTCGCACAGGCGATAGAAATGGCTCAAATATCTAGAGAAGGCCCGATCCAGCCACGGCAGGCCATAATAGGTGAAATAGGTGTCGAAGCGTGTATGGAATGACGCAATGGCCGGGATGCCGCGCTTCAAGGCATAACGCAGCGCGCCGTAGCCGAGCAGGTCGGGTGCGGATAAGTGAATGAGATCCGGCTTGAAAGCTTCCACGCGGCGGCGCACGCTTTCCGGCAGCCCCATCGCAATCCGGTATTCGGAGCGCAGAGGGACAGGTACGGACGGCACCGAAACCAGTGTGCCGGCTGGGGCAAAAGCAGGGGTCGGGGTGGTCGGTGAGAAGACGAGAACCTCGACGCCTTGGCGTTCGAGGTAAGAAACCAATTGGTTCAGCGCCCGATTGGCGCCATCACGCACATAGTTATAGTTACCAGAGAATAACGCAATTCTCACGGGATCTGCCCACCCTGCACCAGATTTCTAATGTTGCCCCACGTTCAACCCTATTACTGCCTTGTTATGGTTACCCGCCCGCAGTAATTAGGGCAAAACTACTGATCAGTACGATGTATTACAGGAAATCCGTAACGATCGGGAAGGCCATTGGCCAAAAATGTCAGTATTTGAGGTCAAACATTGTTTCAGTATGTGACATCCCTCTCGATCTGCCCTACTGGGTAAGAGCTAAGAGAGACGGCGGCTTGGCGCCAAAACCGACCGGCGATTTCAGCGTCTGGTTGCATGTAGCGCCCCTTATCATGTTTCCAAGGTGATGCGGCAATATGGCCCGAGCAGGCGGGGGGAGGTTGCGGAAATCCAAATCCGACGGTTGAGGCACCGAGGTGCCCATGGTTTGGTGTCGTTCCGTTCTAGTGGCCCAACCGGTGACGCAAAACCCTATGCAACCCAGCGACCGCCAGATTGTGGCGATCTTCGATCTTGACCGCACGATTACACGGCGCCCGAGCCATCTGGCCTTTTACTCGGCTTTTTTGAAGGCGCATCCCGGAAAGTGGCCAGGGATTTTCCGGGTGGTGGCGCCGCTCCTGCGTTACCAGCTTGGCGGTAAGGATCGCAAAAAGTTGAAGGAGGCGTTTCTCCAAGCCTTTCTGGCTGGGCGGTCATGGGGCGAGGTCGACATGTTCGCGCAAGGTTTTGCGGATGCGTGGCTCGACCGGCATGCCAATCCCGGCGCGCTTGAGCGGATCGCCTGGCATAAGGGGCAAGGCCACGTTCTGGTTCTGGCAACCGCCAGTTATCACCTTTATGTGGATTCCATGGCCCAACGGTTAGGCTTCGACCATGTGGTGGCAACCCGAATTGATATGGATGGGGGTGGCCGGATTACCGGCCGCATCGATGGGGCCAATTGCTGGGGAGCGGCAAAGCGGGATCGGGTGAGTGGGCTTCTTGCACAGTACGACCCATCGGCGCACAGCATCTTTTATTCGGACGAATTGGCCGATCTTCCGCTTCTTCAAGAGGTGGATGAACCGCATCTGGTCAATCCGGATGACCGTGCCCGCCGCCATGGCGAGCGGACCGGCATTCCGATCCTTGATTGGCGATGATGATCGCCGCCTTATGAGGCGGGGTCGGTGTAGCTGTCGGCGCGCCGGACGGCGGCTTCGAATTTTTCTTCCCAATCCGCCGTATTTTTCCGGCCGTCTTGGACGTAGGCGGACTTTCGGATTGCCCAGAGGAAGAAATTGTTTAGCAACCGGCCTGGAGTCTTCAGGGGGCGGACCACATCGATGAACAATACGGTGCGTTCCTGGTCCGTCTCGTTCCACACTTCATGTTCGAAAGTATCGTCGAAGACCATGCATTGGCCTTTTTCCCAATGGCGTGTTTGGGATCCCACGCGGATCCGGCATTTTTCCTTCTCATCGGGAATGATCAAGCCGAGGTGAATGCGTACCAATCCTTTGGTCACACCGCGATGCGGTGGAATGTGATAACCGGGAGCGAGAATGGAGAACCACGCATTTTTCAAATTGGGGATTTGCTCCAAAACCTTCACCGTCTCCGGGCAGCGCTTAACGTTCTTTTCCGCCTGAAAGCCAAAGCCATACAGAATGAAGGTTTTCCAATTATCACCCTTGGCGATCTCTACTTGGTCGGGTGAGACTTGCTGGAACGCGGGAATGTAGTCGCGGGTCTTCAACACCTCTTCCAGCTCTTTGCGGATGACGGCCGTATTCTTTTCCAACAGGGCGGTCTCATCCGCAAACACGTCTTTGTCAAAGAATTCCGGGTCGCCGATCAGAGATTGATTGGCAAGAAAGTTGGAAATGCTGCGAACAAACCAAGTGCCGAAACCGATGACAGCGGCCCGTTTGGTTCTCGCAAACCATCCGGGCTCGGCATTTTGTGTTGTGCTGGCCATGCTTCTGTCCGTTTTTCCTAGAGCGTTTCCAGGTGAAGTGTGTAACGGTTCACCGTCCGGAAACGCGCTAAAACAAAGGCTTAGGGCACTTTTGCGATTCTATCAAAACCAAAAGTGCCCTAGGTGCCGGTGAAGTTGGGTTTGCGTTTTTCCACAAAAGCCTCCACCGCTTCACGATGGTCATTCGTCGCAGCCGCTCTCATCATGGTTTCGGCTTCCTGCACCAAGGCGCCATCCAGGTCCACGTCGTAGGCCCTGTCAAGATTGTCTTTCATGTAACCCAAGGCAAGGCGCGGTCCGTCGGCGATCGACTTCGCCAGTTCGAACGTTGCCGATTGCAGTTCACTATCAGGAACAACTCTGTTTACCAGACCGATCTTTTCGCAGGTCGCCGCATCCACTCGGGCCGCCGTGTAGAACAATTCGCGGGCTTTGGCAGGACCCACCAAATGAGTGAGAAACCAGCTGATTCCATAGTCTCCGCTGAGGCCCACCCGCGCATAGCCGGTGCTCACAAAGGCGGTTTCGGCTGCGATGCGCATGTCGCAGGACAGCGCGATCGATAACCCTGCGCCGACGGCGGGGCCGGGCAGGGCGGCAATCGTCGGCTTACGGAGGTTATAGATCGCGCCGGTAAGCTTGCGTTGGCGCATTTTGAGATCTTCGATCCGTTCTTCCAGCGTCCAGTCTTTCTTCGACGACCGGCCACCCATGCCTTTGACATCGCCGCCGGCGCAAAACGCCGTCCCGGCGCCGGTGATCACCACTACGCCCACATCCTTGTTCTCTCCCAATTCGGGGATCATGCGCCGGATAGCCGGCGATAGCGTATCCGACAGGGCATTACGGGCGTCAGGCCGATTAAGGGTGAGAGTCGCGACCCCGTCCGTGATGTCGCACAGGAGTTCCTGTGTGCCGGTATCGATCTGTTCGCCCATGGGTGTTGCCTCCCTTCCGAAACGGTTTCGTTCAAGGCTAGCATGGTCCATAACAAACCGAACAAGAAATGGCGAGGACACCAAAATGGGCCTTCAAAATGCGAAAGTGATCGACATCCATGCCCACGCAGTGCTGGCCGAAACCATGGGCGCCGCGGGGGCCTATGGGCCGGAACTGGGGGACCAAGACACCGACAGCCCATGGTTTCGGGTTGGCGACTATCGATTAGACGGCGTGCGTTACGTGGGCACACCGTTTATGGACGTGCGGGCGCGGCTCGAGCGCATGGACCAGGCCGGCGTCGATTTTCAGGTGTTGTCGCCCAACCCGCTTACCTATTTTCATTACATCGACGCACGGGAGGCGATCGTCTTCTGCCGCCGCAACAACGACGTGCTGTCCGAACTCGCGAAAGCCCATTCCGAACGGCTGGCCGCTGCGGCCGCGTTGCCCATGCAGGATGTGTCGGCAGCGTGCGACGAACTCGACCGGGCTGTGAATGAGCTGGGGATGCTGGGCGGCTATATCGGAACCGATTTGACGGTGCCGCTGGACGATCCATCGCTCGATCCGTTTTACGAGAAGGTAGTGGCGCTTAACGTGCCTTTGTTCATTCACCCGGCACCAGCCGGGATCGATGGGCCGAAAGGAGACCCAAAACTCGAGCGGTTCGATTTGGATTTGCTGTGCGGCTTCGCGGCGCAGGAGACGCTGGCGGTTGCAACCCTCATCTATGGTGGCGTGTTGCACCGCCACCCAAAGCTCGACATTTGCATCAGCCATGCAGCCGGTGCCGTGCCGTTCCTCATTGGGCGGATGGCCGCGGCCACCGTGAAGCGCAAATGGTCGCCGGACTTTCTGCAGGCCGACGGCGCGTTTGAAGAGACGCTCCGTCGTTTTTGGTTCGATACCCATGTGCATGACGACCGCGCCTTCGACTATCTCGTCGACATCGTCGGGACGGATCATCTGGTTTTCGGCACCAACTTTGCCGGTTGGGACCAGGGCGAAGTCAAGCACCGAAGTGGCGATTTCGATCTGGCGGCGAACGCGCGCAGACTTCTGCGGGCGGAAAGCTCCTAAGAAACCGGGCGACGTTCGAGGGCGCAATGCCCTTAGATCGGCATCACGAGGAGCGATCTCTCTAGGTCAGCACACGAATTATCCCTGACTAATGCCCAATCCTAGACCGCCATCCACATCGACGATGGCACCGGTGGTCCACTCGGCGCGGATGAGATATTCTATCGCTTCGGCAATCTCTTCTTCCGTGCCGATCCGGCCCAGCGCGTGCATGGAGGCCATGCCGTCAAGGCGGGCCTTTGCGGTTTTGTCATCGAACAATCCCGCGCGTTGATTGATTTCCGTGAAGACCGCGCCCGGCACCACGCAATTGACCCGAATGTTCTTCGGACCTAGTTCCGCCGCCAGCACGCGGGTCAACGCTTCCAAGGCACCTTTGGTTGCCGCATAGGGCGATGCGCCGGGAAAGGCACGGCGGTTATGCACCGACCCGATGAAGATCACCGCGCCACCGCCCTGTTTTTCCATATGGGGAGCGGCTAGGCCTGTCAGCATCATTCCCGCCACCACATTGGTGTGGAAGATATTGAGAAGTTCGTCTTCATCCAGGGTTTCGATGGGGCCGCGATACATGTTTCCTGCATTGCTGATCAGCGTATCGATTTTGCCGCCGTGTTCCATAGCGGCAGCCATCAGCCGCTCACGGTCCTCGGCCTTCGTGATGTCGGCGGCCACGGCCTGCACCGCGTCGCCGATCGCGGCTTTCACCTGATCAATCTTCTCTTGGCGCCGGCCGCATATGGTGACTTTGGCGCCGGCGTCCGCAAAATGCTTGGCCGCGCCCGCACCGATCCCCGAGCCGCCGCCTGTGATGACAATCGACATGTTTTGCAGAGGCTTCATGAGATTTGCCTGACCTCATCGTCCGTCTGCTGAAGGGCCCAGGCGGCGGCGCGCTTCAGAAACCGCTGATGCATCGGATGGTCGATCGACATGGCGTCATGTCCCAGCGCATCGTAAACCACGCGTCCCTCGCCATATTGATGGCACCATGCCAGCGTGTGGGGTTCGCCGTCTTCCGTTTGTCCCGTCAGTAAAGGCGTCACATCGCGTTTCATATCGAGGTGGTGATAAACCTCATCCTCTAATTGGAAGTCGTCGAGGCGGTCCGTCATCGGATGGTCGGCGTCTAGAAAATGCGCCGACACCCGTCCCAATGGCGGGTGGAAACTCACGTCCCACTTCCACACGCCGCCCAAAACATCACGCCAGCCGGTCCAGGTGTCGAAGCAGATGGACGAGGTGTGAAGGGCCAACATGCCACCGCCCGCCGATACATGTTCGGATATCGCCCGCCGGCCTTCTTTGGAAAGCGTGAACTGCCATTCGTCGAGATAGGGCTTGTACTTTTCGTGGTTGAGCATCTGCCAGCGCAGGGCATTCACAGTGAGCAGCTCGTATTGGCCTTTGGCCAGGTCGGACAGGCCCGCCTCCACGTCAAGTGTGATGGTAGAGGCAATTCCCAGCGGCTCAAGCGCTTTCGATAGCGCCTCCGAGGTTTCCTCGAATGGATGGAAAATGCCGCCGGTGATGATGAGGTTCCGGGCCATCGACCTTTCCTAATGGCGGGGCAGTTGTGCAAGCAGGCTGGGCGTTACGCCGCCATCGACCAGCAGATTGTGGCCGTTGACGTAGGATGCTTTCTCCGACGCGAGGAACAGTACCGCGTTGGCAATGTCGTCGGCCGTCCCCAGGCGGCGGAGCGGCACGGCACCCCCTCGCGCCTTACGCACAGCATCATTGGCGTAGATGGGCTTGGACATGCCCGCATCGATGAAACCGGGCGCCACGGCATTGATCCGGAGCCCCAATGGCCCCCATTCGATCGCCATCTGCTGAGTCATCATGGCAATCGCGGATTTGGTGGCGCCATAGGCCCCGGCATTCGGACCCGGCACGATCCCGTTATTCGAGGTGATGTTGATGATGGCGCCGCTTGCCTTGGGAATCATGCGGGTCGCGGCCTCGCGGGACACGATGTAGCAGCCCACCAGATTGACGTTCACCACGGCACGGAAATCGTCGGGCGTTTGTTCATGAAGCGGGCCGAACCGCACCAGGCCCGCATTGT
>JANQMY010000562.1 GCA_028279895.1 Alphaproteobacteria bacterium
GTATTGCTATATCTAGTGTGTTCGGACTGACTAAAGGGTTATCTCAATGAGCAAATCTGAATTTATCGAAGCCGTTGCTAAGCGTGGGAAAATCAGCAAGGCGGAAGCAAAGCGGGCCGTCGAGCTGGTCTTCGGTGAAGTTGAAGCTGGATTGAAGTCGAGTAAGAGTGCCGGCAAATTTACGATCGGTACATTCGGTACGTTTTCGATCACGAAGCGGGCTGCACGCAAAGGCCGCAATCCGAGAACGGGCGAGCCGATTAAAATTAAAGCGTCCAAATCGTTGCGCTTTAAGCCTTCCATGCAATTGAAGAAGGCTGCCGGTTGCTAAAGCACGTTTAGTTTCCAAAGCAGAAGGCCCGCCGGTTTTTCGCCGGCGGGTTTTTTTGTGCGCGGCGCGCGGACAACGCTATAAAAATAGGCATTCTGGACGGGAAGGCCGGTCATGGAGAAACTCATAGACGCCATTGTCAGTACGCCGAAGCCCCATGACCGTGCGCGCGCGCAACGCGGCCTCAAGAGTCTGCTCGGCTGTGTGAAAGAGATGGACGATGTCGGGCAACGCGACAAATTGGTGCGTCAGTTGCACGGGTTGAAAACCCGCCGACTGTTACGCGGCCTGTTTGGCAACAGCCCCTATCTTTCCAGGCTTGCGATCAAGAACCCCACTTTCCTGAGTCGTCAGCTCGAGGGTGATCCGTCGGCCGGTTTTGACGCCGTGTTGTCGACCTTAACCGACGCTTGTCGTGCGGCGTCGTCGGAAGAAGAGTGTATGCGTGCGCTGCGCCAGGCGAAACAGCATGTGGCATTGCTGTTGGCGCTGGTGGATGTGGGGGGCGTTTGGCCTGTCGACCGCATCACCGAGGCCCTGTCTGAGTTTGCCGATGTGTGCGTGCAGCAGAGCCTGGAATGGTTGATGAGCGACGCGATCGAGGATGAGGCTGGTACGCCGAAGGACGGACCGACGCTCGTCGGCAATAGCGGTTTTTTTGTACTTGGCATGGGGAAATTCGGCGCCCATGAGTTGAACTATTCAAGCGATATTGATCTCGTGATTTTCTTTGAAACCGAAAAGCTTGCTGCGCTGACGACATCGGAACCTCAGGTCTTTGCGGTCGGCATCACTCGAAAATTGGTTTCGTTGCTGAGCGATGTCACGGGAGACGGTTATGTGTTTCGGGTCGATTTGCGGTTGCGGCCCGATGCTGGGGCGACTCAAGTGGCCTTATCGACGGAAGCGGGCGAAATCTACTACGAGTCTTTCGGTCAAAATTGGGAGCGCGCGGCCTTCATCAAGGCGCGGGTGATCGCGGGCGACTTTGCCGTCGGCGAAGAGTTCCTGCACCGGCTAACACCTTTCATCTGGCGGCGCTATCTCGATTACGCGTCGATCGAGGATGTGCACAGCATCAAGCGTCAGATCCATGCCCATGGCGGTCATCGTGAAATCGCCGTCAATGGTCACGATGTCAAACTGGGGTGGGGGGGGATTCGCGAAATCGAGTTTTTCGTTCAAACGCAGCAATTGATTCTCGGGGGGCGCGACCCCAGTCTGCGCGAGCGCGGGACTTGCGAAATGCTGACACGATTGTCGGATCGCCAGATGATTAGTGCGGATGTCGCCGCTGAGCTTACCCAGGCGTACCGGTTCCTGCGCATGGTTGAACATCGCCTCCAGATGATCGAGGACCAGCAAACACATAGCTTGCCTGCCGAAGATCATGGGGTGGCCCATGTGGCCTATTTCAGTGGGTTCGACCGCGAAGATGCGTTTCGCGAGACACTGTTGAGCACGCTGACCACCGTTCGCGATCATTACAACAGCCTTTTCGAATCCGAGCCTTCGCTGTCCAAGGAAACCGGCAGTCTGGTGTTTACGGGGGTCGACGACGACCCGGAAACGCTCCAATCCTTATCGAATTTAGGGTTTGAGCGCCCCAAGCAGATTTCCGCCGCCATTCGTGCCTGGCACCACGGACGCATCCGGGCATCGCGCAGCGAGCGCGCCCGTCAGAAATTGACTGCCATCGTGCCGGTTTTGATCGAAACGTTTTCCAAAGTGTCTGATCCGGATGGGGCCTTCGCCCGCTTCAATCGGTTTCTTGAAGGGTTGCCGGCGGGCGTTCAGCTCTTTTCTTTATTGCATTCCAACCCGCATCTTTTGGGCGTGTTGTCCTCGGTGTTAGGCAGCGCACCGCGCCTCGCCCCCATTCTGTCCGGCAATGCCCAAATGCTCGATGCGGTCATAGAACCGGGATATTTGGATTCGCTGCCCAGTGCGGATGAACTGCATGAAGACTTTGTGGAGCGGCTGCGCGGCATCGACAGTTACGAACTCAAACTGGATGAGACGCGCCGTTGGACCCACGAGCAAACCTTGCGGGTTGGCATACAGGTCTTGATGGGCACGGCGTCGGCCGATGTCGCAGGCGCCGCTTACGCCAATATCTCGGAAACCGTCGTGCGGTTAGTGTTGCCTATGACGGAAGCCTATGTGGCGGAAAAGCACGGACGCGTGCCGGGCGGCGACATGGCGGTGCTTGCCATGGGGAAGTTGGGGTCCCGCGAATTGACCGCCGGCTCCGATCTCGATCTCATCTTTATTTACGACGCACCGGACCCGGAGGCAGTGTCCGATGGTCCGAGCCCCTTGCCGGTCACCCAATACTACAAACGCCTTAGTCAACGCTTCATCAACGCGCTGACGGCGCAGACCAGCCAGGGCGGGTTGTTTGAAGTGGATATGCGGTTGCGTCCATCAGGTAACTCCGGTCCGCTGGCCACGTCGCTGACGCGGTTTGAAGATTACCAGACCGCCGACGCATGGACGTGGGAACACATGGCCATGACGAGGGCACGGGTGGTGGCCGGCGGCGATGCGCTGAAAGGAAAAATAGATCAGGTGGTTGCCACGGTGCTGTGCCGCGATCGGGACAATGCGATGCTTGCGAGAGACGTTTTGGATATGCGCGCACGCCTCGCAAAGGAGTATCCCAGTGACAATCCGTTCGAATTGAAGAACGTCCGTGGCGGTTTGTTGGACGTGGAATTCATCTGCCAGTTTTTGCAGTTGTCGCACGCGAACGACTACCCGGAAATCCTGCGCGTCAATACGAAAGAGGCGTTAAGTGCGATTGCCGAAACTGACATCGTGCCGAGGGAGTCGGCTGACGAATTGCGCAAGGCGTGTTCTCACTATCATAAGCTCACGCAAATCACGCGAATTGCGTTTGAAGGGGCGTTCGACCTGACAGATATCTCAGCAGGTCTCGAAAAGACCTTGTGTACGGCGGTCGATTGCACCAGCTTGGTCGAGTTGGAAAATCACCTGAGGAATCTTCAGGCGCGCATCGCCAGTCTGTTCGAGACCGTCATTGAGGCGAATGCGGCGCCCCCTGTCGATAAGGGGGCACAATAGTCGGTAGATTCTGTTAATGGTTCATTCCGTCAGTGCGGCGATCCAATTCGGCAATGCATAGGCTGCCGAATGCATTCGGGCATTGTAATAAGTGGTTGAAATCGCGGCCTCATCGACGCGCGACTCCACCTGGCGGAGGTTCTGTTCTTGTCCCAATGCAAATCCATTGCTGGCCCAGGTAAGGGCCATGAAGCCACCGGTGTAGGTCGGCGTGACGGTCAGATAGACGCCGCTGTGAGGAAAGACGGCGCGGAGCTGCCGGCATGTGTCGCGCAACTCATCGGCTTGGAAGAACGGCGCGCCGGTCTGGAAAACGGCAATACCGTTCGGCGCCAGGGCATCTGAAATAGTGCGGTAGAACTGATCGGAAAACAGGATCTCCGCCGGGCCGACTGGGTCCGGCCGGTCGCTGATGATGAGGTCATACTTACCCTGTTGCGCGGGCTCCTTCAGAAATTCCGCGGCATCGCGGGTGTGAATGTTCAAGCGGGGATCTTTAAAAGCGGTCGCATTTAACTCCGGAAAATGTTCCCGACACAGATCAATAACGCGTGGATCGATTTCGGCGAGATCGAGCACTTCCAATGTTGGATGCTTTAGGGCTTCCTCCGCCACCGCCAAATCACCGCCGCCGACAATCGCCACTTGCTTCACATGGCCATGTTCGAACATGGGCAAGTGGGTCAGCATCTCGGAATAGCTGTCTTCGTCGCGGGTGGTGATTTGAACGATGCCGTCCAGGGCCATAATGCGGCCGTTGTCGTCTGTGTCGAAGATTTGGATGTGCTGAAAATCACTGCGCTCATCGACCAGCATGCGGCCCTTGACCTTAAACCCCTGGAAATATCCGCCGTGAAGGCCTTCGATGAATTTCTCTGACATGTTGACTGATACCTGTGCTGAACCGTGTCGGATGCGCGCGGACATATAGGGCAGAACCCGCCGGAAGAGAAGACCAAGCGGGTGAGAAAAAAGCGCACGTCGTGCGTACTTTTTTTGTTGACGCCGGGAGGCAAATTTCCTTATATGCGCGCCGCGCTGGCGGCATGAACCCGACTTGTTCGCGGGTATGTGTCCCCAACCCCTGCGCGTATCGGCAGGGGTATGAACCGATAAATGTCCACAAGGCGCACTTTGTTGATCACCTATCTGGTGGAGTGGGCCGATGCCGATCTCGCAGTCGAAAGTTGTCAATTTGTCAGATGCCGCACCGTTGGAGGCGGCTCATCCGACACAAGAGTCTGAAAACAAAGACTATTTTGTCGAGCGCGATGGGCTGGTCTATGCCGGCAGCCACCTGATCTTGGATTTTTGGGGTGCCAAAGGCTTGTCCGACATCGGGCATATCGAACAGGCATTTCGCGAGGCAATCGACGCGTCCAATGCCACGTTGCTGCACATTCACTTGCATCAGTTCGGTCCGAATGAGGGTGTTTCCGGCGTCGCGGTCCTGGCGGAGTCGCACATCAGCATTCACACCTGGCCGGAACGTGAGTATGCGGCCATCGATATTTTCATGTGCGGCGCGGCTGAACCTGCAAAAGCGATCCCGGTTCTTAAGAAAGCCTTTCAGCCCACGAGCGTGTCAATCGGCGAGCATAAGCGCGGCGTTCTCTGACCTGCGCAGTTAATAGGCTGTTAATTGGGGGGCGCAGCCGGGCCGGTCACGCCGCTTGGTAAACACAATCTTTATTCAGTCGTCGTAAGTCTTGCATCGTAAGATGGCGCAAGATGTGTATTGCGCTCCCGGGGTAGTTTTCGAGCGCGTGGGATGACGCAGCAATTCGATGTGGCAATAGTTGGCGCAGGCCTTAACGGCCTGACGGCGGCCGCCTATTTGGCGAAAGCGGGCCATCGCGTCGTCGTGCTCGAGCGCAGCGATCGTGTGGGTGGTGCGGCCGCCAACCGCGAGGTGTTCCCCGGCTTCGTTTACCCCACGGCCGGCTATGCCAGCGCCCTGTTGCACCCGTCGATTATGCGCGATCTCGAACTTGGCCGGCATGGGTTGGTGTTCTTTCCGGCAAAGGGGCATGTCACCTTGTCTCGGGAAGGAGAGTATCTGGCCACTTATCCGGATGCGGCAAGAACGATCCGATCGATCCACGCGCTATCCCATCGAGATGCCGAAGCCTACAATCAAATGATGGTGTCGCTCCGGCGATTTGCCGAGTTCGCCAAACCCCTCTTGGCCGGGGATGAGAATGCCCCGAAGAAAACACCGCCGGATCCGGCAGCGGCGTTGCAGCAAGTGCAGCGCCTGGCAGAACAATATGGCGAAGATGCCGCTCTATCGTCGATCCGGTGGACGGTTCAAAGTCTAGGCCATGCGCTGGACAATTGGTTCGAGGTTCCGGCCCTGAAAGCACACTTGGCGGGACGTGCCTTGCTCGGCGCTTCATTGGGGCCGTTTTCGGCCACCACGGCGCCACTCTTGTCTAAGGCGGTTGGCAGTTTTGCGCCGGGGCCTCCCGCCCAGATGGGATATGTGCGCGGCGGGGCGGGCGCGCTCTGCGAAGCCCTGGTAAAAGCGGTTTGGTCCTATGGGGGCGATGTTAGGCTTGAACGACAGGTAACCGACATCTTATTGAAGGACGGCAAAGCGTCGGGCCTGGTGCTGGACCGGGGCGAGCAGATCGACGCCAAAAAGGTTGTGTCGAGTTTGGATGTCAAACAAACATTCTTGACACTGTTCGACTGGAAAGCCTTGCAAAAGACTTTCATCGACAAGGTCCTCAACGTGAAGTCCCGCGGAGCCCTTGGCAAGATCACGATAGCGTTGGATAGCGCACCGCATTTTCCAGCCATACCGTCCGGGTCGCCTTTGTGGACCGGCGATTGGCAAATGACCTCCACGCTGATGGATCTTGAGCGCGCGTATGACGACTGGAAGAACAAGGTGTTTCCCCAGCAGGCGCATATTGTCTTCAACACTCCGTCCATGTTCGATTCCACTCTCGCGCCGCCCGGCAAACATGTGATGTTGGTGTTTGTCCAATATCTGACGGACGAGTTGCTGACCGGGCCGTGGGACGAAGAGAGCAAAGACAAGCTTTGCCAGAACGTTATCGATCAAATCGCAGAGTTTAGTCCCGGCTTCCGGGATATTGTGCTGCACACGGACGTTCAGACGCCATCCGATATGGAAGAAATGTTCGGCTTAAGCGGCGGGCATATTTTTCATGGTGAGGCGGCCCCGGAACAACTCTTTTTGCCGTCACCCTATCCGGATATGGTCCACCACCGCTCGCCGATCGGCAATCTCTATTTGTGTGGGTCTGCCAGCCATCCCACCGGGGGGCTGATGGGCTTGGCGGGTCAGACCGCCGCGCAGGTGGTCCGTGGCGACCTGACACCGCGGAGGTGGCTGTGAAAAAAGCGCGCCAGGGACTGCATCAATACGATGTCGCCGTGATTGGCGCGGGGCACAACGGGCTTGTTTGTGCTGCCTTGCTGGCCAAAGCGGGCAAACGCGTGGTGCTTCTGGAGGCGCGGCAAAAAATCGGGGGATTGAGCGTTACCGAAGAAATCGCTGAAGACGCACAAGGGTCTGTATGTGCCCACCTCGTTTACGGCTTGAACAAGCGCGTCATATCGGATCTGCGCTTGGCCAAGCATGGCGTTTCGTTTGTAGACGGATTTAAGTCGACGATCGCGTTGAGCGAAGATGCGAAGCACCTCACGCTGACCCGCGACGTTAGCGAAACGCAAGCGAACATTGCCGCCTTTTCGGCGAATGACGCGGCCAACTATCCGCAATTTGAAGAGCGTATGAGCGCGTTTGCGCGGGCCCTGTCGGCTCTGATCAACGACCCCTTGCCTGCTTTGGGGGAGGGGGCCAAACCGACGGATCGGCAGTGGCACAAGATACGCCAGGCTTTGCGCAAGCTGCCCGCCGACCAATCGGCTGAATTCCTTCACATGGCGTCGGCCAGCATTGCGGATGTGCTCGACGATTACTTCGAAACAGATGTTCTTAAGGGGGCCTTGGCGCATGACGCGGTGATGGGCAACGCGCTTGGGCCGCGCAGTCCCGGGTCCATGTTGACCTACCTTTATCGCCGGGCGACGGAAGAATTGAGTGATCCGCACTATGCCGGGCATCCAAAAGGCGGTGTGGGTGTGATTGCAGACGCTTTGGGGAAAGCCGCATTGGAGGCAGGGGCCGATATTCGCTTAGGGGCGGATGTGGTTTCATTGAATGTGATTGACGGGCAGGTTGCCGGCGTCACATTGGAGGACGGTCAGACCATTTCCGCCAAAGCGGTGGTGTCGAGCGTCGATCCTCAGAAGACTTTTCTCGGAATGCTGCCTGCCGGTTCGGCGGATATCCGTTTTTTGCGCGGCATTCGGGAATGGCGGTGCGAAGGGACGGCAGCGAAGGTGAACTTCTCGCTCGACGGTATTCCGGCCTTTCGTGGTTTGTCGGAAGAAGAGGTAACACGGTCCCGTTTGTTGATCAGCCCGAGCACGGATTATCTCGAGTTTGCGTTCAACCACGTTAAATATAAAGAGTATAGTGACTACCCGGCGCTTGAGATTGTTATTCCCTCGGCCCAAGATCCGTCCCTTTGCGTGGCGGGGCAGCATGTGATGTCGATTCTGGTCCACTACTGCCCGCTGAACGTCAGCGAAGATTGGAACATCGCGCGTGACCGTTTCGTCTCTCGTGTGATCCGTGTGCTGTCCGATTTCGCGCCGGAGATTACCGACCATATTATTGCCGGGCAGGTGCTGACACCGGCGGATATTGTACAGGATTTCGGTCTCACCGGAGGGCATTGGCACCACGGCGACATGACGTTAGATCAAAGTTTCTTTTTCCGTCCGAACGCCATGGCCAATCATTACGAGACCTCGGTGCCGGGGCTTTATCTTTGCGGG
>JANQMY010000569.1 GCA_028279895.1 Alphaproteobacteria bacterium
ACCGCAAACCTTGATCGGGTTTTTGCGGGCGATGGAGTTCAACACGCTGACCAAGCGGATCGCCGCCCATTTCGAAATCGATGACATCGACGCCTTCGAACCGGCCGCGCATCTGACCGCGACGGAAAAGAAAGACGGCAAGGCGAAAAAAACCAAAAAGACGTCGAAAGAAAAGCAGGGCGGCACGCCCGGTGCGGTCATCGAGGGGTTGGACGCGCCGTTCGATCCGTCCGCCTACGAAACAATCGTCTCCATGGCGGATCTTGAGCGCTGGGTTGCCGCCGCCGAGGAACGCGGCCTGGTGGCGGTGGATACGGAGACCACATCGCTCGATGCCATGTCCGCCGATTTGGTGGGGCTGTCCTTATCGGTGGAGCCGGGGGCTGCCTGTTACGTCCCGGTGGGGCATGGCGATCCGGAAAGTCTGTCGCTGGGCGCTGAGGACGACATTGTGCAGCTTGACTTGAAAGCGGTCGTCAAAGCGCTCAAGCCGCTGCTGGAAAACCCGGCGGTGCTCAAGGTGGGGCAGAACATCAAATATGACATGCTGGTGCTGCAGCGCTATGGCATCCGCGTTGCCCCGATCGACGATACGATGCTGCTGTCCTATGTGGTGGACGCCGGTTTGCACGGCCATGGCATGGACGAGCTGTCTCAGCTTCATCTGGAGCACAAACCGATTTCGTTCGAGTCCATCGCCGGCAAGGGCAAATCGCAGATTACCTTCAACAAGGTGCCGTTGGATCAAGCGGCGGCCTATGCCGCGGAAGACGCGGACGTCACCTTGCGCCTCTACCACCGCCTGAAGCCCCGGCTCACGTCGGACCGTAAAACCACCGTATACGAATCGTTGGAACGCCCATTGGTGCCCGTGCTGGTGGACATGGAAGCGGCAGGCATCAAGGTCGACCGGAATGTGCTGTCGCGCCTGTCCGGCGAGTTTTCGCAAAACATGGCAGCACTTGAGGCCGAGGTGCACGAGCTGGTGGGCGAAAGCTTCAATCTGGGCTCGCCTAAGCAGTTGGGCGACATTTTGTTCGGCAAGATGGGGCTGGAAGGCGGTAAGAAAACCAAAACCGGGGCCTATGCCACCGGGGCCGATGTGCTGGAAACGTTGGCGGCGCAAGGGCACGATCTGCCCGCCCGCGTTCTCGAATGGCGCCAGCTTGCCAAATTGAAAAGCACGTACACCGACGCGCTGCCCGAATTCATCAACGCCGAAACCGGGCGCATTCACACCTCTTACTCCATGGCGGCCACGACCACGGGGCGGCTGTCGTCGAGCGATCCGAACTTACAAAACATTCCCATACGGACGGAAGAGGGGCGGCAAATCCGAACCGCCTTCGTGGCGGAAAAGGGCAATGTGCTGATCAGTGCCGACTACAGTCAGATCGAGTTGCGCGTGCTGGCTCACATTGCGGGCATCGACGCGTTGAAGCAGGCCTTTGCCGACGGTCTCGATATTCACGCCATGACCGCCAGCCAAATGTTCGACGTGCCCATCGAAGGCATGGACCCCAGCGTGCGGCGCCGGGCCAAGGCCATCAATTTCGGCATTATTTACGGCATCTCCGCGTTTGGTCTCGCCAACCAGCTCGGCATTCCGCGGGGCGAAGCGCAGGCGTATATCAATGCCTATTTCGAGCGTTTTCCCGGCATCCAGACCTATATGCAAACCACAAAGGAACAATGCCGGGAAGAAGGATATGTCAGCACCATCTTCGGCCGGCGCATGCATTACCCGAAGATCACGTCAAAAAATGCGGCTGAGCGGTCGTTCATGGAACGTGCCGCCATCAACGCGCCGATCCAAGGGTCGGCGGCGGATATCATTCGCCGCGCCATGGTGCGCCTGCCGGACACGCTGACGTCCAAAAAGCTCTCTGCGAAAATGTTGCTGCAGGTGCATGACGAATTGGTGTTCGAAGTGCCCAAGGGCGAGGCGGATGAAACCTGCGATGTCGTGACCAAGGCCATGGAACAGGCCGCGCTGCCCGCGCTGGAGCTCTCCGTGCCGTTGACCGTCGAGGCCAAAGCGGCCGCCAATTGGGAGCAGGCACATTAGGCCGCGCGTCAAGCCGTTTGCTTTTTCTCGGAGGCCGGCGTGTTGATACCCGCTTGGGTCAATAGATTGCCGAGTTCTTGCGGGCTGTGGCGCTGTTTGTCTTCTTCGCTGCCGGTTTCGCCCAGTTTCATGAGCGACGGCATGAAGTCGGCATCGCGGATGATCTGGCGGACCAGCATGCGGGCCCTTTCGGCAAGCGTGCCGTCGGGAATTACACCGGATGTCAGAAGGCGCAACATCAGGAAAGCCCGTTCCGCCGGGCTGATCTTGCGCGCTTTGAGGGAGCGGAACAAAGCCGCGCGGTCTTCCATTTCCACGGCCAGGCGATCGATCCCGTCCAGCATGCTTTCCTGATTGTTGTCTTGGAAGTTCGACTTGGTGATCCGACGCTGGATTTTGGTCAGCTTCGTCAGGCGGCTGGAAATGGGTTCGTCGGTGCGGAGGAAGAATTGCTCTGTACGCGGAGAGGTGAGCAGTCCCAAAAAGAACTTGCCGACGGCCCGCTTATTGGCGGCGCCGACGATGTTTTCCTCCAAATCCAGAAGCTTGCTCAAACGTTCGGCCGCGTCCTCGCACGACGCCAAGTAAGTATCCACCGTGTCGGCCATGACGAACTGTTTCGAGCGGGTCGTGAAGGCATCCAAGATCTCGTCGGCGCTGATCAGCGACCCCTGGCCCAAGACCATGCGATTGGCCAGCAGCCGGCAGATCTTGATTTCTTCTTCGATCGATGTGGGACAGAGGCGCCGGGCACTGCTGATCTCCTTAAGGATGCGCTTTGCGATGGCAATGCGCGATTCCAGCAAGTGACCTTCGGCGAACAGGACCGATAGGGTCCGGACGCCTTGGGCGATCGACTTGTCCTTATCGTCGATCTTGCCCAGAAACAGGTCGGTGATGACCAACAGGGCATTGCCCAAATCTTTTTGGTCCCCCAAGAGGTCGCCCAGCGCCGCATTGCCGCTCAGCATTTCGGCAATCAGGGAATCGATGGTTGCGAGTACCTTGTCGCGAATTTTGCCGTCGCTCGGTACCTTGTCGATCAGATCGAGAATGAGCGCCAGTTTTTCGCGCCAACTGTCGGCCGATTCTATGTGTTGGGCAATCGACCCGTTCATGATGTAGGTGGCGTTCTGCTTTGTCTTGAGGCCTTGGCACAAGGCCTCGAAGCCGACCTTGCGGATGTCCGGGAACATATTGGCCTGGGAATCTCGTAAGACGCGGCTGATGGCTTTGTCCACCAGTTCGTTCAGCTTCAACATGGTCTGCTGAACCGGCTGGCCTGTCGCGCCGGCATGCTTCACGGCCATTTTCTGAATGGCGTGCTGGAGCTCCGTGCCGGCTTGTTCCAGGCGATTGATATGACCGCCATGGTGAAGCAATTCGGTCGGTGTGATGCGCCAGCGGGACAATGGTTGCCGGAGAAGCTGGGCAATGGTCCGCCGGGCATGCATGGTGTACAGGTCTTCCGGCTTGAAGCAGGGCAGTTGAATCTGCGGTCCGGATTTATTGGACCCTTTGGGCGGCGGCGGATCTCGCAGGTCGCCATCTTGGAAGACGCGCACGCTTCGGAAATCGCCGGACGATTCGTCGAAGGTTTCTTTCAGTACACGCACGGCAACCGCGCCGCCCTGCTGCAGGATTTCTTTCGCCTCGTCGATCGCTGCGGTCCGCGCATAGTGTGCGCTGAGCATGGTCCACGCGCCCATCTTCTCCTTGCGGAGAAAGATCTCGTAATGGGTTGACTTACTCGACATGGACCGGCGGCGTTTCGATGCGCACAACGCATCTTCTTATCGTGAGAACCTATCCGCTAAAGCTCTCACGTTTGCCTTAATGCCGGGTAAACTAAGTTTTTACGAACTTCCCGCAAGGGTTGTGATGCTCAAGCCGCGTTTGGTGCGGCTGCCTTCACATCCGGGTCCACATGGCCCTCGAAAATCTGGAAATTTTCGATGAACATGCCGACCAGCTTTTGCGCCTGAGCGTCATAGGCCGCCGGATCGTTCCAGGTTTGGCGCGGGTCCAGAATTTGGCTGTCCACCCCGTCGAGCTGTGTGGGAACCATGAACCCGAAATTCGGGTCGGCCCGCATGTCCGCGTTCGACAAGGAACCGTCCAAGGCGGCCGTCAGCAAGGCGCGTGTGGCCTTGATGGGCATCCGGCTTCCTATGCCGAAGGCGCCGCCGGTCCAACCGGTGTTGACCAGCCAGCAGTCCACATTGTGGGTGGCGATCAAGTCGCGCAGGAGATTGCCGTATTCGCTGGGGTGACGCGGCATGAATGGGGCGCCGAAGCAGGTAGAGAAGGTGGCTTGCGGTTCGGTGCCCAGGCCTTTTTCGGTGCCGGCCACTTTGGCCGTGTAGCCGGACAGGAAGTGATACATGGCCTGGCTGGGTGTCAGCTTTGCGATCGGCGGCAACACGCCGAACGCGTCCGCCGTCAGCATGATGATGTTTTTCGGGTGCCAGGCGCGGCCGGTTTCCGATGCGTTGGGAATGAAGCTCAGCGGATAAGCACCGCGCGAGTTTTCTGCCAGCGTGGCGTCGTCCAGGTCGAGCTCGCGCGTCTCGGGGTTCATCACCACGTTTTCCAAGACCGTGCCGAACCGTTTGGTCGTGGCGTAGATCTCGGGCTCCGCTTCTTCGGACAGGCGGATCATTTTAGCGTAGCAGCCGCCTTCAAAGTTGAAGACACCGTTTTCGGACCAACCATGTTCATCGTCGCCGATCAGCGTGCGGTTGGGGTCGGCGGACAGGGTGGTCTTCCCCGTGCCGGACAGGCCGAAGAAAATCGCGGCATCGCCATCGCGGCCCACATTGACCGAACAGTGCATGGGCATGATGTGCTTGGGCGGCAGCAGGAAGTTGAGAATAGTGAACACCGACTTCTTCATTTCGCCGGCGTAGGAGGTGCCGCCGATGAGCACAAGCTTGCGAGCGAAGTCCACCGCAATGACGGTTTCCGAGCGGCAGCCATGCTTTTCGGGGTCTGCCTGGAAGCCTGGCGCATCGATGATGGTGAATTGCGGATCGAACTCGGCGAGATCCTCGGCCTTCGGTTCGATCAGCAGGTTTTGAATGAACAAGGAGTGCCAGGCGTATTCCGTAATGACGCGAACGGGCAGGCGATGGTCCAAATCAGCGCCGCCGTAAAGGTCCTGCACGAAGACTTCGCGCCCTTGCAGATATGCGGCCATCGAATCGAACAGGGCATCGAACTGCTCGGACGTCATGGGTTTGTTGTTTTCCCACCAGACGGTATTTTCGGTTAGATCGTCGCGGACCACGAATTTGTCTTGGGCGGATCGGCCGGTGTGCTGGCCGGTTTTCACCACCAAAGGACCATTTTTCGCAATCTCGCCTTCATTGCGCTCGACTGCAAAGTGATAAAGCGAAGCGGCGGGATGGTTCCAATGGGCAGCCTTCAGGTTGCTCAGCCCGTTTTTCTCCAAGCCAATTCGACTAATACTCGGTCCAGTTTGCTTCACCGTCTTGATCCTTTATTGACACCCATGTCACGCGCCGCATTTGTTTGAGGCCTGCGCGATCATCACTGTTTTGCACACCGGCGGCCCGCCAGGAGGCGGCCTGCGCGTGTGATGCTTATTTTCGTTTGCTCATAAACCCTTACGACCTGGAAAGGCCCCGCACAATAGTAGTCCTGCCCATGCGGCGCAACAGGACCTAAAATGATTAGATGTGGACGTAAACCCCCTTTGGTGTCATCCCCCACACCTGACCTCAATACACAGGCCCGCCATGGTTAACGCAATCTCAAGAACGGCGCGCCGAGCGGTCGGGAAGAGGGCCCGCGGGGGCGATTGATTCGATTCGATGACAGTGGAACACACACCACCGGAGGTGCCGGTCAACCAGATGCCACGCTGGCCCGCGCCGGCAAGCTTGCGCGATCATATCGGGCGAACCCTCGCGTTGGCGGGCCCCTCCATGGCGGCCCGCATAGGCATCCTGGCGATCTTCACTGTGGACACGCTGATGGTCGGGCGCGCGGGGGGTAACGAACTTGCCTTTTTGGGCCTCGGCCTGACCGTACAAATGGTTTTGATGATGATAGCCATCGGTTTCATGCAGGGGGTCATGATTTTGACCGCGCAGAATTACGGCGCGGGGCGCTATCGCCGGTGCGGGGCTGTGTGGCAGGTTGGCCTTGTGGTGGGCGCCATTCTCGGCGTCACCTTCGCCGTGATCTCGCTGGTCACGGAGCGGGTTCTCATAATGACCGGGCAGAATCCGGATTTGGTTGCGGGGTCGGCCACCGTCGCCTTCCACTTCTCCTGGGGCATGCCCGCGATGCTGCTTTACATCGCCTGTGCGTATTTCATGGAAGGCATTACCCGCCCTACTTACGCCATGCTGGCAATGGTGTTGGCGAACATCACCAATGTGGGACTGAACTGGATTTTTATTTTCGGATGGGACGGTGTTTTTCCGCCCATGGGGGCGGCCGGCGCGGTGATCGCCACGTCGATCACGCGGTGGCAAATCTGCTTTTTCATGCTGGCGGCCATTTGGTTCGCGGTCGATCGGCGTCAATATGGGCTGGAGCTGTCGCTCCGCCAGGTGCGGTGGCCTTATTTCGGGGGGCTGACCGGGCGCATGCTGCGCATTAGCTACCCGATGGGAATTGGTCAGGGGCTTGATGCAGCCGCGTTTTCATCCCTTGTTATTATGGCGGGATTGATCGGCGCGGCGGCCACTGCGGCCCACCAGGTCACACAGAACCTGGTCACATTGGTGATAATGGTGGCGATCGGCATGTCGGCCGCCACCTCGGTGCGCGTCGGCAATGCCATCGGGCGCCGAGACCCGGCCAATGTGAAACTTGCGGCCTGGACCGGCATTGCGCTCGGCGTAGCCTTTATGTTGCCGGCGGCGGTCGTGTTCATGTGGGTGCCAGCCGGTTTTGCGGGCCTGTTTACCGGCGAGGCGGAGGTGGTGGAGATCTCCCGCGGCACCATTTGGGTGGCGGGGGCCATGTTGACCTTCAGTGGAGCCCTGTGGGTGACCCTCGGCGCCTTGCGCGGAACCGGCGACACGCTGATGGCCATGGTGCTGCAGGTATTGCCCCTATGGACCATTGCCGTGCCCGCCAGTGCGTATTTTGCCTTTGGGCTCGATTACGGAGCGGTGGGGCTCTACTACGGGATCTTTGGCGGCATCCTTGCCTCACTCGTGGCCGTGGTCGCGCGATTTGTGGTGATTTCCAACCGGTTGACGTTCTGACTTTTGCCCCAAAAGCGGTTGAGAAACGGCGATTTTGGGGGGAAATCGGACGATTCTGCCGCGATTTCGCCGTTTTCACATGATGGCAATCATCATCGGTAAATCTTATATTGGGATTGGTTCGGGGATGCCCTAACACGGGGGCAGGTCTCAGAAAGGGGTGGCTGGTTTTTATGGCTACAATCGCGCTTGTCGACGACGATCGGAACATTTTGACCTCGGTTTCCATCGCGCTGGAAAACGAAGGCCACCATGTGCGTACCTATACGGATGGCGCGTCGGCGCTGGCCGCGCTGACCACCACGCCGCCGGACCTTGCGGTGCTGGACATTAAGATGCCGCGCATGGACGGCATGGAAGTGCTGCGCCGGCTTCGCCAAAAAAGCAATCTGCCGGTCATCTTTCTCACCTCGAAAGACGAGGAAGTAGACGAGCTGATGGGTTTGCGCATGGGCGCGGACGACTACATCCGAAAGCCGTTTTCCCAGCGCCTGTTATTAGAGCGTATACGGACGATTTTACGCCGGCAGGATTCTTCGGCCGGCGGCGCCGCAGGCACGCAGGAAGAATCCCAAGTGCTTGTCCGCGGTAAACTTACCATGGACCCGCAGCGTCATACCTGCACTTGGAGCGGTAAGGAAGTGGTGCTGACGGTCACCGAGTTCCTCATTCTTCAGGCGCTTGCTCACCGGCCCGGCTTTGTAAAAAGCCGCGATAACCTGATGGACGCCGCCTATGACGATCAGGTCTATGTGGACGACCGTACCATCGACAGCCACATAAAGCGCTTGCGTAAGAAGTTTAAGGCGACCGACAACGATTTCAATTCGATCGAGACGCTGTACGGGGTCGGTTACCGATATCGCGAAGATTGATGGTTTGATGGATGCACCTGCGCGTGACGGCGGCCGGTTGCAGGCCGACTTTCGACCCGCCCCTCTTTGGGACGAAGCGAAAGGTCCGTCAACTGACCGGTTGCAGAAGCTCAAAGATGTTCTTGGCAAGGTCAAGACGGTTGCCGGCCGTTCGTCTAAGGCGGACGCGGTCGAAACCAAGATGCGCTCGTCGCTGGTACGCCGTGGCCCTTTATCGTCGCTGACGCGGCGGATCATTTCCTACAACATTGTCGGCTTGCTGATCTTGGTGACCGGCGTTCTGGTGCTCAATCAGTATCAGGCCGGGTTGATCGACGCACGGATCAAGTCGCTGGCCACGCAGGGACAGTTGATCGCCGGGGCGCTTGCGGAATTCGCTATTCTGGAACCGGAAGCCAGTGCCCCCAGCCCGCGCATCGCGATCGACCGCGCCATTCCCATCTTGCGCCGGATGGCGCTGGTCACCGGCACGCGGGTGCGTCTTTACGACTACGACGGCGATTTGCTGCTGGATTCCCGCAACCTGATATCGGTGAACCGGGTGCGGTCGTACCGGTTGCCCCCGCCCGGCTCGGTCCTGGGGGATTGGCCGGTGGTGGGCCGTATCTACGATTGGTCGGTCGACTTGCTGCCCAGGTCCAACCTGCCGCGCTATGACGAGTCGCGTCAAAACAGCGGGTGGAATTACGAGGAAGTGTCCTACGCGCTGGTGGGCGACCCCTATCATATGATCCGGGTGACCGACAAAAACGAAATGGTCATCAGTGTGTCGGTGCCCGTTCAGCGCCTGAAGGTGTTGCAGGGGGCGCTTTTGCTGTCAACGGAAGGCGGCGACATTGACGAAATCGTCCGTACCGAGCGCTTGTCGATCCTGCAGACCTTTTTGATTGCATTGGGCGTGTCGATCCTGTTGTCGATTTCGTTGGCCCAAACCATTGCGCGGCCCATTCGCAAACTTGCGGAAGTGTCCGAGAAGGTGCGCTTCGGCCGGGAAGGCCGTGTGCCCATTCCAAATCTAAAGGGCCGCCAGGACGAAATCGGCGATTTGTCCATCGCGCTGGGCGAAATGACCGACGCGTTGTACGCCCGCATCGACTCGATCGAACAATTCGCAGCCGACGTGGCTCATGAAATCAAAAATCCGCTGACGTCGTTGCGCAGCGCCGTGGAGACGTTCGAAGGCACTACCGATCCGCAACGTCAGAAGCGGCTGTTGGGTATTATCATCGAAGACGTGGCGCGCATCGACCGGTTGATCACGGACATTTCCGACGCCTCGCGTTTGGATGCGGAGCTGACCCGCAGCCAGATGGAAGATGTCTGCATTCCGGTGCTGCTTGAAACGCTCACGAAGATCTACCAGGCGACCCAAAAGCCGGGCGTACCGAAGATTGCCTTGCAAATCGACAGTGGGGCCCTGCCGCCCGAAGCGCTGACCGTGCCGGGATTTGAGCACCGCTTGGGGCAGGTGGTGCGCAATATCATCGACAACGCCATTTCGTTCAGCAAGCCGAAAGACGTGATCACCATTCGGGCGCGGCGCGAGGACGACAAGGTGGTGGTGACGATCGACGATCAAGGGCCGGGCATCCCCGAAGAAAACCTCGAGACGATCTTCGAGCGTTTCTATACACAACGTCCGTCGGCGGAGGATTTCGGCAAGAACTCCGGCCTGGGTCTGGCTATTTCGAAACAGATCATCGAAGCCCATCGGGGGCGTATTTTTGCCACCAACCGGCGCAGTGCCAAAGGGGATGTGCAGGGCGCCCGTTTCACGATAGAGTTGCCGTTATGACGGGCTCGGAACAAAAGTTCGTGCATGCGACCTGCGTGGAAATCGGCGGCAGCGGTGTGCTGTTGCGGGGGCGGCCGGGCTCGGGCAAGTCGGATTTAGCACTCCGCTTGATCGATGGCGGGGCGCGCCTGGTGGCGGACGATCAAGTGATCGTGTCGTTGGAACGCGGGCGCATAGTGGCGCGACCGCCGTCCACCATATTGGGCCGGCTTGAAGTGCGCGGTATCGGCATTATTGATGTGCCGGTGGTGAAGAAGGCCAAGCTTCAGCTCGTGGTCGATTTGGTGCCGGCAGACGATGTGCCCCGGCTGCCCGAACAACGGGTCGAACACTTCTTCGATCATCCGATCAATCTGATCGCACTCAGCCCGTTCGATGCCTCGGCGGCGGCCAAGCTCAGATTGGCCACCAAAGCGTTCAGCCAAAACCGGTTTCGTCACAGTATTGCGGGAACGCACTGAATTTCGAGCCTTTGCACCATAAGATCTCTTGCTCCATGCCCCGCTCTTGTATTTTAGTATGGCCTAATCCCCGGCGCCTTCAGCTGGGCAGAAATGCCTGCCCGGTCGGGACGGCGCTGATTCCAACGTGGAACGGTTCACAAAAATGATCGGACTTGTTTTGGTAACCCATGGGTCTCTGGCCCAGGAGTTTGTGCGCGCCACAGAGCATGTGGTGGGCCCGCAAGAGAACATTGCGTCGATCTGCATCGGGCCGGATGACGATATGGAGCAACGGCGCGAAGAGATTCAAGCGGCTCTGCAAAATGTGGAAACCGGCGACGGGGTTATTGTTCTGACCGATATGTTCGGCGGGACACCGTCAAACCTGGCTATTTCCTTTATGGGCAAGGGCAGCGTCGAAGTCATTGCCGGCGTCAATTTGCCGATGCTGATCAAACTGGCAAGCGTGCGTAAGGAGGCCAGTTTGGAAGAAGCCGTGGCCCAGGCGCAGGAATCGGGCCGAAAATACATCAATGTGGCTTCGAGGGTTCTGTCGGGCGACGCCTCGTGAGTGATGTTTCAGAGAATGGGTTGGGCGGCGCGATCCGCGGCGAGGACGGCTCGCTGGCGCTTGAGATTGCCATTACCAACAAAAAGGGCCTTCATGCCCGGGCGTCGGCCAAATTCGTGCAATGCGCCGAAAAGTACGACGCCGACATCCAGGTGTCGCGCGACGGCACCGAAGTGGCCGGCACGTCGATTATGGGCCTGATGATGTTGGCAGCCGCCGCCGGGTCCACCATTCATATTCGTGCGAAAGGGCCTGCTGCCGAAGAAGCGTTGGCCGCCCTGATCGAGCTGATCGAGGGAAAATTCGACGAGGGGGAATGAGCGCCGGCCAGGGGGATTTAAAAATATAAAGATTTCTTTATATGCTCTTGCCATTGGCTGAAATCCTTTGATATATAGGCGCCTGAAACCACGCGGCGCGGTTTTGCGCCCTTTTTTCCAGCAAAGTTTTCATCGAATTGAGGAGCAGCCATGAGTGGGGCGCAAGATTACAAAGTTGCGGATATCGGTCTCGCCGATTGGGGCCACAAAGAAATCGCCATTGCCGAAACGGAGATGCCTGGCCTGATGGCCTTGCGGGACGAATATGGCAGCGCGCAGCCGCTCAAAGGCGCCCGTATTACGGGCTGCCTGCATATGACGATCCAGACGGCGGTATTGATCGATACGCTGCATCATCTGGGGGCGGAAATTCGCTGGTCGTCCTGCAACATCTTTTCGACCCAAGACCATGCGGCGGCGGCCATTGCCGATAAAGGCATTCCGGTCTTTGCCTGGAAAGGCGAAACCGAAGAAGAATACTGGTGGTGCGTTGAACAGACCATCACCGGGCCGGACGGCTGGACGCCGAACCTATTGTTGGATGACGGCGGCGACCTGACCCAGCTCATGCATGAGAAGTACCCTCAGCTTGTCGAAAACTGCTTGGGCGTATCGGAAGAAACCACCACGGGTGTGCTGCGCCTTTATGAAATGGCCCGCGACCAAACCCTGAAGATCCCCGCGATCAATGTGAACGACTCGGTCACCAAGTCCAAATTCGACAATCTGTATGGCTGCCGCGAAAGCCTTGTGGACGGCATCAAGCGGGCGACCGATGTCATGCTGGCGGGGAAGACCGCCGTTGTTTGCGGATATGGCGATGTGGGCAAAGGGTCGGCCGCGTCTCTGCGCAGTCAGGGCGCGCGCGTGAAGGTGACAGAGATCGATCCCATCTGTGCGTTGCAGGCGGCCATGGAAGGTTATGAAGTGACGACCATGGAAGAGGCGGCGTCGGAAGGCGATGTCTTCGTCACGTGCACCGGCAATAAAGACGTCATCACCATCGACCATATGCGCGACATGAAAGACCGTGCGATCGTCTGCAATATCGGCCATTTCGACAGCGAGATCCAAGTGAACGCGCTGCGGAATTATACGTGGCACAATGTTAAGCCGCAGGTGGACGAGGTGGAATTCCCGGACGGCAAGCGCCTGATCCTGTTGGCGGAAGGCCGGCTGGTGAATCTCGGCTGTGCCACCGGCCACCCCAGCTTCGTGATGAGCGCGTCGTTCACCAATCAGGTGCTGGCGCAGATCGAGCTGTGGCAAAACCACAAAAACTACGACAAGCAAGTCTATGTGCTGCCCAAACATTTGGACGAAAAAGTCGCCCATTTGCATCTGGCGAAATTGGGGGCGCAGCTCACCAAGCTGAGCGACGAGCAGGCCGAATATATCGGTGTGGCGCAGGCGGGCCCCTTTAAGCCCGAACACTATCGCTACTGATCCGCGTTCGGCAAAAGTTAGGCGCATAGCGGATAATCTTCTCGCGAACCATCCGCTTACGACCGCAAAAGACGCAACCCCAGATTTCCTCCGGCGACAGAAGGTGGAAAACTGGGGTTTTTTCTTTGGAACGTGTACGCTTTAATTCGAACAACTGATTCGCGTTACGCCAGAATTCTGTCAAGGTCCAGAAAATGCCAACCCACAATGTGCCGGCAACGGTACGTTCGGTGCTGAAGAGTATATTTTTTTGCACCAGCGCAGTCGGAGGCGCGATGGGGTGGTCGAGCGCGGCCTTCGCCGTGACAGAGCTGGCGCCCCGCACTTTCGACATCGCTCAATTCTACGTGCCGGTCTTTGTCACCACCTGTGCCATTCTTTTGGCGATCGGCGCTGTGCTGTGGGCACAACGGGAAGTGCAGCGGGCAATACGCCGGGAAGCGATGCTGGGGCATCGGCTGGCCGCGCTTGAGGCACGGTTCGACCGCAATGAAGCCATTCTGGCGGCCGAACCGGGCGCCGTCTTTGTGTGGCCGTCGCCGGCACCGGCTGACGGCAAAACCTCCCCGGAGACCCCGGATGACGGTGAAGACGACGGTACCTCGCAAACGCAGATCGAGGCGCCGCGGCTTCTCGGCCGTGTGGGTGGTTTGGTCGATCCGGCTATCGGCGGCAGCTTCAGCGGTTTGCTCGATGCTTTGAAGGACGCGGACCGGAGCCGGCTGGTGGCGGCGGTGACGTCTCTCCGGGAAAACGGCGATTCCTTTGCGATCAGTGTTCAGACTGCGGATGGCCGCGCCTTCGACTTTGAAGGGCGGCCCGCGGCCGACCAGGCTGTGGTCTGGGTGCGTGATGCGTCTATCGAACAAAACGAATTGGCACGGCTGCGCCAGACGGTGGCGCAGGTGGAAAGCCGCAAGAATATGCTGGAACAGCTTGTCGGCCGGCTGCCCTTTCCGATTTGGCATCGGGACAAAGACCTTAATCTGGACTATGCCAATGAGGCCTTCGCGCGCGCGGTGGACGCCGACTCGGCCACCGACGCCGTGGCGAAACAGGCGACATTGGATTCCCACGAGAAACCGCTTTGCCTCACGGTGCGAGAACAAGACCGCGAACGCACGGAACGCCGCCATATCGTCCTGGGCGGCGACCGGCGGGCGCTTGACCTGTTCTTTCAGCCGTTTCGTGATGGTGTGGGCGCCATTGCCATCGATCAAACGGCCACCGAAGAATCGCAGCAGGAATTGAAACGGCATATCACGGCGCACCGGGAGACGCTGGATAAGCTGCGCACCGCCGTGGCCATCTTCGGACCGGACAAGCGGCTCACCTTCTTTAATCGCGCTTATGCGCGGCAATGGCGCCTCGATGAGGACTGGCTCAACACGCGCCCGAAGGAAACGGAGATCTTGGACCTTTTGCGCGAAGCCCGGCGCTTGCCGGAGCAGGCTAACTTTCCGGCATGGAAACGTCAGCGGGCAGAGCTTTACAGCAAGGTGATCGACCAGCCGGAAGAATTATGGCATTTGCCCGATGGTCGGACCGTCCGCGTGATCTGTCAGTCCCATCCGTTCGGCGGGCTCATCTATTTGTACGAAGATGTCACCGATCAGCTTGCGCTGGAAAGCTCGTTCAAGCTGTTGATTAATGTGCAGCGCGCGACGCTCGACAATTTGTACGAAGCGGTGGCGTTTTTCGGCAGCGATGGGCGGCTCAAACTATTCAACGCGGCCTATGCCCGCATTTGGGACTTGGACCCGCAGAAGCTCGGCGACGAGCCACACTTCGACACTGTGTCCGAATGGTCTGAGCCGTTGCACGGCTACGATCCGGAATGGTCGCGTATGGCTGGGCCCATCACGTCGATCGAAAGCGAACGCCGGCCGGTGACCGGCCAACTGGAACGTCAAGACGGCACCATGGTCCAATATGCCGGCATGCCGTTGCCCGACGGCGCGACGTTGCTGACCTTTATGGATGTGACGGATTCCGTACGCGCCGAACGTGCCTTGAGAGAACGTAATGAAGCGCTGGAGGAAGCCGACAAGCTCAAATCCGAATTTGTCAGCCACATGTCCTATCAATTGCGCACGCCGCTCAACACCATCCTGGGCTTCTCGACCATGTTGAAGGAAGGCATTAACAGCCCGCCGCTGGACGACAAGCAGGAAGACTATGTGGGCAATGTGCTGCAGGCGTCGAACCAGTTGTTGCGGCTGATCGACGATATTCTCGATTTGGCCACGATCGAAGCCGGACGCATGGTGCTGGATCTCGAAAACATCGATCTGGCGAAGGCACTGCAGGAAGCGATACCGCTGGCGCAGGAATGGGGCCAGGAACAAAACGTTAAAGTGGTTGCCGATATCAGCGATACGCTGGGACGCATCGATGCGGATGCGCGCCGCATCAAGCAGGTGGTGCTCAACCTGGTGTCTAACGCCATTGCCTTTTCACCCCCCGACGGGCAGGTGACCATCGGTGCAAAACGTCTGGGTGCGGACATTCAAATTTGGGTCGAGGATAACGGTACCGGCATTGCGCCGCGGGCCCAGGCAACGGCTTTCAACCGCTTCGAAAGCCGCGGCCATGGCGAAGGACGCAGGGGGGCCGGCTTAGGCCTGTCCCTGGTGAAGAGTTTCGTCGAACTCCATGGCGGGTGGGTCGAGCTGGAATCCAAAGCCGGTAAGGGGACGGTCGTGACGTGTCACTTGCCGGACCGGGCCGTCCTGCCCCACGGACAGACGGCCGCGGAATAGCGTTTCAATATGACAATGAAAAGCGCTAGTGCTGCGACTGGGGCAGGCGCACGATAAGCCCGTCAAGTTCGTCCGATACTTCGATCTGGCACGACAGGCGGCTGGTTTCTTCCACGTCCACGGCGAAATCCAACATGGTTTGTTCCATGTCTTCCTTGGTGCCGGTTTTGCTGACCCATTCCGGATCTACATAGACGTGGCAGGTCGCGCAAGCACAGGCGCCGCCGCAATCGGCGTCGATACCGGGAATGGAATTCTTGATGGCGCCTTCCATAACGGACAGGCCGTTGGCCACGTCGACCGTGTGTTCCGTGCCGTCATTTTCAATGTACGTAATCTTTGCCATAAAGGGGTCGTCCTTATTTCTGCATCATTTCTTTCATGGACACCGACATGTCCGAGAGAACCGTGGGATCTATCTTTGCGGCGGCCGCTACCAGCCGCTTGCCGATCATGAATTCCGGCACGGCGTTGATGGCGTCTACTGCGATAATGGCGCCGTCTTTGAGATAAAAGACGGCGAACGACTTGTCATCCGGATTTCCCCGCACCACGGATTGGTCATAGCCGAATGACAGGCCGGCGATCTGCAGCTTGATATCGTACTGATCGGACCAAAACCAAGGCACTTCGTTATAGGGCTTTTTGTTGCCCAACAAAGTGTTGGCCACGGTCTTGGCTTGATCGATGGCGTTCTGAACCGATTCAAGGCGGATGCGCCGTCCCACCAATTCGCTGGGAAGGCAGGTGCAGTCGCCGGCGGCGCAAATATTCTCATCGGACGTGACACCGAATTCATCGACGACGATGCCGTCATTGACGTCCAACCCGGCCGCCTCGGCGATTTCCTGATTGGGTAGAATGCCCACGCCGATCACCACGATATCGGCGGGCACCTCGGTGCCGTCATTGCATTCGACGGCGCTTACTTTGCCGCCGGCCTCGATAATCTTCGTGACCCCTGCGTTCAGCCGAAGGTCGACACCCGCATCCCGGTGCAGCTTTTGAAAGAAATCCGAAATGGCGGGGGCAACAACCCGGTTCATCACCCGATCGGCCATTTCCACAACGGTGACCTGGGCGCCCAGCTTCAAAGCCACGGCGGCCACTTCAAGACCGATATAGCCGCCCCCGATGATAGCCACTTTGGCGCCGTCAGCCATGGCCGCGCGAATGCCGTCCACATCATCGATGGTGCGCAAATAAAAGACCTGCGGCAGGTTGGCGCCCGGAATGGGCAGTTCGCGCACCCGCGACCCGGTCGCCAAGACCAATTTGTCGTAGGGAAGGGTTTCGCCGGTCGCCAAGGTGACCGTTTTGGCCTCCCGGTCGATGCTATCGGTGCGGGTTTTGAGGCGCAGGTCGATATTCTGATCGCTATAGAAGGTTCGGGGCTTGAGCTCGATCCGGTCCACATCCATTTCGCCCATCAAATACTTCTTGGACAGGGGCGGCCGTTGATAGGGTGCTTGGGCTTCGTCGCCGATAAGGGTGATGGTGCCTTCGAATCCGCCGCTGCGGAGGCTCTGGGCGGCTTGCCCGCCGGCCTGACCGGCCCCAATTATGACGATTTTTTCCGGCATCTTTCTGACGTTGCCTTTGCTATCCTGAGCGCGCGGTAACATGGATCGGTCACGTACCGGAATCAACCCTTCGTTAAGCTCTTGGCGGCGACGCTTTGCCTCACGAAACGCGCGACAGGCCGAAGGAAGGGGCACCGGGGCACGGTTGGCGGCCGCGGCAGTTCAGTTTGAAACGAGGTGTGTGTGAAGAGCTTGTTTGACACAAGCCTATCCAGCGAGCCTGAAATGGCCGAATTCGGGGCGAAATTGGCCTCTCTGGTGCAAAAGGGCGACGTCATCTGCCTGTTTGGCCCCCTCGGGGCCGGAAAGACCACGCTGGCACGCGGTTTTGTGCGGTCGGTGGCGAGCCAAGGGGAGGACCTGGAGGTGCCGAGCCCGACATTCACGCTGGTGCAAACCTACGAAACGGCCCGGCTTACCGTCTGGCATTTCGACCTTTACCGCCTAGAAAGCCCTGAAGAGGTATATGAGCTGGGGGTGGAAGAGGCGCTGGACACCGGCGTTTCACTGATAGAATGGCCCGAACGGGCGCTGGACCTTTTGCCCGCCGAACGGTTGGAAATCCACATCACCCCAACGGATGCCGGCCGGCAAATTCGTGTCCTGGGCGATCATCACTGGGCCACAAGAATAGAAGAACAGCGTTTGAGTGCATGACCAGAGAAACTGAAATCAGCCAATTCCTGAAAAAGGCCGGGTGGGCGGATGCCCGCCGTGCGCCTCTTGCCGGCGACGCCTCGGCCCGCCGGTATGAGCGCCTGCAAGGGCCGAAGGGCCGCGCCGTCTTGATGGATGCGCCGCCCGAGCCGGGCGAGGTGTCGGCGGGACAGGCCACCGGATACAGCGCCGTCGCCCATCTGGCGGTCGACTGTCACCCCTTTGTGGCCCTGGCCAAGGAACTGCGCGCCCGCGGGTTGAGCGCGCCAAGGATCTTCGCAGAAGACGTGAAGCGCGGCTTGCTGTTGCTGGAGGATCTTGGCGACGATCTCTACGTTTCGCTGCTGGATGGATCGGCAAAAACCGCGGATCTTGAAGAGGAGCTTTATGGCGCCGCTGTCGATCTGCTGCTCGCGCTTCACGAAACCCCTTTTACGAACCCGCTTCAGGGCGCGGCCGGACGGTCTGTCGAGATTGCATCGTTCGATCCGGCAGCCCTGCAAATTGAAACCGATCTCGTCATAGACTGGTATCTGCCCGGCATCTTGGGCCTAGACGAAACGCCGAAAGGCCCAAGAACCGCTTACCAATCGGCGTGGCAGACGCTTTTTCCGGAAATGGCGGACCCGAACCCGGTTTTGTGTCTGCGCGATTTTCATGCGGGCAATCTCATTTGGCTGCCCGACCGTGACGGGCCCGCGCGGATCGGCCTACTCGACTTTCAAGATGCGGTGATCGGTTCCCGCGCTTACGATCTTGTCTCGTTGCTGCAAGACGCCCGGCGCGATATCGCGCCGGCCTTGGAACAGCAAATGCTGGATCGTTACATACAAGCTGCGAAGGCGCGCGATGCTGCCTTTGACGAAGCGGCTTTCCGCGCCCGCTATGCCCTTTTGGGGGCGCAGCGCAGCGCGAAGATCGTCGGCATCTTTATGCGTTTGTGGCTGCGCGACGGCAAGAAAGCCTATTTGGCGCATTTGCCACGTGTTTGGCGCTATTTAGAAAAAAATCTGACACATCCGTCCCTTAACAGTTTGAAAGCTTGGTTCGACGAAAATGTTCCCCGGAATGTGCGCTTAACGGTGCCGGACCCGGACAGTATCGCCGGAAAAGTGCCCGTACGGAAGGTTGGAGCAGCAGGATAGTCATGAACGTGCCAAAGAAAGCGATGATCCTGGCGGCCGGGCTCGGCAAGCGGATGCGCCCCGCCAACAACCAGCGGCCAAAGCCCTTGGTGGAAGTGGGGGGCAGGACGCTGATTGACCGTGCGATCGATCGCTTGGCCGATGTGGGGGTGGAGACCGTCGTGGTCAACATTCATTACAAGGCCGATCAAATCCGGGATCATCTTTCGGGTCGTCAAGATATCGACATTCAGTTCTCGGATGAAACCGACGCGCTGATGGACACAGGCGGCGGCATCGCGAAGGCGTTGCCCTTGCTCGGCGATGAACCCTTCTTCACCCACAACAGCGATTCCATTTGGATTGAAGGCATGGGCTCCACCCTGGCCAATATGGCGGCGCATTGGGACGGTGACCGCATGGACGCCCTGATGTTGATGGCGCCGACCGTGCGCTCGCTGGGGTATGACGGCAAGGGCGATTTCGACATGAACGATCAAGGCCTGCTCCTCCGCCGGGAAGAAGCGCGCGTGGCGGCCTTTGTATGGGCCGGCGTGCAGATCGTGCATCCCCGGCTGTTCAACAATTGTCCCGACGGCCCGTTCTCTACCAATGTGTTGTGGGACCGTGCCATCGAAGTGGACCGCTTGTTCGGTATCCGGCATGAAGGCATCTGGATGCATGTGGGCAGCCCCGACGGCCTGAACCGTGCCGAGGAATTGCTCTCCGCCGCATAATCCCGCACTCTTCCGACCATCATGGATGAGTCGGATCTGCACATTCATACCATTCCGTCGGAAGCCTCGTTTCTGGACGCCTTAGCGCGCGGCATCCTCGACCGCTATGGCGACCAAGACGACCCTCTGGCGATATCCGACATCCTTGTTTTGCTGCCCACGCGGCGCGCGGTGCGCGCGCTGGGAGATGCGTTTCGCCGGCAGGCGGGGGGGAACGTCATTCTGCCATCGGTGCGCCCCATCGGCGATGTGGACGAAGATATCTTTGCATTGGCCGACGAGCCGGCAATCAGCGGCACCGAACCGACGGAAATACCGCCGGCCATATCGTCGGTTCGCCGCACGCTTCTCATCATGGACAGGTTTCGGCGACGCTTTCTTCTGTCGCGTTTGGTGAAGGCGTGGCTCGACACGTCCGGCGGCGGCGACAGCGTGGTTCTGGCAACGGAGCTCGCGCAATCCCTGTCACAATTGCTCGATACGCTCCAGACCGAGGACGTGTCGTTGGAGCGGCTGCCCGAACTGGTGCCGGATCGCTTTGCCGACCATTGGCGCCAAAGCTTGGAATTTTTGGATATTCTGCACACGGCCTGGCCGCAGATTCTCAAAGAGCAAGGGGCGATCGATCCCGGCGACCGGCGCAACAAGCTGTTGCTGGCTTTGCACGATTCTTGGGAACGGTCGCCGCCCGACACGCCGGTGATCGCGGCGGGCTCGACGGGGAGCATTCCGGCGACGGCGGCGCTCCTTAAAGTGATCGCGCATTTGCCGAAGGGCCATGTGGTGCTGCCGGGCGTCGATTTGGACATGCCGACCGAGATGTGGGACCGGCTTGAACAGGGGCATCCGCAGGACGGCATGCGTCGTTTGCTGGACGGCTTAAGCGCCGACCGGGCGCAAATCACACCTTGGGACGATACGGTCGCGGCACGCAGCCTTCAGACGCGCACCAAGCTACTGAACCGGTCCCTCAACCCGTGGCAAGCGACCGGGCAGTGGCAAAACCTCTCCACAACGATCGGTGCATCGCCGTCGCACTTGGCGGCGGCGCTTCAGGACATACACCGTATCGATGCGGCCGACCCGGGAGAGGAGGCAGGCGTCATTGCCCTCATCATGCGGGAAGCGTTGGAAACGCCGGGAAAGACCGCGGCCTTGGTGACGCCCGATCGGAACCTCGCCCGGCGGGTCGCCAGCGAATTGCGGCGCTGGCGTATCGAGGTGAACGATTCGGCAGGCCGGCCGCTGACCACCTGTGCCGTATTCTCCTATCTGCGGCTTGTCGCGCGTGTCGTCGAGACCGACGGAGACGCCGTTGCCCTGTTGAGCCTTCTGAAACATCCCATGGCGGCCGGCAATCGTCCGGCAGCGGAGTTTCGGCGCCTCGGCCGATTACTGGAAAGAGGTGTTTTGCGGGGGCCTACCGTGCCGGGCGGGTTGGACGGACTTGTCCGGGAAGCCGAACGTCGGCTGGAGTCGCAGGATCGCAAGCCGACCCTACGTCTATTGCGGGCGCTTGACGCTGCCTTGGCCCCTCTCGCTGAACTGTATGTCGAAGAGAATGCACCGTTTACGGATCTCGTGCGTGCACATGTTCAGGCGGCGGAGCAGTTGGCGGCCACCGATACGGAAGACGGTGCGGCGCGGCTGTGGCTCGGCGATGACGGTGAAGCGGCTGCTTTGTTCCTGAACGAGTTGATGGAACACGGTGCCACGCTGGGCGATATCGACCCGCTGCACTATCTGGAGCTGTTCGAAGTGCTCGGACGCGGACGTGCGGTCCGCGGGGCGCGGGCCCTTCACCCGGCGATATCGATTTGGGGCCCCCTAGAAGCCCGCCTGCAGCGGGCGGACATCACTGTTCTAGGTGGATTGAACGAAGGCACCTGGCCGCTGGAGGTTACGGTGGACCCTTGGCTCAACCGGCCGATGCGTGCGGAACTCGGGCTCAGCGCTCCGGAACAGCGGATCGGGCTGTCGGCTCACGACTTCGTCCAAGGCGCCTCGGCCCCGGTGGTGTATCTGACACGATCCGAAAAGGTGGAGGGCACGCCCACCGTACCGTCGCGCTGGCTGTTGCGGTTGGACACATTGCTGGAAGGCCTCAAAGCCAAGGATGCGTTGCATTCGGATCAGCACTATGTGTCGCTTTATCGTGCGATGCTGGCGACCGACATGCCGGAACAGGCGGCGCATTTCACGCCGGCGTCAGCACCGCGCCCCGCCCCGCCTTTAGCGGCTCGGCCGCGGGAGTTGTCGGTCACTCAGGTCGAAACGCTGATCCGGGATCCTTATGCGGTCTATGCCCGTCACGTTTTGGGGCTGCGGCCGCTCGATCCGGTGGGGGCAGATCCGGGGGCAGCAGAGCGGGGCATATTGATCCACGATATCCTCAATGGGTTTGTGGAAGCCTATCCCGATGCGCTGCCGGACGATGCAGAACAGCGCCTGCTGGAAATCGGCCGGGATTATTTCGACCGTGCCGTCGAGGGGCCAGCCGTAGAGGCGTTTTGGTGGCCGCGGTTCGAGTCGTTTGTGTATTGGTTTGTGCCTCACGAACGCCAATGGCGTGCGGACGGGGCACATCCGCAACTCAGCGAGGCGACGGGCAGGCTGAAGTTTAATTCAGTAGGCGGATCATTTGTGTTGACAGCCCGCGCCGACCGTCTGGACAAGACGGCGCAAGGCGGCCTCGCGGTCATCGACTACAAGACCGGTGCCGCCCCCAGCGTGAAGCAGGTGACGGCAGGCCTGTCGCCCCAACTGCCACTAGAAGCGGGTATCGCGCTCGATGGAGGTTTTCAAGGGCTGCGGCCCGGACATATCGACTCTTTGGCCTATATCCGGATCGCAGGCGGTCAGATGGGCGGTGCCCTTACTTTGATCTCCAAGGACGTGCCCGACATGGTGGCGGCGTCCATTGCGGGGGTTAAACAGCTGATTGCGGCCTATGACGACCCGGCCATGCCCTATCTGCCCCGTCTGCGTCCGTTCCGCGACGACATTGCCGGCCCTTACGACCATTTGGCGCGGGTGCAGGAATGGCAAACCTCTGGGCTGGGAGGGGACGAGTGAGCGTCGACGCCCTTCAGCGTACCCTTGACGGTCAGCGCACCGCGTCGGACCCCAAGGCATCGTCTTGGGTTGCTGCGAATGCGGGTGCGGGAAAAACCACGGTGCTGGTCAGCCGGGTGGTGCGACTCATGCTCGAGGGCACGCCGCCTGCGCGCATTTTGTGCCTGACATTTACCAAGGCAGCGGCGGCAGAGATGTCCAATCGCATCTTCAAGATGTTGGGCGAATGGTCGATTGCCGATGACGAAACCCTTATACGAAGCTTGCGTGAGATGGGGGCGCCCTTCTCGCCGGACGATTTACCGGCGGCCCGGGTGCTGTTTGCTAAAGCGCTCGAATCTCCCGGTGGTCTGAAGATACAAACCATCCACGCGTTTTGTCAGTCGGTCTTGGGGCGCTTTCCGCTCGAGGCGGGCGTGGTGCCCCAGTTTACGGTGCTGGACGATTACAATCAGTCGGTCCTGCTGGCCCAAGCGCAGGATGAATTCTTGGCTTTCGCGTCGGGCGATGCCGACTGGGACGGTCGGGAAAGCTGGCGCGACATCATTCCGACCATCGGTGAACAGGCGTTGCAAGAGCTAATCGCTGAAATCGGTGCCAACCGCTTTGCCTTGTCGGATCTGACAAAGAACGGCGCACTCCCGCAGTCCATTACCAAGATGTGGCAAACGCTGGGGTTCGACGGGCCGACATCGGCAGGCGATGTGGTGCGGCAGGCCTGCGACGACACGCCCGATACGGCTCTCGAGCAAGCGGTGTCCGCTTTATTGTCCGGCAGCAAAACGGATGGGGAACGGGCCCAAAAGATCCAGGACTTCCTCAAAGCGGTGGGGCGCCATGCCTTCTGGTCCGATTACAAAACGGCGTTTTTGACGCAATCGGGAGACCGGAGAAAATCTCTCGCCACCAAAGCCGTGCGGGAAAATCATCCGCAGGCTTATGAGGCGCTTGAAAAAGAGCAAGACCGCATCATGGCAGTGGCGGAAATGGAAAAAGCCGCGGTGATCGGGCAGTTGTCCCAAGCCATGCTCTATGTGGCGGAACAGATCGTCGACCGCTACGCGCGGCTCAAGCGCCTGGACGGCGTGCTGGACTATGACGACCTGATCAAAAAAACGGCCGACATGCTGTCCCGGCCCAGTGTTGCGGCCTGGGTGCTGTTCAAGCTGGACGGTGGCATCGATCACATTCTGGTCGATGAGGCGCAGGATACGAACCCGTTGCAATGGACGGTAATTCAGAAAATTGCCGACGAGTTCTTTGCGGGTGAGGGTACTTCGTCCGTCGTCAGAACAATTTTTGCGGTGGGCGACGAAAAACAGTCGATCTACAGCTTTCAAGGGGCAGACCCTGCCGAGTTTGACCGTCAGCGCAGCTATTTCGAACAAAAAGCGGTGGCGGCGCAGCGCAAATGGTCGCCGGTGGATCTGATTTTGTCGTTTCGGTCGACCTCTGTCGTCCTCGATGCGGTGGACACTGTGTTCAATGCGGGCGATTTGCGCCACAAGCTGACGGCCGCCGGGGCGGCCATTCGGCATGAAACCAGACGCATGGGGCATGGGGGGCTGATCGAGTTGTGGCCGGTCATTTCACCGGACGCCGACGACGAAGATGACCCGTGGGATGCGCCTGTCGACCGGTTGAGCCGCCAAAGTCCGCCGAGCAAACTGGCGGAACGGATCGCTCGGACCGTCGCCGGCTGGTTGAGGTCGGGCGAGATGCTGCCGTCAAAAGGGCGGCCCATCCTCCCGAGCGATATCTTGGTACTGGTCCGGCGCCGCAACCGGTTCGTAGATGAACTCATCCGCCGACTGAAGATCTATGGTGTGCCCGTCGCGGGCATCGACCGGATGGTGCTCACCGAACAAATCGCCGTGATGGATCTGATGGCTATGGCGCAGTTTGCCCTGCTGCCGGAGGACGACCTGACCTTGGCGACCGTGCTGCGCAGCCCGCTGGTAGGGCTTTCCGAGGACGAGTTGTTCGATCTTGCTTATGGTCGCGGCAACACGCTGTGGCAGGCTTTAAGGCACAAAAGTGCCAAGAGCGGCCGGTATGCAAAAGCTTTCGACCTGCTGTCCCAGGTGTTGGCCATGGCCGACATGGTCCCGCCCTACGAGTTTTTCAATCGCCTGCTGACCGAGTTCGGCGGCCGCGTGCGTTTGGTGCAGAGGCTTGGGCCGGATGCTCAAGACCCGATCGACGAGTTTATGAGTATGGCGCTTGATTTCGAGCGTCGGGAAATACCGTCTTTACAGGGATTTTTGGACTGGATCGCGCAATCGAAGGCCGAGATCAAACGCGACCTCGATCATGGGCGCAACGAAGTGCGGATCATGACGGTGCATGGCGCGAAGGGGCTCGAAGCCAATATTGTGTTTTTGCCGGATACTTGCGGCACGCCCTCCGGCCGTCACGACGCCCGGCTGCTGACGGTGGGGGATGGGGTGCCACAGCTTTTCTGGGTGCCCAGTGCCCGCTACGACACGGCACTCACCGCGGCGGCCCGCGCAGAGGCGCGGGCCGTGCGCGACGCGGAATTCCAACGCCTGCTTTATGTGGCGATGACACGGGCCAAG
>JANQMY010000576.1 GCA_028279895.1 Alphaproteobacteria bacterium
CGGCTCGTCTTGTCCATTTTCCCATTGTCGATCCCCTTAACGCGCTGCAGCGGCTTTGATGGCTTTACGGATTTGCGGATAGGTGCCACAGCGGCACACGTTGCCGGACATCGCCGCGTCTATGTCATCATCGCTGGGGTTTGGCGTGTCGCGCAGGAGTGCGGCGGCGGACATGATTTGCCCCGATTGGCAGTATCCGCACTGAGGTACCTGGGCCTCGATCCAGCTCTGCTGCACGGCGCTAAGCGTACCGTCATCGTCGGCCAGGCCTTCAATGGTTGTGATCGTGGTGCCTTCCGCGGCGGCAATAGGCGTGGAGCAGGACCGAATGGGTGCCCCGTCCAAATGCACCGTGCACGCACCGCATTGAGCAATGCCGCATCCAAATTTGGTTCCGGTGAGTTGAAATTGCTCCCGAACAACCCACAGAATGGGTGTTTCCGGATCTACATCCAACTGATGTGGCTTGCCATTTATGGTGACGCTAATCATGAGATATTCCCCCAAAACCACAGGCACGTACTTTGAATTAGAGCGTGTAGCCTAGGTTAGGGAGGGGTGGGTTCAATTGCCGATGACGCCAAAACACTTGCGCAAAACGCCAACGCAGATGCGATGGTTTTCAGTGGGTGCTTTGCCCTCGGGCTTCCATAGGGGTCATCCCGGTCCAGTTCCGAAAGGCCCGGTAGAACGAGTTGGGATCGCGGAAGGCTAGAAGATAGGAAATCTCTTCAACGCTGATGTCTTCCTGAGCGAGATACTGCATAGACAGTTCCGACCGCGTTGAATCCAGAATGGCTTGAAAAGTCTGACCTTCAGTTTTCAGGTGCCGCTGCAAACTACGCTTACTCACATGAAGACGATCGCAAACATGCTCCACGGAAGATCGGCCGCTTGGCAGGATCTCCAACAGGGCCTTTTTTACCCGCGCGCTCATTAAAGCATCTCGGTCGCGTTCCAGAAGGCGGGCGGTAAGCGTTTCTTGAAATCCCGCCCATAGTTCCGCGTTTGCTGACACAAAGGGACGTTGCGCATCTTCCCGACTGAAGGTGATTTTAGTCGTGTTCGACAGTTTGACGGATGTACCCAGATGTTCTTCGTACTCCGATTGCAAATCAATGGCCGCCGTGAGACTGACGGATAGCGGCACAATGTTTTCAGCGGTTAAAATTCGGACGAGCTCGACAAAATAGGCGACTTCAAAGGCACCTAGGCCACTCGGTAGGGGAACGTCCGGATCGCTGGATGTAAATGTAATGCCGAAAGTGTTTGGTTGGCGGTCGACTTCCAGACCAATCGGACCGACGAGTGGTTTGAAAAGCGCCAGACGACCGGCGCCGAGCTCCAAATTAGGGCTACAGGAAAATGCATAGACGGCCACATTGTAAGGCACGTGCGCTTGCGCCTTTCCTAAGACTAAAGGCAACCCGGGCTGCTTGGCTTCCGCCATGATGGCGTGCCAGATGGCGTAGTGTTCTGCTGCAGTAACGCGTGCCTCTTCATCATAAATCGAGTCGGGTGGCAAACCCGCGCGGCGCAGGACTTTCTGCGGTGAGATTTTGAGCGCAGCGCAGGCCTTTCTTGTGGCCGGCACATACGGATATTTGTCTTTCTTGTTCATAGGCCCGTTGTGACGATTCCATCCCGTTTTGTCGTTGGTCAATTTTCTCGTCACTCCTGAACCGGGTCTAGTTAACGGCCGCGAGGAAGCCAGCATTGGCACATTTTGTTATAAGTTTGGCGCGTTCTGCAAGTGTTGGTGTTTCCGTTGTCGCGTAGGCCCTTCCAATTAGCCGGTGGAAAGGCAGTCTCCCGGCCGGAACTTTCCGCGGGGTGGAGTCAACTATGGAATTCGAAGATCTCGTCCGCACACGCAGAAGCGTTCGGGGGTACAAGGACGACCCTGTTCCGCGCCAGGTCATCGATGAAATTATAGAGGTTGCAAAAGGGGCGCCCTCATCGATGAACACGCAGCCTTGGCATGTCCACGTGTTGACGGGCGAGCCGTTAGAGACTGTCCGCAGACGCAATATGGAAGAGATGGCGGCGGGGGCCAAACCAGATCGAGACATCTTCACCCACGGACCCTACGAGGGCAAACACCGCACCCGTCAAGTAGAGATCGCCGTACAGCTTTTCGAAGCAATGGGCATCGCGCGGCATGATAAGGAACGACGGCAAGATTGGGTCTTGCGGGGCTATCGGCAGTTTGATGCGCCTGTATCATTGGTGCTCACCTATGACCGTTGTCTCGATCCAGGCGTCACGTGCCATTTCGATTTAGGGGCATTGTCCTACGGCATTGTCCTTGCCGCCTGGAACCGGGGCCTGGGAACGGTTGTGAATGGGCAGGGGATTACGCGGTCCGACATTGTGCGAGAGGTCGCGCAGGTCCCGGAAGATGAAGTCATCATGACCTGTATTGCGATGGGGTACCCTGACGAAAGCTTTGCGGCGAACGCTGTGAAGTCACGCCGGCAGGCCAATGAGCACTTCGTTCGCTATGTCGGATTTGGTGATGACTGAAAATCGCGGACGCGATGAATCTGCTCGCAGCCTTGCCGGGTTTTCCTGCTGACATCAACGTCTTTTTTCAAACGGGAACCGACCGCGCTTGCAGGGGATTGCATGGAACAGCCAAAACTTAATCAACCGTCGACAGCGTCGTCTCAGACGCTTCGTCAGCGCGCCGATCGATTGCGGTTGTCTCTTGAGAGTTCATCAGGCACCTACTTTCTCGGATTATTGTTTCTCGTATCCGTCTTCAATTTTTTGGATCGGCAGGTTTTGTCGATCGTGCAAGAGCAGATCAAGGTCGATCTGAGCCTGTCGGATGGGCAACTAGGCTATTTGGCATTGGGGTTTGGGCTCATGCACGCGGCATGCGCTTTGCCCATTGGTCGCGTGGCGGACCGTGTGCCCCGTAAGACCGTTCTGGTGGGATGCCTCACCGTCTGGAGTTCCTTCACAGTCTTTTGCGGGCTCGCGACGAACTATGCCCAATTGCTCCTTATGCGGATGGGTGTTGCTTTCGGGGAAGCCGGTGTTACGCCCACGACCTATTCCATGATATCGGACAAGTTCCCTCTGAGTCGCCGGGCCACAGCTATCTCGGTGTGTAGCGCTGGAATTCCCGTTGGATTGATGTTGTCGCTTTTTCTCGGTGGCATTATTGCTGAGAACTTCGGTTGGCGCCTGACATTTGTCGTTTTCGGGCTTCCAGGGATTCTATTGGCCGCCGTCATCTACTTCACCGTCAGAGCACCAGCTCGCGGGGAAGCCGATGGCATTAAAGAAGTCTCTAACGCAAGCTTCAAGTCGACCTTCACCCATCTCCTCGCCACGCGCACCTTCCTCTTGGTCTTGATCGGATCGGGCGTAAAAGCCTTCGCGACCAACAGCGTCATGCAATGGATGCCATCATTCTATATTCGCAAGTTCGATCTCAGCATGGCGGAAGTGGGCGTCACCCTGGGGCCCATTATTGGGATTGTTGGTCTAGTGAGCTTGGTGGGGGCTTCTTACATAGCGGACCGCCTGTCGGAGAAAGACATCCGTTGGTATTCTTGGATCATTACCGGTGCCATGTTCACGGCGTTTCCGTTCCTCTATTTGTCATTGGTTACTGGGAACTACGCCTTATCCCTTGTGTTCTTCGGATTTGCCGTCTTTTGCGGG
>JANQMY010000578.1 GCA_028279895.1 Alphaproteobacteria bacterium
CATGTCCCGCAGCAATCAATTCCGACAGGGTCGGCACCGAAAAATCAGGCGTGCCCATAAAGGCCAGGCGCAAGGCGCACATAGGCGAACGCTAGGCCGGCACGTGCTGACGGCGCGCCTTCAGCAGTTTACGGACGATCATGTCCCGCTTCAGTTTGGACAGATGATCGATAAAAAGGATGCCGTTCAGGTGGTCGATCTCGTGCTGCAGGCACGTGGCCAGCATGCCATCAATGTCTTCCGAGCGTTCTTTGCCGGCATAGTCCAGATAGGTGACATGGGCACGGGCGGGCCGCTCCACTTCTTCGTACATTTCCGGCACCGACAAGCAGCCTTCTTCGTAAGTCGCCAAATCGTCGGACGGGTCGGAGATCACCGGATTCACGAAATAGCGGGGTTCCGGCGGTTCCTCGTCCCGCGCGAGATCCATCACGATGACCCGCTTCGGCACGCCCACTTGGATCGCCGCAAGCCCAATCCCCGGCGCCGCATACATGGTTTCCAGCATATCATCCATGAGTTTCCGCAGATCGTCGTCCACGCCGGCGACCGGGTCGGAGACAACTTTCAAGCGCGGATCGGGCGCTGTGATGATCGGTAAAATGGCCATGGCGAGGACATAAGGGACCACCCTAGCCCCGTCAAGATCCCGGCCAGGTGGTATGATTCGGCCTGATTCGAAAGGACAACCCCATGGAGCTGCAGTTTCTGGCCATCGGCCTGTCGGTGATCATCGGCCTCGGGCTCATTGCGTTCGTCGCAAGCATTACGGGCGCCTTGTCGCGCCAATCCGACCATCTGGCCCAATTCGCCGAAGACAGTGACAAACAGCTCGAAAACCTGAAGGAATCCTTGACTGCATTGGCCGCCTATCAGACCGAATTGGGCGGCCGCTTCAGTCAATTGGCCGAAAGCCAGGCCGCCGGCCAGACCGCCGTGTCAAAATCTCTCGAAGAGCGCTTGGATTCGCTCACCAAACGGGTCAATGACAATCTGCAGGAAAGCTCCAGCAAGACCGCCAAATCGCTGGGCGAACTTCAGACCCGCCTGGGCATCATCGACCAGGCCCAGAAGACCATCAACGAATTGTCCGGCAATGTGGTGGGGCTGCAGCAAATCCTAGCGAACAAACAAGCCCGCGGCGCCTTCGGTCAAATCCGTATGGAAGATATTGTGCGCGACGCGCTGCCCCCCAGTGCGTTCGAACTGCAGGCCACGCTGGAGAATGGCAAACGTCCGGATTGCCTGATCAAGATGCCGATGCCCCCTGGGCCCATCGTGATCGATGCCAAGTTTCCTTTGGAAGCCTACCAAGCCTTGAAAAGTGCCGACGAACCGGCGGTCAAGAAAGCTGCCGAACGCGCCTTTCGAACGTCCACCCTGAAGCATTTGTCAGACATTCAGGAGCGCTACATCATTCCCGGCGAAACCGCAGAATCCGCCTTGATGTTCCTGCCGTCAGAGGCGGTGTATGCGGAACTCCACGCGAATTTTCCCGAAATTGTGCAGGAAGGCTATCGCCGGCGGGTCTGGATCGTGTCGCCGACAACGCTGATGGCCACGTTAAACACGGTGCGCGCGGTGTTGAAAGACGCCCAAATGCGCGAGCAAGCCCATGTGATCCAAAAGGAAGTGGGAATGCTGGTGGCGGATGTGGACCGCTTGCAGCGCCGGGTGGAAGACCTGAAGAAACACTTCGCCAGCGCCGAGGCCGATATTCGCAAGATCGACACGTCGGCCGACAAGATTTCCCGCCGGTCGGAACGCATTGAAACCCTTCAAATCGAAGAGGATGGCCCTGCCGCCGGCCTCGAAAACCCCGCTTCCGTAACCGATTTAGCCGAAAATCGGGCAGAAAAGCCCAATCAAGCCCTCAATTAAGCCCGACTTTTGGCCCATTTCCGGGCGAAAACGGTCAGCAACACAAAACTGTGACAGGCGACACTTTGAAATCTTAACGCCCGTCCCCATCTCGGGCCTAAGGAGAGAAGGAAGGCGCAAACAGGAGGCGCAAAAGCAATGCAAACGCGCAGAAAACAACTCAATCGTATTGTCGCATCCTGGGCATTGGCTGGCGTTTGGTTCCTCGCATTGGTGGGGATGTCGGTCGTTTCTTCCCCCTATACCATGTCTCACGGCGAGAGCTTCGCGTTGGAGGCCGGCACCACATCGATCGCCGCGCTGGCAACCGATCCGATGGACCAAGAAACGCTCTAAGGGCATGATCATGTTTCCGTGAAAAATGATCATGCCCCAAAACGCTATGGCGATTCACAGTTGGTCGCGCCTGCCTGCGCGAAGCCTAAGCTTCGCCCTGCGGGCCATAGCCCTTCGGGCGACGGGTCGTTCGGCG
>JANQMY010000594.1 GCA_028279895.1 Alphaproteobacteria bacterium
ATGATGTACGGCTTCCGGGCGTCGGGTATGTGGAGCAACGAACGCTATGCCAACCTGCTGGATGGCGGTGCCCACTTCTACGATTGTTATGAATGTGCCGACGGCAAACATGTCTCTATCGGCTCCATTGAACCTCAGTTCTACGCCCTATTGTTGGAGAAAACCGGCATCAACGATCCGGAGTTCGAACACCAGCATGACAAGTCCAAATGGCCGTCGCTGAAACAGAAGATCGCTACGGTCCTGAAGACCAAAACCCGTGACGAGTGGGCCGAAATCATGGAAGGCTCCGATGTGTGTTTCGCCCCGGTGCTCGATGTGGAGGAAGCGATCAAGCATCCGCACAACGTGGCCCGCAAAACCTATGTGGAAGTTGAGGGTGTAGCGCAACCGGCGCCGGCGCCGCGTTTCAGCCGCACCGAAGCGGCCATTCAGCGGCCCCCCGCACAAGCAGGGGAGCATACGGAGGAAGCGCTAAAGGAATGGGGCCTGAGCGACAGCGAGCTGGCCGACCTTAAGGGCGCGGAAGCTATATGAGTCTTTCTTCCACTGCCGCAGATCGGCGCCGCATCTATCTGATGCGGCACGGTCATGTGGATTATTTCCGGGACATTCCCAAAGTTGGCAGCGCCCGCTTGGTGCCGCTGACCGACCGCGGCCGCGAACAAGCCATGGCGGCCGGAGAGGCTTTGGCCGAGATTCCCTTCGACCGCGCCATATGCTCCGGCTTACCGCGAACACGGCAGACTGCAGAATTCGTCATGTCGGCTCAGTCCCAACCGTCACCGCCAAAGCTGCTGGACGACGACCGGCTGGAAGAGATCCATGGAAGCGGCGCACGGTTGCCGTTTAGCCGGAAAGAGGCTGCTGCGTATATGCAGAAAGCCTTCAACAACGCGACCGAAGAAGGTGCCAGCATGGGCGAGGGCGGTGAACCCTTCACCAGCGCCCAATCCCGTGCCAGCCGTGCGCTTGAATCACTCCTCGAGGAGCCGGATTGGACCCAAGCGCTGGTGGTCGCTCATGAAGGGATCAATCGCCTGCTGCTCAGCTGGATTATCGGCGCGGGGCTGAGTGCAACAAGCGCCTTCGAACAAGATCTTGCCTGTATCAATGTGCTCGATCTGGATTTGGTGCATGGTGAAGCCAAAGCCGGCACCCCCATCGACCACGCCCGTCTGCGTGCGGTTAATGTCACCCCCTACAATTACATAAAAGCCGGGATGCATCAGACGACCCTTGAACATATATTCGGAGTCGGCGACTAATCTGTAGGACCGCGGTTTGGTAACCACCTCCACGTCCCAAATGTTACGCGATGCAATCGATTCGTCGGATGCCGCGCGTTTCTCCATTCATGACTTGGTCGCCATGATGCATAACCGGGCGTTTGGCCTCGGCCTGTTCATGGCGTCGTTGTTGGCCTGCTTGCCCATGCCACCGCCGATACCCGCGATAGGAGGCGTCGTTATCTCCTTCTTCTCGGTACAGATGATGTTGGGGCATCGAGCCCTAAAACTGCCACACTGGATCGGCCGACGAGAGATTTCGCGGGAGCGGCTTTTGCGCGGGATCGGCCGTGCCGACGCCTGGATTAAATGGGTGGAGCGCGCAAGCGGCCCCCGATTGTTGTTCCTCACCGGGAATGCGGGAAAGTTTCTGTTGGGTTTCGTCACCTTGACCATGGGCTTCATCCTGCTCTTGCCAATTCCGATCCTCGGCAATCTGCCGCCGGGTCTTGCGGTTGCCGTGATCTCTCTGAGCCTTATTCAGCGCGACGGTGTATTGCTCTTGGGCGGCTATGTATTGGCCGTCATTGCTTTTCTGATCAGTGGCGGCGCCACATTGGTTGCGATTGACGCTTTGCTGAAATTCAGTTGGTTTTAGCGCCAGGGCCGGAGATACCCCGGCCCTGACAATCATCATGCGAACCCATTCTCCTCAGAGCATTTGATTGCGCTGGGTTTCCAGCAAATGCCGGTAAACGCCGCCTGGCTGTTGAGCCAAATCGAGATGCGTTCCCTGCTCGACAATACGCCCTTTGGAAAACACCAGAATGCGATCCACTTTCCGCACCGTGGACAGCCGGTGCGCAATCAGAATAGTGGTTCGCCCCTTCATCAACGCATCGATGGCCGATTGAATTTCCGCCTCGGTCACCGAGTCCAAGCTCGATGTGGCTTCGTCCAATATGAGGATCGGCGCATCGGCGATGAAGGCGCGGGCAATGGCGACCCGCTGGCGTTCGCCACCCGATAGCTTCACACCGCGCTCGCCCACAAGCGTGTCGTACCCGTTGGGCAGAGCATCGATAAAGCCGTGCGCATGGGCCTGTTTGGCGGCCTTGACGATTTCCTCTTGCGTGGCGTCCGGCCGGCAATAGGCGATGTTTTCGGCCAGGCTGCGGTGAAACAACAACGGTTCTTGAGGCACAATGGAAATTGTTCGCCGCAAGCTTGCCTGTGTTACATCCGCAATGTCTTGGCCGTCGATTGAGATCCGGCCATTCTGCAAATCGTAGAGACGCTGCAGCAGCTTGACGAATGTGCTTTTGCCGCTGCCCGACTCGCCGACCAAGGCGATGCGTTCACCTGCCCGAATCCTGAGTGAGAAGTCCCGGTACAGTGCTTCCGTTTGATTGGCGTAGGTAAAATCGACATCTTCGAACGTGATCTCGCCTTTTCCAGGTTGCAGGTCCGTTGCGCCGGGCAAGTCCTGCACTCCCAACGGGGCAGCGTCAAACGCGACGATATCTTCCATATCGTTGACCGCTTGCTGCAAGGTGCGCAGGTGGTTACCCAGGTCGCGGATATAGCCGTTGATCAAAAAGAAACTGGTGATGACCAAAGTGACTTGGCCCGGTGTCGCATCATCACGCGACCAAAACCACAGCACCAGACCGATCAAACTCGTCTGCATGGAGATCAATAACAAAGATTGGACCGCATCCATGTTTTCGTGACGGCGCCAGGAATGACGCATCAAGTGACGCCAACGGTCGGTCACGTCGGAGAAGCGCCGTTCTTCGCGGCGTTCGGCGGCGAAAGCTTTCACGACGGCGTTGCAGGTTATGGCGTCGGCGAGGCTCGCCCCAAGAACGGAATCGTGATTGACCGCTTTGCGGTTAACCGGTGCCACATAATAGGCTGCCAAGGCGGCACTGGCTGCGATGTAGACCACTAGAGCAATCGCAAGCGTCAGGCCGATCAGCGGCCAATGGAGCGACAACATAACGGTGAGGCCCACCACCACCAAAAAAGCGGGGATCAGCCCGAAATACAACATGTCTCCCAAATCGTCGAAAGCCCACATGCCGCGGGTGATCTTTCGAACGGTCGCTCCGGCGAAGTTGTTGGCATGCCAGTCCGTACTGAACTGCTGTACACGGAAGAAAGCGTCCCGTACCAGACGTTCCATAATGGCCGTGGCCAAATGTATCCAGACACGTATGCCCGTGTGGTAGGACACCCGGTCGACGACGGCCAACGAAATGAAGCCGGCAAAGGCTAACATGGCCGCGTGAAACTGCTGTTGGTTCGCCGCGTCCCCCGACAGGGAATCGATGATGCGTCCCGCGAAGACGGGCAGAAACACTTGGGCCACCATCGTAATGCTGAGGGTGATCGCGATGGCCACAAGTGAAAGCGGATAACGCCGCCAGTGCGACCAGGCAAAGCCCAGCACCTGCGGCAAAGAAGTGATGTCCATTTGTATATGCCGCGACCTGGTCGGTCGCGGATCTCCTAATCCGAATAGTTGAGATGGGGTCCGTGTCGAGCGGCCGGTCGCAGCAGCTCGAGGCGGCGCTAATCCGCCATGGCCTGTTGGGGCAGGGCGGGTCGCGCTAGCCGTTCTCGGTGGACCACGCGCACACCATCGACGCCACGCGGCAACATGTGTTGCGCGCCTTCGGACGCCTTGATGCGGCGGCAGCAGCCAGTGTTAACGATGGCGGCCGTGAAAGGGATAGAGATGACTGATATTCATCTTAGTCGTCTACATTATCAACAAACGAACGCGCGGATCATGTCATACTTCACGGACACACGCCAGCAGAATGGCAATGTGTCATCCCGAACCATCGCGTGAGCCCATGCCGTCTTGGCCCGACACCCGACTTCTCGATCTGTTACATATCGAAGTGCCCATTATCCAGGCGCCTATGGCGGGGTCTGGCGGCGTAGACCTCGCCGTGGCGGTCGCCAATGCCGGGGGTCTCGGATCTTACCCCTGCGCTTATGTGTCCGCGGAAAAGATCCGCGCAGATATGGGCAGCATCCGCGCCGGTACCAACCGCGCTGTGAACATGAACTTCTTTTGTCACGAAGAACCAATTCTGGATGGCGAGCGGCAAGATATCTGGCGGACCACACTTCGGCCCTATTACGACGAAGCGGGCGTTCAGCCGCCGGCACCGATGAAAGAGGTTATGCCTGGAGCGTTCAACGATGATCTGTGCGATTTGGTGGAACAGCTCAAGCCCGGCGTCGTCAGCTTTCACTTCGGGCTTCCGGCGGAACCGCTGCTGCGCCGCATCAAAGATACGGGATGCACGGTGTTGAGTTCCGCCACCACAGTGGCGGAGGCGAAATGGCTTGAGGCACGCGGCGTGGATGCCATCATCGCACAAGGGGCAGAGGCGGGTGGCCATCGCGGCATGTTCTTATCCGAAAATGTGGCAAGCCAAGTGGGGACTATGGCCCTTGTGCCCCAAGTGGTGGATGCGGTGACCGTGCCGGTGATTGCGGCCGGCGGTATTGCCGATGGCCGCGGCGTAGTCGCCGCGTTTGCCCTCGGGGCCAGCGGGGTGCAGATGGGCACCGCCTTCCTGCGAAGCCCTGAAGCGCTGACGGCAGCCGTTCATCGCCGTGCTCTTGACGAAGCTCATGACGATAGTTCCGTCTTGACCAATGTGTTGAGCGGCCGCCCCGCCCGGGGTATCGCCAACCGGTTGGTCCGGGAGCAGGGGCCGCAGCACGCAAGGGCGCAAGTTCACGTGTGGCGAGG
>JANQMY010000614.1 GCA_028279895.1 Alphaproteobacteria bacterium
TCTTAATATTTGCTGGGGACGTTCGGAAGGCTTGGTGGATTTGTGTCAGCACCTCCTTAAAGGAGGGCATGCCATAGCGTGCTTCCTTGGGAAAATAGGTGCCGCCCCAAAACGGCTCGCCGGTTGGCGTCAAAAACATGGTCAAGGGCCAGCCGCCACGCTGGCCGAGCATGTGGAGCGCACTCATATAAATGGTGTCGATGTCCGGCCGCTCTTCCCGGTCGACTTTGATATTGATGAAAAGCTCGTTCATCAGCGCGGCGGTTTCCGCATCCTCGAAGCTTTCGTGGGCCATGACATGGCACCAATGGCAGGCGGCATAACCGACCGACAGCAAGATCGGTTTGTTTTCCTTTTGGGCAAGTTCAAGCGCCTCCTGAGACCAAACTTGCCAATGGACAGGATTGTCCTTGTGCTGAATAAGGTAGGGGCTGGTGGCGTCGGCAAGGATATTTTTGGTCATGGGGCTTATAAATTTCCTCGGGAAAGGCAATGTTACGACTGACATGGTTGTACCCCCGGCAAGGGGCAAGTCGGATATTGAGCCCGGAAAGGAGTCGTGTCCATGAAGATCAAAGTCGAAGTGGATCTAACACCGATTGAGGCGCGCCGGTTGCTCGGCCTGCCCGATGTGGAGCCGCTGCAAGAGGCCATGATGAACGGCTTGATGGAGCAGATGCAGTCGGCCCGGGGCATGTTGGATCCGGAGGCGATCATCAGAATGTGGGGCCCCATGGGTGCGCAGGGGCTGGAGCAATTGCAGAAGGTCTTGTGGAGCGCGGCTAAGACCGCGATGGATACCGTGGATACGGGCAAGAAGAAGCCCCGGCCGGCCAGCCGGAAGAAAACCAAGCAAGAGGAAGATGAAGTCGACTGAAACACGTCGTACCGGTCGAATAAACGCCCAGACGGATACGATCGCCGCTCTGTCCAGCGGCGCCGTTCCGTCGGGAGTGGCGGTTATTCGCGTGTCGGGGCCCAATGCCCGGCACAGTGTCGAAGCGATCACCCGCCGCCCGCCGCCCGCGCCGGGACGTGTCGAGCTGCGCCGGTTTCGCAGCGGCGACGATGTGATCGATCGCGGCTTGGTGCTGTGGTTTGAAGCGCCGCGCAGTTTCACGGGCGAAGATGTGGCGGAATTTCATACCCATGGGGGGCGTGCCGTCACGGACGGGTTGCTCGACGCGCTGATCAAGGTCGGTGGAATACGGTTCGCCGAAGCAGGAGAATTTTCCAAACAGGCGTTTCGGAATGGCCGGTTGGACCTTACTGCCGTGGAAGGTCTTTCCGATCTCATTCAGGCACAAACCTCTCTCCAACGTCGGCAGGCCTTCCGCCAGTTCGATGGGGGGTTGGAATCCCTTTATGAGACCTGGCGCAAGCGGCTCATGGGCGCGCTTGCCCATGTGGAGGCGACCATTGATTTTTCAGATGAAGATTTACCGGACGATGTGCTGGCCCAGGTGAAGCCGGTGCTTGCGGGTCTGATGGCGGAGTTGGAAGGGCATCTTGCGGGGGCGGATTTAGGAGAGCGGCTTCGGGATGGGTTTCGGGTGGCGATTTACGGTCCGCCCAATGCGGGCAAGTCGAGTTTGTTGAACAGGCTGGCCCGGCGCGATGTAGCCATCGTTTCTGATCAACCGGGCACCACACGGGATTTCCTGGAGGTACATCTGGATCTCCATGGCATCCCAGTCACGGTGGTGGATACGGCCGGTATCCGCGAGACGGAAGATGAGGTGGAGCGGCTTGGCGTGGAGCGGGCGAGTGCCCAGGTGCAAGAGGCCGATGTGAGATTGTTGATTTTGGATGGTGCTGCGGGACGTAAAGGGGATATTCCGGCCCGGTGGCAGGGCGTGGAGCCCGACGTGACCATTTACAACAAGGTGGATTTGATCGATGGGGCGACGACGGCCGGGAGGAAGTCCTCGGGAAATGCCGATCGTAATGCGTTGTGGATTTCCGCTGAACGGGGGGACGGGTTGGAGATCTTGCTGGAGAGGATCGAGGACCGGTTATCGGACACGGTCAACGCGGCGACGGATGTTGTGCCCACCCGGCTTCGTCATCGAGAGGCATTGGGTGTTTGTCTGGAGTCGTTGAAGCGCGCCGATCCGGAGGCAGGCCTCGATGTGGAAATTCTGGCTGAGGAGTTGCGGGCCGCCGCGGTGGCTCTGGGGCGGATTACGGGCCGAGTGGATGTGGAAGATATGCTGGATTTGGTGTTTCGCGACTTCTGTATCGGAAAATAGTGTTTCACGTGAAACATCGGTGGTAGAAGTGCGCCGCGTTCAGGCCCAAAAGGCCTTGTCTGGAGAACTGAGTGGAAGTCATGGATAGGCGATTTGACGTCATTGTTGTGGGTGGAGGCCATGCCGGCTGTGAGGCCGCAGCGGCCGCGGCTCGCATGGGCGCAGATACTCTTTTGGTGACCCACAAGATCGAAACCATCGGGGAGATGTCCTGCAACCCGGCCATTGGAGGTCTCGGAAAAGGCCATCTCGTTCGAGAGATCGATGCGTTGGACGGTGTTATGGGCCGGGTGGCCGATCTGGCCGGAATTCAATTTCGGCTTCTTAATCGCCGTAAAGGGCCGGCCGTGCGGGGGCCCCGCGCCCAAGCCGACAGGAAACTGTACCGGCACCATATGCGGACTGCGATGGAGGAACAAAATAACCTGTCCATCCTAGCTGAATCGGTAGAGGATCTGTCCGTGGATGCGGGGCGGGTGACGGGCATTGTGTGTGGCAGCGGTCGCCGGATCGCCGCCAGGGCAGTGGTGGTGACAACGGGGACTTTTCTGAAGGGTGTGATTCACATCGGTGAGCGCCAAATTCCTGCGGGCCGGGTGGGGGAGGCACCGGCCATCGGCTTGTCGGACCGCCTTTATGGCCTCGGACTGCAGATGGGGCGCCTGAAGACAGGAACGCCACCCAGATTGGACGGGCGGACAATTGACTGGGACGGGCTCGACCGTCAAGCGGGCGATGATCTACCAGAACCATTTTCGTTCATGACGTCATCGATAGGCAATCCGCAAATCGACTGCCACATCACAACCACGACACCGGAAACCCATCGCATCATCGAGGGCAATTTGGATCGGGCGCCGATGTATTCCGGTCAAATAGAGTCCACCGGCCCACGGTACTGCCCATCTATAGAAGACAAAGTCGTTCGGTTTGCGGACAAGCCGGGGCATCAGATCTTTTTGGAACCCGAGGGGCTAGACGACGACACCGTTTATCCGAACGGTATTTCAACGTCTCTCCCGGAGAACGTGCAGTTAGCCTTTCTAAAGACGATCCCCGGGTTAGAGAACGCGAACGTGGTTCGTCCGGGATACGCGATCGAATATGATTATATCGATCCGCGGGAGCTTTCGCCGAGCCTGGAGGTCAAGAAGCTGGACGGTCTCTACTTGGCTGGGCAGATCAATGGGACCACCGGATATGAGGAGGCGGCAGCTCAAGGTCTGGTGGCGGGCTTGAACGCCGCACAGCTGGCGGGTGGTGGAGAATCCGTGAGTTTCTCTCGGTCGGAAAGCTATATTGGGGTTCTGATCGATGATCTGGTGACGCGGGGTGTCACGGAGCCCTATCGAATGTTCACATCGCGGGCGGAGTACCGATTGACTCTTCGGGCGGATAACGCGGACCAGCGATTGACCGGCAGGGGTATGGATCTGGGGTGCGTCGGACAAGAGCGGTCGGAGTCTTTCGAGTTGAAAATGGCGGGGTTGGACCGGGCTCGGGACCAACTCCGGTCGTTTTCGATGACACCGACAGCGGCGCGTAAAGCCGGGCTTAATGTAAATCGAGATGGTGTGCGGCGTTCCGGCCTTGACCTCTTAGCCTATCCGGAGATCGATTTCGACGTCCTTATTGGGTTAGAGCCGGCGCTCGGCGAGGTTCCGTCGAGTTTGCGGGCTCAGCTTGAGGCCGATGCGAAATATGCGGGATATTTGGAGCGGCAGCAGCGGGACATTGATAGCCTCCGGAAGGATGAGCATGTGCGGCTGGGAGATCGAGTAGAGTACGGGTCCATCTCGGGACTATCCCGGGAGCTGGCGGATAAACTGTCGGATATCCGCCCGGAGACCCTCGCGCAAGCGGCGCGCATTGACGGTATGACGCCGGCAGCTTTGGCCCTGGTCCTGGCCCATCTCAAATTGGGATCTGCAAAGAAGTCGGCTTAGGACCTCGCGGGGAAATGGGTTTTAATCTGCAGGAAGCTCTACCGGACCTAAATGTTTCACGTGAAACAATGGACCGATTGGGCGCCTATGTGCATCTTCTGGAAAAATGGCAACAGAGGGTGAACCTGGTTGCCGACTCGACCCTTCCTCACATCTGGACCCGGCATATCCTGGACTCGGCTCAACTGACCACGGCTGTCCCCAACTGGAATGCTTGTAGCTGGCTTGACTTGGGATCGGGGGCCGGATTTCCCGGCATGGTGATTGCCATTCTAAGAGGCTCTGATTCTCCGCCGATACACTTGATCGAAAGCGACCGAAAGAAAGCTCTCTTCTTGACCGAGGTCGCTCGCCAAACCGAGACGTCCGTGGTCGTTTTAAACCAACGGATAGAGACCGTAGGCCATATGGAAGTAGAGATCGTGTCTGCACGTGCCTGTGCCAGGCTGGTGAACCTCTTGGAATGGGCTGAAGGATTTCTGGCGCCCCAGGGCCTGTGTATTTTTCCAAAAGGACAAGATGTAGAGGGTGAATTGACCGAAGCCCATAAATGTTGGAGAATGCAGGTCGAAATTCTACCAAGCATAACTCACGATCAGGGTAAAATCCTTCGCATAGGAGATCTTCAGCGTGTCTGAAAGTGCCGCCGCCCTTGTTCCAGCGACCCAATCCGCCAGATCGCGAACGCGAGTCATCGTTGTGGCCAATCAGAAGGGCGGCGTCGGTAAAACCACCACGGCGATTAATCTGGGCACGGCGCTGGCGGCGGTCGGCGAGAAGGTGATGATCGTCGACTTGGACCCTCAAGGAAACGCCAGCACCGGACTGGGTATCGACCGCGCTCAGCGGGACGTCTCCTCCTACAACGTATTGATGGGGGACAATCCCCTCAGCGATGCCGTGACAGAAACCCTGATACCCGGGCTTTTTATTGTTCCTTCCACAGTCGATTTATCAGGTGCCGAGCTGGAATTGATTGATTTTGACCGCCGCGCCCATCGGCTTTTTGATGCCTTGGATGTCTTCTGGACCGAGCCGGCGCCGGCCCATAGCCGCGATCCGAATGACTCGGCGTCCCGGCCTCTAGATTATGTGTTGATAGATTGCCCACCTTCTTTGGGCTTGTTGACGATCAACGCGATGACGGCCGCGCAATCCATCATCGTACCGCTCCAGTGTGAGTTTTTCGCCCTGGAAGGCCTTACCCAATTGGTGCACACGGTGAAACGGGTTCAAGCCAACCTCAATCCGGTGCTGGATATCCAAGGTGTAGTGCTGACCATGTTCGATCAGCGCAACAAATTATCTGATCAAGTGGCGGCGGACGTGCGTAACTCGCCTCTCGGGGAAAAAGTGTACCGAACGGTCATTCCACGCAATGTGAGAGTCTCGGAGGCGCCGTCCCACGGCAAGCCGGCACTTCTATACGACTACAAATGCGCCGGCAGCCAAGCCTATATCAAACTGGCGAGTGAAATCATTCAAAAGGAACGGGCTATCCGTCAAGCCTAAATCGGGCAATCGGTCTACTGAAGGGAGGATTCCGTCCCCATGATCAAGGAGCACGCTGTGGCTGAAGATAAGAAACCCACCAGGCTCGGCCGCGGGTTATCCGCGCTGCTTGGAGAAGAACCCCAGGAGGCCCCGGCGGGGGCAGAACCTAGTTCTAACCAAAAGGTGCCGATTGCCTTTATTGAACCAAACCCGCTCCAACCGCGGCGTACGTTTCGCTCGGAGGATCTGGATGATCTGGTTCGGTCCATTCGAGAAAACGGCGTTTTGCAGCCGATCCTGGTGCGCCCGCATCCTAGAGAACAAGGCCGCTTCCAAATTGTGGCCGGTGAACGCCGCTGGCGGGCGGCCCAAAAGGCCCAGCTCCATGATATCCCGGTGCTGGTGCGTGAGCTCAATGACGTGGAGACCCTTGAGATCGCGCTGGTCGAAAACATCCAGCGGGCCGATCTGGATCCCATCGAAGAGGCCAAGGGCTATGAAACCCTGATCGAGAATTTCGGTCACACGCAAGAACAGCTTTCCAGAGTTATCGGTAAAAGCCGCAGCCACATTGCCAATATGTTGCGCTTGCTCAGCCTGCCGGAGCCGGTCCAGGCGCATCTCAAAGCCGGCGACCTTACCGCTGGACACGCGCGGGCCCTGGTGACATCCGATCAGCCCGAACAGCTCGCGGCGCAAATTATCGCCGGCAACCTTTCGGTGCGCGATACGGAAACGCTGACCAAGACCCGAAAACAAGGGGCGTCGAGCGACAAGGGCGGGCCGCCGAAGGCTGCCCCCAAAGATGCCGACACCCGCGCTCTGGAAGATAATGTCTCCCGCTCGCTGGGTCTTCGGGTCAGTATTGACGACCGGGGCGAAAAAGGCGGCACGGTGAAAATCAGTTACCGAACGCTGGAACAATTGGACGATGTCTGCCGGCGCTTGGCCAGCGGCGGCGAAAGTTTATAGAACAGAATTCTATTTGCGCGCCGCCCGCTGGGCCCGGGCACGGGATGACAGGCGGATCAAGGCATCGGAACAGATCGCCGCGTCCGGGGCGCCGGATCGTTTGCACAAGGCTTCCGATGTCACCAGCAAGTCGATGGCCTGATGAAGGACGCCCAATCGCCACAGCCGCAATTGTGCTTCAAAACTCCGGCGCCGGCTGAAGTGGACCGGCGGCCGCAATTTCCCGATCGCGCGCTCGGTCGCCTCTCCGTTTTGTGCCAATGCCGCCACTTTGGCCAACCGCATGAAGTGATTGCTCGCCGCCCGTAAGAGGCCGACCGACGTTTGGCCGCTGTCGTAGCATTTGACCAATTCACGATCGACACGCGCAACGTCCCCGGAGGCGACCGCATCGAGAAGTCCATCGATGGTCAAGGCGCTGGTATCACCGATCGCTTCTTGAACGTCTTCCAGCCGCACAGCATTGTCGTCCGCGGACCGTCCCAAGAACAGGCACAGCTTTGTGAGTTCCTGCCGAGTCATCTGCCGGTCGCCGCCGAGATGGTCGACCAGATATTGCAGCACATCCGGCGGCACCCGCCAGCCTTGCTCGCCCAACATTCCTTCGACGAGGTTTTGGATTGCCCGCTGGTCGTCCGCGTAACAGGGCAGCGCCGCAAACTGCTTGGCCCCTTCAAACTGCTTCCGTACAGATGATCGGGGTCCTAAATCGCCCGCCTCTATCACCAAAAAGCAATTTGGTGCCAGGCGACCCTCGTCAACTTCAGAAACATATTCGCCCAAGAGCTTCCCAAGGCCGTCGCCATTAATCCGTAAGCGGAGTAGTCGACGGCCGCCTGAGAAAGACAATGCGGACGCTTCATCGAAGAGCCGCGCCCCATCGGATTTCACGTCGCTTTCATTCAACGCACAGACACGAAAAGGATCCGACAGGTCGTCGACAATGGTGCCGGCCAGCTTGTGAGCGCGCTCGCTTACATGACCGGCATCAGGGCCGTAAACCAAGGCGCCGACAGTGGCTCCCGGATCTTTCAGATAACGCTCGACATCGCGCGCGTTAAGTTTCATGAGGCGCTGTCGTCCTCGGCGGGGGCGGGTGTGCCGACGGGACGGTCATCCGGCACCCGAGGGCTTCCCTTTTTGTAAGACGGAAGTTCGTCCTCCGGTGCGCTGCCGCCTGGGTCGTCTTTCTTCGACTTCACGCCCCATACCTGACCGCTCTTGAAGTACAATGCCAGCTGCAGTTTGAGGTCTTCGGCAATGTTACGGGCCGCACGAAACTCCGCATCGCGGCGCGCCGTGACGGTTGCAAATTCGGAATCCACAACATTGTATGCGGAAAACGCGCTGGACGTGCCGCTAAGCAACGTCTTGCCCGAAGCGGAGTCCACCAGCTTGTAGGTGCCGCGCAGCACATAGTTGAAGCGGGTCACCGACGCGTCGCTTTGCACAGCAAGGCCGCGGCGGGCCCCACGCAGATTGACGCTGAGCTGATATTTTGCCGCCGAACCGCTGGTGGTGCCCAACAGATCGATTATTTGGTTGCGGGTCTCAAAACCCACCAAGCCGCTGCCCCGGCCGTCTTGGGCCCGCTCGGCCGCCACGACCACGGCGACTTGGGACATTTCAGTTGCGACATTCGCGGATCCTCCGCCTTCGCCCAAAGCACCATTCTCGCCGTACAGCGGCTGAAATCCGCAGCCGCCGACTAAAAGCCCTAAGGGGACGATAAGGGCGATCGCGATCTGGCGGCGAATGGTCTGGGCGGTCTGGTGCATGGGCTTAAGCAACGATGTTCACGATCCGATTGGGAACCACGATGATCTTGCGCGGGTCCTTGTCTCCGAGGGCGCGGCGTACTGCTTCGTCCTGCAGGGCAATGGCTTCTACCTTATCCTTATCCAAATCCGGTGCCACCGCAATTTCCGCGCGCCGCTTGCCGTTGACTTGGACGGCCATGGTGATGACGTCATCTTTGGTCAGGGTGTCGTCGGCCAACGGCCACGGCGCATGGGCCAACATGCCGTCATGTCCCAAAGCGGCCCAAACCTCCTCGGCCAAATGGGGCATCATCGGCGCGACCAGTTGCGTCAATACCTCTAACGCTTCTTTCAAAGCGGCCCGGTCCACGGGTGAGGCGCCGGCTTGGCCGACGAAAGATTGGATGGCAGACGTCATTTCATAAATGCGTGCCACGGCCCGGTTGAAACGGAAGCCTTCAATGTCCGAGGTGACGGCGGCAATGGCTTTGTGGGTTGTGCGGCGCAGCTCCAAGGCCGGACCGTCGGCATCAGCTAGCGCCCCCACCTCGTCCTCTGTCAGACGGGCGATGCCTTCCTGAACCGTGCGCCACAGACGCTGGGTAAACCGCCAGGCGCCTTCAATCCCGGCCGACGTCCATTCGATGTCGCGTTCCGGCGGGGTATCCGACAAGACGAACCAACGCACCGTGTCGGCGCCATATTGGTCGATAATGTTCTCCGGGTCGATGGTGTTTTTCTTCGACTTGGACATTTTCTCGACCGGGCCCACGGTCACCGGCGCACCCGTGACACGATGGGCCGTCTTACCCTGGTCGTGGATGACGTCTTCGGCCGCCACCCAGTTGCCGTCTGCGTCCTTATAGGTTTCGTGGCACACCATGCCTTGGGTAAACAAGCCGGCAAACGGTTCGGCGACATTCACATGGCCTAAATCCTTCAAAGCGCGTGTGACGAACCGCGCATAGAGCAGATGCAAAATCGCGTGTTCCACGCCACCGATATACTGATCGACGGGCAGCCAATAGGCGGCAGCGTCAGCGTCGGCGCCTTCCGGGGCGTCCGGCGCACAAAACCGGATGAAATACCAAGAAGAGTCCACAAAGGTGTCCAGCGTGTCAGTCTCCCGCTCCGCGTCCGTACCACAAATTGGGCAGGCGACCTTCTTCCATTCCGAATGCCGTTCCAATGGATTGCCCGGCCGGTCGAAAGTGACGTCACTGGGCAGTTCCACGGGCAAATCCTCGCGCGGCACCGGGACGATTCCGCAATCGGGGCAGTGAATGATCGGGATTGGGCAGCCCCAATAGCGTTGCCGCGATACGCCCCAATCGCGCAGGCGAAAGTTCACGGTTTCATGGCCAATGCCCGCGTCTCCCAGCCGCTCGGCGATTTTCGCCTTGGCGTCGGGAATCGACAAACCGTCCAGAAATTCGGAATTAATCATCCGCCCGTCGCCCGTATAGGCTTCGTCGGCGATGGCGAAAGTGGCGGCGTCGGCGCCGTCCGGTAAGACGACCGGCGTTACGGGCAGTTCGTATTTCCGGGCGAAGTCCAGGTCGCGCTGATCATGGCCGGGGCAGCCGAAAATCGCCCCGGTGCCATAGTCCATCAGAACGAAATTCGCGATAAACACCGGCAGTTTTTGTCCGGGCACCAAGGGGTGATCGGCAAAGATGCCCGTGTCGAACCCCTTCTTCTCGGTGGTTTCCAGGTCCGCCTCGCTTGTGCCTGTTTGACGGCACGCGTCCACGAAGGCGGCGGCCTCCGGCATCTTCCGGGCCAACGCCTGAGCCAAAGGGTGGTCGGCCGACACCGCGCAGAAACTGGCGCCGAACAATGTATCCGGCCGGGTCGTATAAACGTCGAGGTCGCCGGGCACCGCGCCCGCAGCGGCATGCCCCTTGGGGACGTTCAGTTGAAACGTCAGATGAACCCCCGTGGACCGCCCAATCCAGTTGCTTTGCATCAACCGTACTTTTTCGGGCCAGCGGTCCAGCGTCTCCAGCCCGCCCAGCAGATCTTCCGCATAGTCGGTAATCTTGAAGAACCATTGGGTCAGTTCGCGCTTTTCGACCAAAGCGCCGGATCGCCAGCCGCGGCCGTCAATGACCTGCTCGTTGGCCAGCACGGTTTTGTCCACCGGGTCCCAATTTACCTGGGCCGATTTGCGATAGGCGATACCGGCCTTCACCAAATCCAGGAAGAAGGCTTGCTGATGGCGGTAATAGGCCGCGTCGCAGGTGGCGAATTCGCGGTCCCAATCCAGGGACAGCCCGATCAGCTTGAGCTGCGCGCGCATGGCGTCAATGTTGGCGTAGGTCCATTCCGCCGGGTGGATGTTCTTTTCCATTGCGGCGTTTTCCGCCGGCATGCCGAAGGCGTCCCACCCCATCGGGTGAAGCACATTGTGACCGGTGGCGCGTTTGTAGCGGGCTAAAACGTCGCCCATCGTATAGTTACGCACATGGCCGATATGGATGCGCCCCGATGGATAAGGGAACATCTCCAGCACATAGTATTTGGGCTTGTCCGATTGGTTGCGGGTGCGGAAGGTGCCGGCGTCTTCCCATGCTTTTTGCCATTTCGCCTCGGCAACTCGGGCGTTATAGCGGGACATACAGTCTATCCTTCAACGGCGCGCCGTAGGCCGCTTAGGGCCCCGGCTGCGCCTCTATTCTTGAATGGTGTCGATGCGCAATTGTCGGGCGCGAATTAGAATGGCGTTCTCTAACCGAATGGCCGTGTCGGGAGAGGCCGTGGTGTCGCGCCATTGGCCGTTGCGCTCGCGCACTTGGCGAAACACGGAAACCCGCAAGCCATCGGCCCGGAGCCGCTTGTCGAGAATGTAAACGGTAAGTTTGAACCGCTCGTCGGGCGCATCGTCGGTCGAATACCAGTCGGTGATGATGACACCTCCGAACGGGTCTGCCGACGCCAGGGGCATAAACGACACCGTGTCCAGAGAAGCGCGCCAGAGGAAACTGTTCACGCCAATTTCCGTTGGCGTGCCCGACCCGCGTTTGATCCCCGTGGAGTCTTCATTGCCGCCGGAACCGCCAAAAAGGCCTAAAAATCCGCCATCGTCCGACGAATCGCGCACTTCCGTGTTAGCCGGCTGGTTGGGGTCCTGTTTGCCGCCCGATCCGCAGGCGGCCAATGCCACACAAGCAAGGATCACCGTGGTTGCAGCGCCCAGCGGCCGAACGGCCCGGGAAAAGGTGGAAAGAATGTACATAAGCCCTGTATCAACCCTTGTTATGTGCCGGTTCGAATCCCATGGCGCTATATAGCGTTAACGCCAAGTCGGCTGCAATTGCGGAAGCGTCCTTCGGTACATGTTTTTGGCGGTTGGCGAAAGCCTGTAAACACTTGGCGGCGTTAACGAATCGAAGGGTGGAGCCGACAGCTTGTGGCGTCAGTGCCACGCCCGCCGGGAATCCGCCGATTTGGCGCCCTTTTGCCTTGACCCAACCCGGCAAAATATCCATTACACTAAGTGTAAGTGCGACGTGCGTCCGTGGGCGGCGGTAAACTGCCCGGCAAATAACAGGATTTGAAAAGCCCCTCGGCCTTGGAATAAGGGCAAGGGGTGTGTTCACAATGGCCAAGAACACCAAAATCGCGGCTTCTCTTGCCGCCGGCATGATTGTCGGCGTCGCCAGCTTGTGCGTGATCGCACCTCACGCCTCAGCCGCGGATCGCATGCGCATTGGCGTCAGCACTTATGTGGTTCCTCCATCTTCCTATGGATCCGGCATTGGCACATTGCCGGCGGCAAAAACCGTCTCGATGCAGGGTGTTCCGGGGTCGCACACCGGACTTGCATCGGGGTTCGATGATGATGGCGCGCCCGGTCTGAAAATCGGCTTTGGCAGCGAGGTTTCGAAGGATCGCACAGCCTTCGGCAATGAAGACCGGGTCGAGGAAGTCTATATCTGGGCGGAAGGCGCCCTTGGCAAGCTTGAAATCGGTAAGCAAGACGGTGTCGCGGACCAGCTCAGTTTCTCGGCGCCTTACGTCACCACCGATGTGCGCGCCAACGACTCCAAGCTGTTCTTGCCGGCGCTCAGCCCCATCAATCTGCGCACGGATGTGGGGAACGGCGTCTCTAGCGATAATCTGAAAATCATTTACTTCACGCCACGCATTGAAGGCTTTCAGCTCGGTATGTCGTACACGCCGGAAGGCGGACCGTCCGAGGCCGATACCACCCTGGATCTCAGCAAGTTCGAAAAAGCCAATTTGGACAAGCAATCGGAGATCTTCGAGGTCGGCGTCAGCTATCTCAAAAGCTTCGATGACCTGACCTTCGCCGTGAGCGGGGTGTACCTTACCGGCAAAAACGAACCCAAAATTACGCTGAATGTGCCAGGTGCGGACGATGTTCGCGAATGGGGCGTCGGCGGTCAGATCGGCTATGGCGGGCTGAGTTTGGGCGGTTCGTATCGCGAATCGAACATTTTTGGCTTGAACTTTGGCCGCGTGGATGATCAGGTTGAAAGTGAAGCCTGGGATTTCGGCGCGACCTATTCCGCAGGCTCTTGGAAGTTGGGGGCGGCTTATGTATCCGCCACCTCGACGGACAAAGCACTCTCCGGCGAACGGCAAGAAGGTGATGCCCTTGAAGTCGCTGGCGGGTATCGATTTGGGTCGCGATTTGAATTAAACGCCGGCGTTCAATTCTGGAAATATCAGATTGAAAGCACGGAAAACCTAGAGCTCCAGAAGTCCCAAAGTGCTCCGGCCAATGAGGACAGCACGGTGATTTTCCTGGAGACCGCATTGAGTTTCTAGCGCCGCCATTGCGCACGAGGGGAATGGCGGAAGAGCGGGTGGCCCTTAAAAAGGCGCCCGCTCTTTCTTTTGTGGCCCATCGCTACGCGGGATCAGCACGGCAGCAATGCGCCGATAGCGGCAAGGCCCGCGGCGCCGCTGCCCGATAATCGCCCGGCGTTTTCGTTCGAAATGCCGCCCAGCAGATAGGCCGGCACCGGCGATGCCCGAACCAACGACCGGGCCCGCAGCGGGCCGAGAAACGCACCCCCCACATGGCTGTGTGTCGCAAACACCGGCGAAATGAACGCCGCGCTCAGGTCATAGGGCCGAAGTTGCCGCAGGGCAGGCAAACTATGGATACTGGTGGTGATGACCCAATTGATAGGCCGGCCGGCATTGACCCTGTGTGTGGAAACTCCACGCCGGTAGAGCCCCTCGGGCCAGTGCACCCCATCGGCCCGGACCTGGCGCGCAAGGGTGGGATCGGCCGCAATCAGACAGAGCCGCTGCTGGCGCCGGCACAGATCCGCCACATCCTGTGCAAGCGTGGCGCGGTCGGCCGATCGATAATGGCGAAACACCACCCCGGTGCCTGCGGGCAGATAGTCCAAGACAGGGCGCGGATCGGCGAGCCGCTTTTCGTCGGTGAAGAAGAAAAGCGGCGGCAAATCTGCGCCGCGGCCCGATTGAAGATTGAGGTGGCGTGCTGTCCGTATTAAGGAAGAGGTGCCGGCCATGATAACATCCGAACTCGATAGTTTCATTGAACGCAACATACGCGATGTGCAGCAGCGCATCGAGACGGCTTGCGCTCAAGCGGACCGCGACCCTTCCGACGTGACGTTGATTGCGGTCTCCAAGACCCACGGGGCGGAGCGCATCCAGCCTGCACTCAGCGCGGGCTTGCGTGTGTTTGGCGAAAATCGGGTGCAGGAGGCTCAGGCCAAATGGCCTGATTTACGCGCGGAATGGCCGGGCACCGAACTCCACCTTATCGGGCCGCTTCAAACCAACAAAGCGCGGGATGCAGTGGCGCTGTTTGACGTCATCCATGCGCTGGACCGGCCAAAACTAGCCGGTCATCTCAAAAAGGCCATCGACGAAACCGGGCGGACGCCGCAGCTGTTCGTTCAGGTCAACACCGGCGAAGAAGCGCAAAAGGCCGGCATCGCGCCGGCGGACGCGGATGACTTCATTGCCAGGTGCCGTGGCGAT
>JANQMY010000619.1 GCA_028279895.1 Alphaproteobacteria bacterium
CGCAACGCATGCGCCGCACCATGCGCCCAAGGATTGGATCAGCCGGTTCCGTGGACAATTCGATGAAGGTTGGGATCGCTATAGAGAAATCGCGTTTCAACGACAGAAAGACCGCGGGATCATTCCGCAAGATTCCGAGCTCACCCCCAGACCAAGTGAAATACCGGCATGGGACTCGTTGTCGGATGATGAGCGTCGTCTGTATGCGCGAATGATGGAAATATTCGCGGCATTTACCGCTCATACCGATTACGAAATCGGTCGGGTAACGGAAGAAATCCGGCAACTTGGTATCGATGAGAATACTCTAATATTCTATGTGGTAGGCGACAATGGCGCCAGCGGCGAGGGCGGACTTTCCGGCAATGCGAATGGGCTAAGCTATTTCAACGGCGCACCCGAAACGGTCGAGATGATGTTGAAGCAAATCGACACCTTGGGCGGAGCCAAACACTACAATCATTTTCCCGCGGGCTGGGCTTGGGCCATGAATACGCCCTTCAAGTGGGTGAAACGCGTCGCGTCCCATCTCGGAGGAGTCCGCAATCCCTTGGTGGTGAGCTGGCCGAGGGTTATCAAGGACCGTGGAGGACTGAGAGAGCAGTTTCACCATGCGGTCGATCTCGGAGCGACGATTCTCGATGCGGCGGGCCTCGAGCTTCCGCCAAGCGTCAACGGAGCGCCGCAACGACCCCTCGACGGCGTTTCAATGCTCTACACGTTTGATGACGCGAAGGCGGAAAACAGACGAACCCGGCAGTATTTTGAAGCGTTTTCCAATCGCGCAATGTATGAGGACGGCTGGTGGGCCGGAAGCCGAGAGGTGTTGCCTTGGATTTCCAAGAAGGAACCTCTCAATTTGGATCAATCCCAATGGGAACTCTATAACCTCGAGAGAGACTTCACCCAGGCTCGGGATTTGGCTTCCGAGCATCCCGAGAAATTGAGAAAGCTTCAAGATCTCTTTTGGATCGAGGCCAGCTTGAACAGCGTCCTTCCATTGGATCCCGGTGGGAGTGCAAGGATGTTGGAAGCGCAGGCGTTGGGAAAAACGCCTCGTGCTCGCTACACCTATTATCCGGGCGCGGTGGGGATCATTGAATCCGCCGCTCCGGATATCAAGAACAAGTCCTTCTCCATCCGCGCCTCGATTACGATGGGAACAGCGGAGGATGCGGGAGTCTTGGTTGCTCTTGGCGGCCGGATTGGGGGATACAGTCTATTTGTCCGCGATCGACATGCCACATTTTGGTACAACTTTTGCGGCATGGAGCAAACAGTCCTTCGATCTGAAGAGCGCTTGTCGCTCGGCGAGAGCGAAGTAGCTGTCGATTTTGAATACGACGGCGGAGGCAACGGCCTCGGCGGATCGCTTCAATTGTTCATAAACGGCTCTTTATCGGCACAAGTTCGTTTAGAGAGGACTGTGGCGAGAATATTCGCGAGAGAAACATTTGATATCGGTATGGATCTGAATTCTCCGGTCGGCGACTATGAATCACCGTTCCCGTTTACCGGAACGATCCACAAGATTGATTTTGCGCTGAAATACTAAAGCCCTCACGCCTGTTCGCGGTGTTCATTTGAACATCCGTATCACCATTATTTGTCCTCGAAAAAGAAGGAATTGATTTGGGCTGTCGTCACGGTGAATAACCCTATCATATTTGCGCTTTATTTGGGTTTTTCCTTAACAGTCAGTAAGGAATTGTGAATGGACCCACGAAGCTCGACAAAAGTATAATACACTTCTCGCCGCACAGCTGAAATATATATTCTCTACCCGAAGGAAGTATTTTTACTTCTAGAACTATATTTTTATTCGATGTTATACATAACAATATAGTATTCCATATATTGAAATAAAAGATCGCAACAGGAAGGAGTATCGTCATGAAATATAAAAAAGGGGCAAATTTTTTCCTGTCCATGGCTTGCCTGGGAGTCATGGGCTTGGGAGTGCTCCCGTCGGCCATGGCAGCCGACTACCCCTCCAGGCCGGTCGAAGTCATCATCCCGTTCGGTCCTGGAAGCGGCACCAATACGTCGGCGCGGATATTTCTCAATGCCATGCAGCGAGTTTCCGGCAAGGAGTTCGTGCCGATCAATGTTCAAGGCGCGGGTGGAACGGTTGGCGCGGCAAGGGGAGCGGATGCGGAACCCGACGGCTATCAGCTGACCTATAATTCAATCGGCTCTGCCACGTTTCAGCCGCATATGCGGAAAGTTCCCTATGGAAGAGATAGTTGGAAACCGATCTGCCTGGTGACCCATGGTCCTATGGCGGTGATGACCGGGCCCGACAGTAAGTTCAAGACCTTCGAAGATCTCGTGGAGCATGCATCCAAGAATGAAGTGGTCGTCTCCGGGCCGCCGCCCGGATCATTGCCGCATGTGGCTCAGGCTGCGGTGGCCCTTGAATACGGTTTGAAGTTCCGATTCCTCCCGACTGAAGGCGGCGGCCCCGCAGCGAAGCTCGTCGCTGGAGGACAGGCGGACCTGACGGTCGACAATATCGGCAATGGCACCATACACGGGCTGCGTTTCCTGGCCCTCCTCGATGACAAGCGGACAAACGAGTTGCCGGACGTGCGGACATCGGCGGAGATCGGTCGTCCCTTGAGTTTGGCCGTGTGGTACGGCTTCTACGCGCCGGCCGATGCTCCCGACGACGTTGTTTCGTGGTTGTCCGAGACCTGCAAGGAGGCAACCTCCGAAAAGACCTTCCTGGAGCAAATGAAGAAGTCCCGATACTATGTCCGCTACATGGGCGCCGAGGACTTCAAGGCCTTCCATGACAATGAGTGGACAAAGAACGGAGAGCTGCTCAAGGCGACCATAGCAAAGGATAAATAAATCTAGATTTGTTAAGCGGCCGCCTCATCACGGGAAAACCCCTGAGGTGGCCGCTTGTGGGTTGGGGGCACGCCGTATGAGTAAAAAATACAAATCCTATGGATTGGATTTCATCTACGGGATCGCTCTTCTTGTTACATTTTTGTTCTTATTTAGCACAACTCAAGGGCAAGAATCTCAATTATTTGTTTTGAAAGGAGATGCCCCACCTTTCTTCGTCGCGCAAATTTACTTGATTTTGCTTTCTGGGTTATCGCTATGCCTTATCATCTTCAGTTTTCTCAGTTCGAAAACCGCGCCGGAATGGCAAATGGACTGGACGCGCTTCATTCTAACGGTCTTGGCTGTTGCTGCTGCGACGGCCGTCTATAACTGGCTCGGCTTTGTGTTCTCCATGATACCGACCGTTATTTTGGTCGGGTGGATACTCGGTTTCAGGAAGGTCTGGATACTGTCATGCGTCAGTACCGTGTCCGTCCTGACGATATGGGTGATTCTAGTAAAGATAGCGAGAATGCCACTGCCGGTTTCTCCGTGGTCTCATTCGATATAGGTTCTTTGGAAGATTAGGTTAATACATCCAGGGTCACCATATAATGACGTTCGATGTACTTTTGGACGCGTTCGATTTGGTTTTGGATTTCAGCGTCCTATTGTGCCTTTTCGGGGGTGTTTTTTTGGGCGTTCTTGTTGGAGCGCTCCCGGGTCTAGGAACGATCACGGCCCTCGCCATGATCCTTCCGTTTACGTTCGTTCTGGACGCGCCTCAAGCGTTTGCCTTGCTTCTTTCCGTGTACTGCAGTTCGGTTTACGGCGGCTCCATTTCCGCGCTGCTGATCAACGTTCCTGGAACACCGCAGTCGGCGGCAACCGTGTTGGACGGTTATCCTATGGCGAGGAAAGGACTTGCGGCGGAGGCACTCGGTTGGTCAACGACATCTTCGACAATAGGCGGTGTATTCTCCCTTCTCGTGTTGATGATAGCCGCACCTCAGCTGGCAGCCATAGCACTTGAGTTCGGACCCATAGAGATCTTCGCTCTGATTGTCTTCTCTTTGACGACGATCGCCTGGGTATCTAGAGGGACACCCGTCAAGGGCCTGTTGGGAGGGATTCTCGGCCTGTTTATGGCCACGGTCGGCATTGATCAGATGAGCGGAGTTCAGCGTTTCACCTTCGACGTTTTCAGCCTTAGCGCGGGCTTTAATCTCGTGTCTGTCCTGATCGGGCTTTTCGCACTTTCCGAGGTCTTTTATCAGGCGGCTCAAAAGACCAGACAGGTCTCAAAGCCCATCGTGTCGGTGGGATTTAAATTGGCCCCCTTTCGCGAATGGTGGATCCGATCTCGAACCCTCTTGCGAAGTTGCGTAATCGGAACCTTCTTGGGCGTGCTTCCTGGCGTTGGCGCCGCAGTCGCTTCGCTGATCGGTTATGCCCAAGCGCGTATGGGCTCTCCCCGAAAGAGCGAGTTTGGAAAAGGAGAGCCAGAAGGCATCGTGGCTTCGGAGGCCGCCAACAACGCAGTGACAGGCGGGGCGCTCGTCCCAACACTCGCACTGGGTATTCCTGGGGATGGTGGGACGGCGGTCATGCTCGGCGCGCTGATCGTACACGGCATTACGCCCGGGGCACGCCTGTTTTCGGAATCTCCTGATCTGGTTGCGTCCATCTTCGTCGCACTCTTGTTCGCCAACTTGATGATGTTCGTGGCTGGTATGGTGTGTGCGCATCTTTTCAGCCGTGTTGTCGCAACACCAACCTCTGTCGTGATGGCCGTCGTCGTCGCGCTTTCACTGGCTGGAGCTTATGTAATCCGAAACTCTTTTCTGGACGTCGTTGTCGCCGTCGTCGTCGGCATCATTGGACTTTTGCTTCGGTACAATCGCTTTCCGCTGGCGCCCATTGTCATCGGCTTCATCTTGGGACCCACCTTTGAGGAGTCATTCCGCCAGGGGCTCATCATAACCAGACAGAACGTCTTCGAATTCTTTGCCCAGCCGATAGCAGCTTGTTTCTTCACCCTGACCATATTGGTGATGTTGTATCCGCTCATAGCTCCGAAAATCCGATCCCT